>JAZDLO010000175.1:0-33521 GCA_043801935.1 bacterium
ATCCTGCCAAGGGCGCCGGCCAAAACCGACCAGGGAGAATCCGGGGGGCAGGACCCCTTGCTGGTGCATCACGTACAGGGAGGGAAGGAGCTTGCGCCGGCTCAGATCTCCGGTCGCGCCGAAGATGACCACCGTCGATGGCTCCGCTACCCGACGGAGATCGAGACCCTCTCGGAAGGGGTTATCCGGGAGAACGATGGCGGCCATACCGTCTACCTCACCGTTGAGCCGTCGAATCAAACAACGGTCACGGCTCTTTGTCTTCCCGCCACAGCGCCCGTCTTTTCTCATCCAGGGCCATCTGGAGCGCCTCGAACGACTCGGCGAACGCTCCTACCCCTTCTCGTTCCAGCTGGGCGGTGACCTCATCCATGCTGATCCCTGCCGCTTCGAGTGCTGTCAGATCGCCGGTCGCCTCCTGCGGGGCGACGGTCACGGTCTCGGCGGGTCTCCCGTGGTCGCGGAAGGCGTCCATGGTGTTGAGGGGCATGGTGTTGATCGTGTCCGGTCCGATCAACTCCTGAACATAGAGGACGTCGCTGTATGCGGGATCCTTGGTACTGGTGCTGGCCCAGAGCGGGCGCTGGACTGTGGCCCGCTGCGACCGGAGCGCCCCCCAGCGGGCACCGGAGAAGGTCTCTCCAAAGAGCTGATAGGCCCGTTTGGCATTGGCGACCGCAGCCTTGCCCCGGAGGGCCACAAACGCCGCCGGATCTCGGCCGGACGCCTGCGCGTCTCGGATCAGGGCATCGAGACGCTTGTCCACTGCAGTGTCCACCCGACTGACGAAGAAGCTGGCCACACTGTGTACGTCCTTCAACTCCGGGACGTCCTCCCGGGCCGCCCGGCGGGCCTGCAACGCTTCCAGACCGGACAGATAGGCCTCCATGACTTCGCGGTACCGTTCCAACGAGAAGATCAGCGTCACATTGATCGAGTACCCCCAGCCGGTGAGATCCCGCGCCGCGACTACCCCCTCCTCGGTAGCCGGCACCTTCACCAGAACGTTCGGCCGGTCGACCAAAGCTCTCGTGCGTTTGACCTCCGCCACCGTGCCCTGGGTGTCGTACGCCAGGGCCGGCGCCACCTCGATGCTCACCCAGCCGTCCCGGGAAGATGTCGCGTCATAGACCGGATGCAACTGGTCTGCCGCGAGCCGGATGTCCTCGACCATGAGCGCCTCCATGATCTCGCCGGTGGTCGCCCCCGCCGAGGCCAGCGCGGCCACCGTCCGGTCGTAACTCGCGCCCCGGGTTATGGCCTTGTGGAAGATGGTGGGGTTCGAGGTGACACCGGAGACCCCGTCATTCTCGATGAGGGTCTTGAGGCGGCCCTCCAACAGGAGATCCCTGCCGATGTCGTCGCACCAGACACTCTGCCCGAATCCCCCTAGCCGGGCCAACGGATTGCGAGCCACGAATCCCTCCCTTCTCTGCCGGGGCACAGGCCCTTTGCAGCAACCTGCGTTGACCCCCGGCCTTGATCAGCTTGAGAGCGCTTTCTACCACGTTGTCGGCGGTGATACCGAACTCCCGCTACAGTACTGTGGCAGGAGCTGATGCCCCGAAGTGATCGATACCGATGATCGCGCCCACCGTCGCCGACGCTGCCGAATTCAGCCATGTGTCGCCTCCTCGGTGTCGTGCGACTAGAGCCCAGGGAGTATCGGCCAACCGGCGTCCTTCGCGATGGCCAAGAGAGCCGGTTTGGGGTTGACGGCCACGGGATGACCGACCGACTGCATAAGAGCAAGATCGGTGTCGTGATCGGCGTAGGCCCAACAATCGGAGGGTTCGGCGCCCCAACGCCTCATGAAGCCTGCTGCGACTCGGGCCTTCTCGTCGCCGTAGGGCATCGTCCCGGCCAGCCGGCCCGTGTAGCTCCCCCTATCGCCCTCTTTGTCGACCTCACACTCAGCCCCGACGTAGTCGACGACGCTCAGCCGCCGGCACAGGGCCTTGACAACCGGTTCCAGCGCGGCCGATAGGACCACCACCCGGTCGCCCGTGGCCTGATGCTCTGCGAGCGCGCTCGAGGCTGCCGGATGCAGCCTGGGGACCATGATCTCGTCGGTGAAACGGATCATGAGACGCTCTACCTCCGGCTCCGTGAGCCCTTTGAGCACCTGTGCCCCTTTCTCTCGGGACTGCTGGGTCACCTTTACCAACCCGGCTTCGTAGGCGAGAAACCACAGACCGGTCGCCAGCAGGAAGGGCAGGCTGACCACCCCGGCCCCGTGAAGGAACTTGACCAGGAGCGCCTGAGTCTGGCCGATGACCAAGGTCCCGTCGAGATCGAAGAACGCCACGGTGGGAGCTCCGGCGTCGGGGTCAGGGGGCTGTCTATCGCTCGTCTCGTTCACGGTCCGAGAAGTCTAACACCGAGCGCGCTGTGCATAAGGGAGACCGGGCGAGACTCCACGCCTCGCCCGGTCGACCTTGCCCGTTCGGTCCCCGCGGTCAGCCGAGAGTGCCTGCGAACACCTGCCAGGCCAGCACGGCCTTTGCGGTGAGGCTGAGGATGATGTAGACCTTCTCCCCAAAGAGATAGTCTTTCCACTTGCCCCAGCGTTTGTACTGCAGCACCATGTTGAGGGCGAAGACGCTGAAGAAGACGAAGAGCGAGATCACGATCCCGTAGACAAAGGCGGGAGGACCGCTGCCGTCCGGCCCCTGAGCCCCCGTGAAATAAAGGAAGACCGTGACCCAGGGCACCACCCAGGAAATACAGCCGAAGTAGAACGGCAGCCAATCCACCTTCTCCTTGGCCTTGTTGAAGTGCTCCATGAGCAGCCCGAAAAGCAGCATGGTGGCGTTGAGTACGCCCAACAAGATCAGACTCGACAGGTCGTACATCCCCGATAACATGGCGATCAGCACCAGCATCCACGAGGCGCTGAAGGCGTACTCGATCCAGCGAGCGTAGTTGACGTGGTTCTTGAGATTGCGCACGTACCACGCGTTGATACCCGGCGCAGAGACGGCGAAATGGGCTATGGCCGACATGAACAAGAACACAGAGACCGCCAGTCCCAATCGGACCAACACAAGCTGGACGGTCTGTGACTCGCCGGCCGGCGGTCCATCGGCTCCCGCGATCGCGTAGTTGGTGTTGACGGGGATGCTCCAAGAACTGGCCAACATCACCATGATGACGCCTTGAGCAAGGTGCGAGACCCCCGCCCCCAGATTCCACAAGCGCAGCCGCCTGTAGGTAGCGGCCTCGACAGCGACGGCCTTTCTCGCGCCCACGCAACACCTCCTTGTCGGTCGACCTTTCTCCCCGGGGACCGGCGTCCCGATGGCTCGTCGAGGCAGGCTTACCCCACACAGGCCGCTCTTAATCGGAAGCGCGTGGCGGCGCGCCGCTTCTCAGGAGGGCAAGCGCGGCATCAAGATCCGCGGGCAAAGGCGCCTCGAACTGAAGCTCGCGGGCGGTCATCGGGTGGCTGAAGGACAAGCGGTAACTATGCAGGAACTGGCGGCCGATACCGAGTACGTCCCGGCGGGCATAGGTGGGGTCCCCGGCTACGGGGTGTCCGATCGCCAAGAAATGGACCCGTATCTGATGGGTGCGTCCGGTCTCGAGACGCACCTCGACCAAGCTGAAGTCGCCAAGGTGCTCCAGAACGCGGAAATGGGTGCGCGCTGCCCGAGCGGCCACCCCGCCGACCGTCATCGACTTCCGCCGCACCGGATCGCGGCCTACCGGCGCCTCTATGGTGCCGCTCTCCACGGCGAAGTTACCGTGGACCAGGGCCAGATAGCGGCGGTCGACGGTGCGCCGGCGCATCATCGACACCAGGCGGCGATGCGCCTCGGCCGACTTAGCCACCACGAGAAGCCCGGTAGTGTCCTTGTCCAAGCGATGGACCACGCCGGGGCGGAATTCCTCGCCTCCCGCCAGTCCATGTCCCAAGAGAGCATGTACCAGAGTCCCCGAGGAGTGCCCGCGGGAGGGATGGACCGCCATCCCCGCTGGTTTGTCCGCTACGAGCAGCCATTCATCCTCGTACAGCACCGGGACGGGCAGCGACTCAGGGGTCAGATCGACTGGAGCTTCCTCCGGCGGGATCACGGCCACGGTCTGGCCTTCGACAAGCAAGAAACTCTTGGCGCGCAGCACCCCATCCACCGTCACGCCTCCCGACTGGATCAGCCCTGCCACTCGCGACCGGCTGCCCAGTTCTGAACGCCGCCCGAGAGCCACGTCAAGTCGCATCCCGGCATCGGCCGCCGAGGTCACGAACGTATAGTGGCCTGCTTCGTCGGGCCGACCGCTTCTGACCCCGGGCTGCCGGTCCACTAGCGGGAGACCGGAGTCTGCCGCCCGGACTTCCACACCCGGACCGTCTCCAGGACCAGCCCAAGAAAGATGGCGGCTATCCCGACGAAGATGAAGACGTCGGCCATATTGTAGTTCGGCCAATACGGGAACTTGAGAAAATCCGTAACGTGCCCGTCGGCGGTGACCCGCTGAACCAGGTTGCCCAGGCTCCCCCCCATGATGATCCCCCCGCTTATCCCCGCAAGGAGGGGCCGGCGCTCGACGCTCACGTAGAACACGACGACCAGGAGGGCTACGATGTTGGCCACGATAATGAGCGCACCTTTGCCTCCCAGAAGTCCAAAGGCGACCCCGCTGTTGACCGTGCGCTCCAAAAAGAAAAAGGGCAAGATCTTGTGCGTTTCTCCCAAGGCCAGCTGCTGCTCGGCTATGCTCTTGGTCACCAGATCGACGACCAGGGCGATGGCGATGGCCACGAGAAGCACCGACCACTTGATGATCGTGCGGCGCCTGGTAGCCAGCGATGGAGACCCGAACTTCATGGACCGGGACCGCGCGTTAGCGGTTCCGCTCCTCCAGGCGCTTGCAGTCGATGCACAGGGTCGCGAAAGGGGCCGCGCGCAGCCGGTCATCGCCGATCGGCTTGCCGCACTTGTCACAACGCCCGTAATCCCCGTTTTCAAGCTTGGCCAGGGCCCGGTCGATCTGTGAGATCGAGGCCCGCGCGTTCTCCTCCAGCGTGAGGTCGATCTCCCGGTCGAGCGTGACCCCCGCCGTCTCGGCCATATGCTGATCATAGGGGCTCTCTTCGGAAGAGTCCTCCAGCGACTCCGAGAGGTCGGCGTCGAGATTGGCGATCTCGCCCTCCAATCGCTTACGCTCCTCAAGAAGCTGCTGTTTCACCGCCTCGCGGTCCATCAGGTTACTCTCCCCTCCTCGGGTGATCTCCTTGCAGCAGTCCACCGAGCTTGTTCCGCAACTCCGCCTCTTCTATCCCCGTGATAACCACTACCTTGTCCCGGCTGCCGTGGCCGGCCTCCACGCGCACGCTGCCGCGCCGCAGTCTAAGCCACTTCGCCAGCGCTTCCGTCAACTCCTGGTTGGCCCGACCGTCCTCCGGCGGGGCACTCACCGACACCTTGAGCCGGTCGCCGTAGACGCCCCGGACGGCTGTGCGGGGGGCTGAGGGACTGACCCGCACCCCGACAAGCAGCCCCCCGGCTCCGGGTCGTACGAGCGGAGCCGCCTGCGCGGGATCTACCACCGGACGCTCACCATTCGAAGTCGCGACCCTTCTCGGTCTTGTCGTCCGCGCCGGGGAACGTGTCGTCGAGGTCGTCCAATTGCCGCCCGAAGAAGAAGCCTCGTGCCGACGGTTCCTCCTCGACAGCCTCGTGAGCCGTGTCCGTCGACTCCGCCACGACGTCTGCCGTCGGCTCTTCGGAGAACGCGGGGGCGACATCACCGACGGCCGCCGCCGCCGCGTCGGCAGCTGCCCCAGGGTCCCCACCGACAGGTCCGGCAAGTTCGGCCACCAGCTCCGCCGCGTCTAGATCCGCCTCGCCCTCCTCGGTTTCCTCTGTGGGGGTATCGTCTTCCGGCCCCGAGGACGTTTCGTCCGTCAAGGCGGCTACCGCGGCCGGGGACTCGGCCTCCGGTTCTTCAGCGGCCGGCCACGAAACCGGCGGCTCTTCGGCCACGGAGGGATCGACGGGCTCCACGTGCGCGGGAGCAGTTGGGCCAGCGTGAGACACGCCCGACGCGGGCTCGGGCTCGGCGAGGGGCGCGGGCTCGGATAGCGGCGCTGACTCGGCGAGGGGCGCTGACTCGGCGAGGGGCGCGGGCGCCTCCGGAGCCAGGTCGCTCGCCGGAGCGGCCTCAACTCCCCGAACCGTGATCGGCGCATCGTTGAGCAACCTGAGATGGCCCTCGAGTAGCGAACGGAACTTGAAGCGGAAGTCCTCCTCCAGATGCTTCAGCTGGATCAAGGCTTGTTGGACCCGCTGGGTCTCACCATACGAGTCGTTGACGATGTTGCGGGCTTTCAGCTCGGCGTCCCGGAGCACGAGTTCGCCTTCCTTGCGCGCATTGGCCCTCATCTCGTCGGACTGCAACTGGGCCGAGATCAGGGTCTTTTCCAGGGCGTCTTTGATCTGCGAATGCCCGGCGATCTGTTCCTCGAGCCGTTCCACGCGATCGTGCATCTCGATGTTCTCTTGGAACAGGCGCTCGAACTCATCGGCCACTTCGTCAAGGAAGATATCGACTTCCTCGTCGGAGTAGCCACGCATGGAACGCTTGAACTCCTTACGCCGGATATCGAGAGGCGTGACTTTCACTTCGCTCTCCCTTCACTGGGGATGGCCCACTCCCGGGCGATTGCCCGTCCTCGTCTCCTTCTATTCAACCACGGGAGACTACTTACCGTCTCGCATTTGGCGGCCGCGCTCGGTCGCCTCTTCGATTGCCCGCATGAACGCCCCCCGGACGCCTTGATCCTCCAGCACGGCCAGACCGGCCATGGTGGTGCCTCCAGGGGACGCCACCTGGTCCTTTAGATCAGCAGCTGAACCCGGGTGTCGCTGAAGCAGAAGGGCGGTGGCCAGGGCGGTCTGGCGCACGAAGGTCCGGGCGGAGGCTCGGGGCATGCCCACCCTCACCGCCCCATCTTCCATTGCTTCCAATGCCAGCGCCAGGAAGCCCACGGATGAACCGGCCACTGCCGCCACCGCGTCGAGGGTGTCCTCCGGCACCACTTCCACCACTCCCATGCAGGCGAACAGGCGAGACAGAGCGCCGATCGCATCTGAGGCGACGCCAGGTTCAGGAGAGAGCGCGAGGACACCTTCCCCCAACTCGACCCCCAGATTGGGCATGATCCTGAAGAGTGCCGGTGCCGGGCCCAAAGCCGCCCGCATGCTGTCCAGGGTGATTCCAGCGGCTGAGGAAACGACGGTCTTCCCTTCGGTGACGGTCGGGCGCAGAGCTTTCAGCACGGCGACGACATCTTTGGGTTTTACTACCACCATTAAGACGTCGGATCGCTTGGCCAGATCCTCGAGAGACGCGGCCACCGTCACGCCCTGCGCGTCACCGAGATCTCCGGCCCGCTCTTGGACGATATCGTAGACAAGCAGATCTATCTGGGGATCGGGCGATCGGAGCCATCCCCGCACCAGCGCGGAGCCCATGTTCCCGGTACCTACCACTCCAACTGTGATTCCCATGCCGTCCTGTCCTCAAGGTCGTCGTCGTCTCACCAGGGGCGGTGACCCACAGGAGCGCAGGCAAGGCCCGGGGGGGTCTCCCCAACCAGGCCCCAGCAGACCGAAATTGCTAGAACTGGTTGAAGAAGCCCTTCTCCAACAAACGCTGACGCTCTTCGGCCGAGACCTCCACGTTCTTGGGAGTCAGCAGGAACACCTTATCGGCGACCCGCTGCATGCCCCCATCGAGAGCATAGGTGAGGCCGCTGGCGAAGTCGATGAGCCTCTTTGCCAATTCCGTCTCGCTGGTCTGCAAGTTGAGGATGACCGGGATGTCGCCCTTGAACTTGTCGGCGACGATCTGAGCGTCGTTGAAGTTCTTGGGCATGACTAGGTGTACGCGTACCTGGGGTTGCTCGACCGCGGCCGGCAGAGGCCGGACAGATGCGCTGCGCTGACCGGCTGCGGAGGCGCGTTGACCGCGGTAATCCTCGTCGGCGAAGATGTCGTCGAACTCGGTAGATTGGCGACGGCGGCTGCTTCGTTCGATCTTTCTCACGTTCGCCCGCTCTCTGTAGGTGGACTCGACGTCCGGCTGCGCGGTGAAAGTCTCGTCGTCGTACTCATACTCGTCATCCTCGTCGGCCAAACCGAAGTAGACGAGCGTCTTGTGCCAGATGCCTCCGCCAGCCATCCCATCCTCCTTATGCGTTGGAGAAGAGCGCACTTCCCAATCTCACGATGGTCGCACCCTCCTCGACGGCCACTTCGTAATCGTTGCTCATACCCATGGAGAGCTCGGAGAATTCGTAGCGGCCGGCGAACACTGCAGCCAAACGGTCACGGAGTTCGCGTAGGCCTCTGAAGAACGGCCTGGTCGCCTCCGGATCGTCCACCAGAGGAGCCATGGTCATGAGACCCACGAACATGACCCTCCGATAGGCCGCAGCCCGCTCCAGGAAGGCCTCCGCGGCCGCCGGGAGGATACCATACTTGGTCTCTTCCCTACTCACGTTGACCTCCAAGAGGACCCGGATCTCTGCCTCTGCTCTTTTGTCAAGCTCCTCCACGAGCGAGATCGATTCGACAGAATGGACCAGCGACACACAGGGCAGCACTCGCCGAACCTTGCGGCTCTGCAAATGGCCGATGAAATGGAACTCGAAGACATCGTTCCACCGGCGCCACTTCTGTTCCAGTTCTTCTGCCCTGTTCTCTCCGACGAGGCGGATTCCTGCCCCGTGGAGCAGGACCATCTCCTCCACGGAAAGGAATTTAGAGGCGGCAAGCAGTCGCGGACCGTGGGGCCGGCCCCCTTTCAGCCGGGCTGCCTCGATCCGGCGCTCGATCTCCGCAAGGTTGGCGCGCACCTGCTCGAGGCCCGTGACCGCGGCCGAGTTCATGGCGACACCGCCCACGCCACACAGCCGTGGCGGCCGGTGACCGGGCCCTCGATGCGGTATGAGTAAAAGAGGTCCATGTTGCAGGCGGTACACAACCGTGGGTTGACGATGTGGTCTTCTTTGACGCCCAGATCCACCAGCGCCCGGGTGGTGGCGCCCCATAGATCCACCCGGGGACTTCCGGCATCATCTCGGCGCGCGGCCGTTCCCCCCCAGGCCGGGCCTATCACCGCGCCCTCCGGGCGCTCCCGGAGCGATGACCACCTCCGGGCCGAAGCGGGCGGCAAAAGCCTCTGCCACCTCCTTACCCACCGTGAAGCAGCACGGTCCGATACTGGGACCGATGACGGCCATTCCCGGCGGCCCGGTCATGGCTCGCCCCGCCTGCTGCACGATGCCTCCCAGGATCCCCCGCCAGCCGCCATGAGCCACAGCCATGTCCACCTCACCCGCGAGGACGACCGGAACGCAGTCGGCGAACAGGAGGAGGGCGGCCAGCCCCCGATCGAGCAGGGGATGGAGGGTCAGGCCGTCGCACGGACTCCCCCCCTGATCGCGCACGTATTCCGCCGCCCCCACCACACGCAGGCCATGAGCCTGAGCCGGACTCACCAGGCGATGGCCGCCCGCTCCTCGAGTCATGGCTTCCCCGTCGCGAAGCGCCCCAGCCACGTAGGCGCGATTGTGGGCCACAGCGATGGGGTCATCGTCTGAACGGAGGTCGAGATTGAGCGAGGCGAAAACCCCCGCGCTCTCGCCCCCCATCCGAGTAGTGAAAAGCGTGCGGAACGGACCGGGGAGGCGAGCTTCCAAGAGAGTCATGGGACCTACCTCGCGGACTTCCAGCCAGGGACGAGCTTCAGGGTCGATCCGCTCCCCGAGCGCCGCACGTGGGCGGCCCCCACCGTCTTTGGCCGTCACCCCGGTCGCTAGTCCTTATCGCGTAGGAATCGCGGGATCTCGAGGACGTCGTCGTTCATCTCGAACCTATTGGTCTGGCCCGGAAGGATATCCGCCAGTTGGGGCGCCGCACCCTCGATCGACCTGTCGACTTCCCTTTCCGCCTGGCGCAGCCGGTCGAACCCGGTGGCGATGACGGTGACTCGCATCTGGTCGCCCAGAGATTCATCGATCACAGCGCCGAAGATGACGTTGGCCTCGGCGTCGGCGGCATTGGAGATGATCTCAGCGGCTTCGTTGACCTCGAACAGGCCCATATCGGGGCCCCCGCTGATGTTCAACAAGATCCCTGTGGCCCCTTCTATGGAAGACTCGAGGAGCGGCGAAGAGATGGCCGACTTGGCCGCCTCCACTCCCCGGTTCTCACCACTGGCCACCCCGATACCCATCAGGGCCGAACCCGCGTTCCGCATGATGGTACGGACGTCGGCGAAGTCCAGGTTGATCAGCCCGGGGACCGTGATGAGGTCGGTGATGCCTTGGACCCCCTGACGCAGCACGTCGTCCGCAACTTTGAAGGCTTCGATGATGGAGGTACGGCGCTCAACCACCTGCAGCAGGCGGTCGTTGGGGATGATGATGAGCGTGTCCACTTTCTTCGCCAGGGCGTCTATGCCTATCTCCGCCTGATTGGCCCGCTTTCGACCCTCGAAACTGAAGGGTTTGGTCACCACGCCCACGGTCAGTGCGCCTAATTCGCGGGCGATCTCGGCGATCACCGGGGCACCACCGGTGCCCGTGCCGCCACCCTTTCCCGCGGTGACGAACACCATGTCGGCGCCTTTGAGGATCTCCCGGATCTCGTCGCGGCTCTCCTCCGCGGCGGCTCGGCCCACTTCAGGGTTCGCGCCGGCGCCAAGGCCCCGAGTGATCTTCCCGCCGATGTGTAGCTTTACGTCCGCGTCACACATCAGGAGGGCCTGCGCGTCCGTGTTCACCGCGATGAACTCCACGCCTTTGAGTCCTGCGTCGACCATGCGATTGACGGCGTTGGTGCCGCCTCCGCCCACTCCCACGACCTTGATCACCGCAAGGTAGCCGGATCCGGTGTCGCTCATAGTGTCAGAACCTCCCAAGTCATCAGATCACAGGACTCCAACTTGAGCCTTTGTGAGAAGCCCTCAATCACCACTTCATATTCGCGGCGAAGCATGCCAAGAGCTGGTCGACCCCGCATACCCGCCTGTTCATTCGACAGTACGCGCCTTGCCTGCTCATTCCTGCTAAAGAGCACAATATCACGTTCATTTCGCGTTGACAGCCACTCGGTCGGGCACACGTGCGTCCACATACTCCAACTGCTTACCATCCCTCAAGTACTGCTCGATGATCGTGGACGCCACCATCAACTTCTGCTTTAGTTGTACGGGTTCGCCAAGTCGCAGTTCGGCGCCGTCTTTCAGCACCACCGTCACCTGTCCCGTCGGAGACACGACTATCCGGTCGACCGGAGGTAGGGACGTCGCCCTATCCTCGCTCCGCAATAGAGCGGCAACCGGAAGAGCCGCGATGATCTGGTTGGGGACTCTCTTGCCGGCCAGCGGCGAGACATGGACGTCCGGCACTACCACCGGCAATCCGGTGGCAGCGCTCTTCTCCAGAGCTCGTCCGTCCCCGGCCAGCAGCCACAGGTCCCCGTCTTCCGCCCTTAGACGCGCCGCTGGCTCGTACTCCACCAACCTGATGTCGAGAGTATTGGGGAAACGGCGGTAGACTTCGACGGACCGGACATAGGGTAACTCGGCCAAGCGTTCCGCGATCGCGCTGGTAGACAGCCGTAACAAACTCACGCCGCGGGCGTCGGCAGTAGCCCGGGAGATCTCGCTGGGAGTGACGTGCTCCACGGCGGTGGCGGTGACACGCTTGACGGCGAAGACGTCCGAGGAGCGCAGCCACAAGAAGAGGGCCGCCAAGACCAAGACGCCTAAGAGGGCGATGAACAGAGTCGCCCGCCGGTGGCCACGCTGCCGGTTGATCGAGCGACGCCGGTCCCGGACTCGCCTATCCATCGGTACCGAGCGACCCCTGGGCAACATCGAGGACCGACTCCCAGGGAAAGGTCGTGCCTAAGAGCCTGACTTCGGGCTCCAGCAGGATCCCAGTCGTCCGGTGCACTCCCTGTCGCATGAGGCTCATCAAGGCAAGTATGTCGGCAGTGGTCGCATCTCCCAGGTTCACCACGAAGTTGGCGTGGACGGTGGATACTTCGGCGCCGCCCCGCCGCACTCCTTTGAGGCCGGCGACCTCGAGCAGCCGGCCGGCCGCATCACCGGGCGGGTTCTTGAACACACTGCCGAAGGTGCGCACGCCGCGAGGCTGAGTGGTACGCCGGGCGCGAAGCAGCGACCGGTGGTGCTCCAGTATCCTGGCCGGGTCACCAGCCGTGAGCCCCAACTGGACCGCGGTGATCACCGACCCCGCAGGGATGTGACAGAACCGGTAACCCCACTCCAATCCCGCTGCGGGCATCCACTGAACACCCAAAGCCGAGGCTACTTCCACCTCTTCCGCCAGATCGGCCAACGACCATCCGTGGGCTCCGGCGTTCATCGCCACGCCTCCCCCCACGGATCCAGGGATCCCGCAGGCGAACTCCAGCCCGGCCAGCCCGACCTCCGCCACCAGCGCGGCGAGCCGGGCTAGGTAGGCTCCTGCTCCTACGGTCACCGTGTGGGGATGAGACGGGGGGCCCGGTCGTGAAGGTAGCCCCTCCACGTAGTGGAAGCTGTCGTCCAGCTTGACCACCACGCCAGGATATCCCCTATCCGCCACGAGGAGATTGGAGCCGGCACCCAAGCACAGCCAGGTGGAGCCAGCTGCCGCGAGCATCTTAAGCACCGCGACCAAAGCGGGGGTGCTCGCCACAGTGACGAGGAGGCTCGCCTTGCCCCCGGTGCCTATGGTCGTGAACGGTGTCAGAGGCGCCTTCGCCCACAGGCGAACACCCTCGATGAGGCGCAACTCCCGAATCAGAGACGCGGCGAAGCCCACGAGCGACCGTCGGCTAGCCGGCAGCGAGGAAGCGCTCGCCGACCCGATGGACATCGCCGGCACCCAGGGTCAGGACCACGTCGCCGGGAACAGCCACCGCCTCCAGGTAGTCCACCACGGACCCGAGCCGAGGCAAGTAGACGACCGGTTTGCGCTGATCGAGCCTCAGTATGCTGTCCACGATCAGCTTGCCGCTGACCCCCGGGCGCGGATCCTCGCGCGCCCCATAAACGTCGGTGACCACGGGGATGTCGGCTTCGAGGAGAGCTTCCGCGAACTCGGCGTGCAGAAACTCGGTGCGCGAGTAAAGGTGGGGCTGGAACACCGCGATCACCCGAGCCCAGTCGCCATCGCGGGCGGCGCACAGCGTGGCCCGGAGTTCGGTGGGATGATGGGCGTAGTCGTCCACCACGGTCACCCCATTCCTCTCCCCTTTCCTCTGGAACCGGCGCACAGCTCCTCCGAACGTGCCCAACGACGGCGTGATCTGCTCCGGCGCCACCCCCAACTCCACCAGAGTGGCGAAACAAGCCAAGGCGTTCAGCACGTTGTGCTTGCCCGGTACCTCGAGGGTGAGGGAGGCGAGTTTGAGCCCCCGGCTCCAGATCTCAAAACTGCTGCCCAAGCGTTTCGCGCCCACTTGACGTGCCTGGTAGTCGGCTGAGGCTACGAACCCGTACGAACAGGTACGACAGCCTACGCGCTCCGCGAGGGCCGACACTCGGGGGTCTTCGGCGCAATACACCAGCAGACCGGTCGCCGGCAGCCGCCCAAGGAATTCGCGGAACACATCTTGGACGTCCTCGACATGAAGGTAGTGGCTGTGGTGATCGAGCTCCAGATTGGTTAGAACGGCCACTTCGGGGCTCAGGAGCAACAACGAGCCGTCGGATTCGTCGGCCTCACAGACCACGAACTCCCCCTCGCCGTGACGAGCGTTGGAGCCCAGGTCGTTCAGCTCGCCGCCCACCAAGAAGGTCGGGTCGAAACCTCCGTCTACCAGCACCCGACTGATCATGGAGGTGGTGGTGGTCTTGCCGTGCGTGCCGCACACCGCGATCCCCCGGCCCGATCGCATGAGCCAGGCTAGGGCCTGGGCGCGTTTCACCACCAGGATGCCGCGACGACGCGCCTCTTGCAGTTCGACGTTATGCGAGGGTATCGCCGAGGAGATGACCACCACGTCGGGATGATCGATATTCGAGGCTTTGTGGCCCATGCTCACGCGCACGCCCGATCTCTCCACGAGGGTCACGTAGCGCGAGGGTTTGAGGTCGGAGCCGGTCACACGATAGCCCCGCTTGTTCAGCACCAGTGCGATACCGCTCATCCCCGCCCCCCCGATGCCGATGAAGTGGAGGCTATGCAGACACTCCGGGGCGGCGATGCTGTTGCTGTCGATGAGAGTAGTCTCAGTCATGGTGTCTCCCCGCGGACGAGGTCGTCAATTCTACTATGACGTCGGCGATGCTGGTCGCGGCGTCGGGACGGGCCAAGCGAAGAGCGGCCGCACTCATTCGCCGGTTGACCTCCGGATCCAACAGCGTCTCTACTGCCCGGGCAAGCTTCTCAGGATCGAGATCCGCGTCGGCTACCAGCAACGCGGCTCCCTCGTCTGCCACCATGCGGGCGTTCTTCGTCTGATGATCGCCCGCCGCCAGAGGATACGGCACCAGCAGAGCGGGGACTCCTCGGGCGAGGATTTCCGCCACCGAACCGCCCGCCCGCGCCACGACGGCATCTGCGGCCGCCAAAGCGAGGGGGAAATCGTCCAAGAAAGGGGAGGCCTGATAGGCGGGATTGGCATCGGCCCCCCCAAGCACCTCGGCGACCCGGGGATACTCCCGCTCGCCGGTCACGTGGATGATCTGGAAGGGCGTGCGAGCTCGGCCAAAAGCAGCGAGCGTGGCTTCGTTCAGCGAGTGCGCACCCAAGCTCCCCCCAAAGACCAGGAGCACCGGCCGGTCGGAGGCGAGGTGGAAGCGAGCCGACCCCTCCTCCCGGGTGGCCGCCATCAGCGCCGGACGCAGTGGCCGGCCAGTGTACACGTACTTATCTCTCACCCGCTCGGGATCAGGGAACGAGAGGCAGACCTTGTCCACCATAAGACTCAGGATGCGATTCGTCCAACCCATGTGCGAGTCCATCTCCACGGCCACCGCGGGGATACCCCGAAAGGCCGCCTCGGCCACCACCGGCCCCGAGGCGTATGCCCCCACTCCCACCACGCAATCGGGCCGAAACGCGCGTAGAAGCTTCCAGGCGTCCACCGCTGCCACGGGCAATGATCCGAGCGTCCCCAGGGTGGACAGACCCAATTTCCGCGTGAATCCGCGGATGCGCACCACCGAGAACGCATAGCCGGCCCGGGGGACCAGCTCTCTTTCCATGCCGCGTTCGGTGCCGCAGAAGGCTACTTCATGCCCCCGGCTCGAGAGCACATCAGCCAGCGCCAGCGCCGGAACGACGTGCCCCGCGGTCCCGCCGCCGGCGATCAATATTCGTGACATTCCCATAAGCCTCCGTGAAGGCGCGCACCGGCCGCAGCGGCGCGGATCTGCTCACCGACAGGATCAATCCCACTGCTATCAGCATCACGATGAGACTGTTGCGGCCGTAGCTGATAAAGGGTAGGGGCACCCCGGTGAGGGGCAACGCCCCGGTCACGCCCCCGATGTTGACGACCGCCTGGAGCGTGACGAGCATACCGCACCCGGCGATCAGATACCTGCCCACGGGATCGGCGCAGCGGCGGGCCAACTGCCAACACGCCAGTGCGAACACGGCGAAAAGCAGAATGACGAGTCCCGCTCCCAGGAGGCCGAATTCCTCCCCCAAGATCGCATAGATCATGTCGGTGTGAGCTTTGGGAAGATACTGGAACTTCTGCACGCTTTCCCCGGGCCCTACCCCGAACCACCCCCCCCGGCCCAGAGCCACCAACGATTGCGACAGTTGGAAACTCGAGCCTTGAGGATCGGCGGATGGATCGAGGAAGGAAAGCACGCGGCTCATCCGCTCGTGGCTGGAGAACGTGAAAGCCAGGGCTGCAGCTCCCCCCGCGCCGGCTACCAGCGCCCAATGGCGGCCCTTCATGCCCCCGAGCCAGAGCAGACCCAGCACCAGTCCTGCGATGATGATGGCGGTACCCAGGTCGCCTTCGAACACGACCAGTACGCAGGCGCTCAGACCTATGGCCCCGAACGGCCACATGAACGAGGCGAAATCGCCTATCTGCCGGCGACGGTCGGAGAGCAACTGGGCCGCGGCCAACACGACCGCCAGCTTAGCGAACTCTGAGGGCTGGAAAGTCAGCGGTCCGAGGGGGATCCAGCTGGCCGACCCACCCTCGCTTTGGCTCACGCCGGGGAGGTGGATAAGGAGCAGCGAGAACATGACGGCGATCACGAAGAATACAGAAGGCATCCGGATCCGGCGATAGTCGAAGCGGGAGATCCCCAGCAGGAGCAGGAGGCCCACGCCCGCGGTGATCCCCTGCTGCCGGATATAGGCGAACTTGTCCCCGCCGGTGACCGCCGTGGCGACCGAGACCGACAACATCATGCACAGCCCCGCGATCAGGAGGAGGAGCGCCGTTACCCATACCAGGTGGTACGAGGCGAGAGAGGAGTCCTTGAGCTTAGCTCCGGGCCGCAGGCCGCGCCTGTCGGCGGCGGCCTCGCGGCCCCGCGACCTCCCCGGGTCGGAGGCGGGCCGCGCCGGCGCCCGTTCCCCTGCGCCGACGCCCGATCGCGTCTGTTTGGCGTGCTGTGCGCTCAATCAAGCCCCTCCGGCGAGACCGTCGACGACGGCCCGGAAGTGCTCTCCCCGCTCTTCGAAGCTTCCGTATTGATCGAAGCTTGCGCAGGCAGGAGCCAGGAGCACCACATCCCCAGGGACGGCGTTCTTGGCCGCGGCCCGTACGGCCCTTTCCAGATCCCCATATGCCTTGGGCACTGGGACGTCATCCAGCCCTTCACCGGATCGCACCTCCGCAAAAGCCGCCTCGACGAGGGGCGTGGCTTCTCCGATCAGATAGATCGCCTTACATCCGCGTGCACAGGCGCGCGCGATCGGCCGGTAATCCGAAGCCTTATCCCGCCCTCCCAAGATGAGATGCGTCCCCTCCGGGAAGGCGTTCAATGCCGTGAGCGTGGCCTCCACGTTGGTCGCCTTACTGTCGTTGACATACGTCACCCCGGAGACGATTCCTGCCCGTTCCAGGCGGTGAGCTACGCCCGCGAACGTACGTAGGCCCTCGGCCACCGCCGCTTTCTCCACGCCTCGCGCGATCGCCGCCGTGCCTGCCGCCAGGCAGTTCTCCAGGTTGTGAAGCCCAGGTAGTCGGATATCACTCACAGGCAACGCCGGCTCCCCCTGCAGGAACATCCAGCCCCCATCCACCCAGGATTCGGGTCGAGGAGACGCAGCCTCGCCGCCGACCGTTGCCCCCACTCGGAGGCCCACCGTAGGACCAGAGGCCGAGAAGAACGCCACCCGCGGTCCTCCGCTGCGAGCATCAAGTTGCGTTCCAAGCTCCGCCACGGCCGGATCGGCAAGGTTGAGCACCGCTACATCCGTTGCCTTCTGGTTGGCGAACAGGTTGGCTTTGCAGGCTAGGTAGCGTTCCATGCTGCCATGGCGGTCAAGATGATCGGGAGTGAGATTGAGGAAGACGCCGACGGCCGGTCGAAAGGCGTGTATATCTTCCAATTGGAAGCTTGAGACCTCCACCACCAGTTCTTCGTCGGGCGATACCTCGCCCGCGACCGAGGTCACCGCGACCCCGATGTTGCCCAAGATCCGCGCCGGCCGCGCCGCCGTGTCGAAAAGATGCCCCAGAAGAGCCGTGGTGGTGGTCTTCCCGTTGGTGCCGGTGATGGCGTCGAAGGGGTTCGGGAACAAGGCATAGGCCAGCTCCACCTCACTCCAGACAGGCACTCCCCGTGCCCGGGCCGCCCTCACCGGCGTCGCCTCTCCGGGAACTCCGGGGCTTTTGACGACCAAGTCCGGCGAAGGCCAGCGGGTGCCTAGATCATCTTCCCGAAGGAACCGCACGCCGGCGCCCACGGCGTCTTCCAGGCCGGAGAGCGACTCGCGGCTGCGGCGATCGCTCACGGTCACCTGCAGTCCCGATCTGGCGAGCGCCAACGCGGCGCTGATTCCGGAGCGGCTCGCCCCCAACACCAGTACCCGGCGCACCGTCGCCGGCAGACCCGCGCCCCCCGCCGCTCCCGCATCCTGGTCGAAGATCTCTCCGGAAGCCACGGTCAGCCCCCCGGAGGACCGATGTACTTGTTACTCAAGTAGTACAGAACGAAGCCGGCGGCCGCCAAGATCGCGGCGACGATCCAGAGACGCACGATGATCTTGCTCTCCGACCAGTTCTTCAGCTCGAAATGGTGGTGGAGCGGAGCCATGAGAAAGACGCGCTTGTGGAAGACACGAAAGCTGACCACCTGGATCATGACGCTCAATGCCTCCGCCACGAACAAGCCTCCGATCAGCAGCACCAGGATCTCCGTCTCGGTGGCTATCGCGATCCCCGCCAGCCCGGCGCCCAAAGCCAAAGAGCCGGTGTCGCCCATGAAGACGGCGGCCGGGTGGGAGTTGTACCAGAGAAAGCCCACCGACGCCCCGGTCAGGCAGGCGGCCAACACGGCCAGGTCAGTCTCGCCGCGCAGGAACGCGATCCCGGCATAGGCGAACAATGCCACAGCCACGGTGCCCGCAGCCAGACCATCAAGTCCGTCGGTAAGGTTCACGGCGTTCGAGAAGCCGGCGATGAGGAAGAATGCGAACACGTAGTAGAAACCGCCGATGACCAGTCCGGAGCGCACGAAAGGCACGGTCAGACTCGAGTCTACTCCGCCGAATCGGAGGGCGATGAACACGGCTACCGCGACCAGTGGGACCTGCAGCAGCAGCTTGGTCCTGGCGCTCAGCCCCAGGGAGCGGTGCTGCCGTTGCTTGATGAGATCATCCGCCAGACCTATGGCTCCCGATCCGAAGGCCAGTATGAACACCACCAGGCTGGGTACCGTCTTGGTGGCGAAGATCAGGTACGGGATAAACGCAGCCCCAAGGATAAGGACGCCCCCCATCGTCGGGGTGCCCTGCTTGGAGCTATGACGCTCAGGAGTGAGCTCCCGGATGTTCTGCCCGATCCCCCGCTGATGCAGCCAACGGATGTACCGCGGACCCGCGAGCATCGCGATAACCATGGCCACGAGCGTGGCTGCCAGGATCTCGATCACGCCGGCGGCCTCGGGATCGCCCCGTCTGGGCTCCGCCCGGTCCGGGGGAGCTCGCCCCAGACTCCGGCCTCCGCCGCTTGGACCACCTGGTTCACCATGATCTCGAGCTTCATACTACGGGAGGCCTTGAAAAGGACCACGTCGCCCGGCCTCAGCCCGGCCATCAGCACAGGCGCGTCGTGGGCCGAGATCACTTGTCCGACCGTCACCGGCCACGGACCTTCAAGCCCCGGTCGCGACTCGCACGCCTTGCGATATCCCTCTACCGTCGCCCTGGACAAAGGACCCACCCCCCAGAGCGCCCGCACCCCAGCCTCGGCTGCGTAGGCACCGATCTCCCGATGGTAGCGGTCCGCCTCCGGCCCTAGCTCGAGCATGTCGCCTAGGACGGCCACCGGTCTCCCTCTCGACCGGGCCGCCAGATCCACAAGATCGTCCAGCGCCGCCCGGACCGCGGCCGGGCTGGCATTGTAGGTGTCGTTGATGAGGCAAAGCCCTCCCAGGCGCATGACATCGCCCCGCGACCCGCTGAACCGCACGTCGGCCATCCCCAGCACGCACTGGTCAACTGGCAGGCCGGCAGCGTAGCAGGCAGCGGCAGCGGCCACCGCGTTCTCCAGGCGATGCCCGGACGCGAATGGCGTCTCTATCTCAACTTCACCTTCGGGCCAGCGGACCGAGAGCATGTCGCCGGTCCCGGTCCTAGACGCCGCCAGAGAGCCGTGGACATCCGCGGTCTCGGTACCCGGGCCGAGGCCGAAGCCAACGACCCGACAGTCAGCCGCCGCCGCATACGGCCGCAGAAACCGGCAATCCACAGGAATGACGGCTACGCCTGCCGGTGTGAGGCAGGTGAGGAGCTCAGCCTTGGCTTCAGCTATATCCTCCACGGTTCCCAGAAGCTCAAGGTGGACTGGATGGATATTCGTAATCAACCCCACATCCGGCTCGGCCAGTCGGGCGAGCGCTGCGATCTGACCGCGGCCCCTCATGCCCATCTCCACGATGGCCACCTGCGTACCGGGCTCGATCGCGAGTAGGGTGAGCGGTACTCCCACCTCGTTATTCTGATTGGCAGCGGTGGTCACCACCCGGCGCACCCTCCTCGCCATGGCTCCCAGCAGATCCTTGGTGCTGGTCTTGCCTACACTTCCGGTGATGGCGACGACGATCACCCCTGACTTCCGGCGCACCGTCCTGGCCAGAGCCCCAAGGGCGGCCAGGGTGTCGGCCACTCGGTAGATGACCTGCTCCGATCCTGAGGGCAACGGGTGCTCTGCTGAAGCGACTTTCTGAGCCCAACGGCGAGCCTCGACCACTGCCCCGGACGCCCCGGCGACCAAGGCCGCGCCAACGAAGTCGTGGCCATCGAAGCGTTCCCCGGGCAATGCCACGAACAGTTCGCCGGGCCGGATCGACCGGCTGTCTATGCTTACGCCCGGCACCCCGGCCGCAAGAGGCCCCTGCCCGAGCGCCCGCCCGGCTTCCTCCGCGGTGAGGGTGATCATGTGCTTTCCCCCAGAATGCGGGTGAGCGCTTCGCGGGCCACCTGCCGGTCATCAAAAGGAACGGTCTCCGTGGCGAGCTCCTGCCCCGATTCGTGTCCTTTCCCAAGGATCAGAACGACGTCGCCCGGGCGAGCGTCGCCTATGGCCCGATCGATGGCCTGTCGCCGGTCGGGCTGCACCGTCACCGCAGAGGGGGAATGAAGTCCCGCCACGATGTCGGCGATGATGGCGTGCGGATCCTCCGTGCGGGGGTTGTCGGAGGTGATGATCACGAGATCGGCTCCCGACTCGGCCTCTCGACCCATCTGAGGGCGCTTGCCTCTGTCCCGGTCTCCCCCGCAGCCCAGCACGGCGATCAGCCTACCCGGGGTGATCCCGCGAGCCGCCTGCAGGACGTTCCGGATCGAGTCCGGTGTGTGCGCGTAGTCGACCAGCACCGCGAAGTCCCGGCAGCCCTCGACCGGCTCCATGCGACCGGGCACACCACGGAACTCGCCTAGGGCCCCGAGCATCCGCTGCAGGTTCAGGCCTAGACCGACTCCGACGCCCAAGGCCGTCAGCGTGTTCGCCACATTGAATGCCCCGACCAGTCGGGTGACCACCTCAAAGCGCAGCTCGGCGCCTGCCGCACCCAGCATCTCTGTGAGACCGGCGGCCGGAGCGTCGACCCGCTCAAGGGCGGCCCCGCGCACGACCAGACTGCCCTTGGTGCCCATGGCGTCGATGACGAAGTCGCGCATCTCCAGATCGGCCGGGCCCCAGTCCGAAGTCGCCCCCGTGCTGGAAAGGGTGAGCAGCCGCTCGCGAGCGCACCTTGCTGCCAACACCCGCCCGAAGGGGTCGTCCACGTTGATGATCGCCGCGGACCGTGGACCAGTGAACTCGGCGTCCAGAAACAGCCGGCTCTTGGCAGCGAAATAAGCGCCAAGGGTCTCGTGGTAGTCCAGGTGGTCCTGGGTCAGATTGGTGAAGGCTACCGCGCGGAACTCGATGCCCAGGACTCGTCCCAGGTCGAGCGCGTGGGAGGAGACCTCCATCACAGCCGCTTCATCCCCAGCCGCCACCATCCGAGCCAGGTCTCGTTGGACGTCGAGCGCCTCGGGCGTCGTCCGACCGGCGGGGAGTGTTTCGCCCCCTATCCGCCGCTCGACCGTACCCATGAGCCCCGCCCTGTGTCCGGCATGATCGAGGAGGTGCGCGACGAGGAATGCTGAGGTGGTCTTGCCGTTGGTGCCGGTGATACCCACGCTCAGGAGCCGAGAGCTCGGATGGCCATAGAAGGTGGCGGCGACCGGTCCCATCGCCGAACGCACCGAGGGGACGACTATCTGAGCGACCGGCAGTTCGAGGAGTCGCTCGACGCACAATGCGCTCGCCCCCCGGGCGACCGCATCAGGAGCGAAATCATGCCCGTCGCGCGTGAACCCGGGGACGCAGAAGAAGAGGCTACCTTCACCGGCTTGGTCGCTCCGATAGCTGAGAGAGGTGATGTCGACATCAGGCGCGCCAGCTAGGCGACAGCCCTTGACACCGGCGAAGAGGTCAGTGAGTCTCACGGGTCGGGATTCTATCATCAGTAGGGTCCTGTCGGCCCGCTGGATGGGAGAGCCCCACAGTTCAGTCCGCGGCCGCGGGCGGTATGCCCAGGCGCTTGAGGGCGAAGTCGGCGATCTTGGCAAAAGCCGGGGCGGCCACGTAGGCGCCCAGGTGCGCGTTCACCGGTTCGTCCACCATGACCAGGATCACCAAACGAGGCGCATCGGCGGGCACCATGCCCACGAACGACGCGATGAAGCGGTCTTCGGCGTAGCCGCTTCCGTCGGGCTTGACCTTCTGTGCCGTGCCGGTCTTCCCCGCCACCTCATATCCTTCGACCCGGGCCTGCTTGCCGGTGCCGCCAGAGACAGAGACACTTAGCATATCCCGCAGTTGAGCCGCTACCGCCTCGCTCACCACCCGGCGGGTCCACGGTTCCTGGCCTCCCCGCACCAGGTGGGGTTGCACCAGTCGACCGTCGTTGGCGATGGCGGCGTACGCGGCGGCCAGCTGCAACGACGAGGTGGCGATCCCCTGACCGATGGGAACGTTGGCGATAGTGGTACCCGACCATTTTTCCGGGGCGAGCATCTGCCCGGCAGCCTCGCCCGGGAAGTCGATGTCCAGACGCTCGGTGAAGCCGAACCGGCGGATCAGGTCGACCAGCCGTTTCTTGCCCACCTCCAAGCCCAGTTTGACGGCACCAACGTTGGATGACTGAGCGAGGATCTGGGTGACCGTGAGTTCTCGCACTGCTGGGATGTTCTCATGCGATTCGTGCACCACCCGGTCGTATACCTGGATCTCCCTGCCCAAGGAGAATGTGGTCTCCGGCGACACCAGTCCCGCCTCCAAGGCGGCCGCCGTGACTACCATCTTGAAGGTCGACCCGGGCTCGTATTGGTCGGTCACCACAGAGTTGCGACGGTCCGGCTCCTCGACTGAGCCGAACGCATTGGTGTCGAAGAGCGGTGTGTTGCCCATGGCCAGTATCTCACCATTAGTCGGGTCTATGACCACCGCGGAGGCCTTCTTCGCCTGGAACTCCTCCACCACGTCGGCGAGTACCTTCTCGGTCTCGAACTGGATGTCCTCGTCGATGGTGAGGGTGATGGACTCGCCAGGGCGAGCCTCCTCGACCGAGATGGTGGACAGCCGGTTACCCGCCGGATCGCTCACCACCTGCAAACGGCCCGGCTGTCCGGACAGCACCTGGTCGTACTCTTTTTCCACTCCTGCTAGTCCCACGTTGTCGGTGCCCACGAAACCGAGCAGTTGGGGTGCCAACGCCCCCTTGGGATAGACCCGCTTGTCCTCGGAGCATACGCTAACGCCGGGGATCTTGAGGTCTTTGACCTGTTGGCCGGCCGCCTGATCGATCTTCCGCGCCAGATACTCGAAGCCGGATTCCCTGGTCAGTTTGGCGAGTAGTTCTTCCACGGAGCAGCCAAGGATGGGAGCGAGTCGCCGGGCTACCCCGGCTGGATCCTTGATCTGGCCCGGGTTGGCATACACGGTGGCCATGGTCTGGGATATGGCCAGTTGCTCCCCGTCGCGGTCGTAGATGATGCCGCGAGGCGCATCCAGTTGCACCGTGCGGATGTGCTGGCTGTCCGCCCTCTCCTGGAGCCCGGGAGCAGCGATGACCTGCACATAGAAAGCTCGAACCAGCAGAGCGGCAAGGAACAATAGGGCGAAGCCCATGAACAGCGCCAGACGCTTGTTCGTCCGGCCCATGTTCATCGGCCGGCGACCGTCGTATCACCCTCCGATGCTGCCGTCCCAGTTTCGACTTCCAGATAGTGGACGGATTGGGCCGGCCCAAGGCCCAACTGAGTCGACTGCTCCGTTACCCGCTCGGGGGAAGACAGAGCGGAGATCTGAGCGGATAGCGCGGAGGCCGTTGTAGCAAGCTCCTGCTGCTTCGTCTCCAGCTGGCCGACCGCGGACTCCACGCTCGTCGCGGCTGAGTTGAACAGCACCGGGACGACCACCGAGACCCCCAGCAGGAGCCCGGCGAACGCCAGAGCGATCAGGACCATGCCCCAGCGAGGTCTGCGTCTCGTCACAACCTTGAGCTCGGGAAGAGCCTGAGCTCTCTGGATCTCCGGCGCCGGCTGAGGCAGCCGCGCCGTCGCCTCGCGACCGTAGTAGCGGGTCGAGCGCGTCTGCGCGTCAACGCGTGCTGCGCTGCGCCGGGCCGCCGACGACGGGGTGAGGTCGCCTTCCCAGGCGTCCATCCAGAACGACCGAGAGGCGGTGGCCATCAAAGCTTCCTAAGAGCCCGAAGCTTGGCCGAGCTCGATCGAGGGTTGATCTCTACTTCTCGCAGGCTGGGAGTGACGGCTTTGGAGGTGAGGATCTCTCCCGTCGCCCGACCGCCGCATACGCACACGGGGAACCCGGGGGGGCACGTGCATGCCCTGGCTTTGCCGGCGAAGAACTCCTTGACGATGCGGTCCTCGAGCGAGTGGAAACTGATCACCGCCATTATGCCGTTCGGCTCGAGCAAGGCGAACGCCTCCGGTAGGGCTCGCTTCAGGCTGTTCAACTCATCGTTGACCTCTATGCGCAGTGCCTGGAAGACCCGCCGCGCTGGGTTTCCCGCCCCGAAGCGGGCGGGGGTGGGAATGGCTCCCTTGACGGTGTCAACCAGATCTGAAGTTCGGGCATAGGGAGCACGCAGCCTCCGCGCGACGACCGCCCGGGCGATGCGACGCGAGTAACGCTCTTCTCCGTATCGACCGAACAGCTCCGTCAGTGCCGTCTCCGACCAGTCATTGAGGATGTCGCCCGCCGTGACCGGCAGCGACGGGTCCATGCGCATGTCCAGAGGCGCATCGTAGCTGTAGGAGAAGCCCCTGTCCGGCGTGTCGATCTGCATGCTACTCACGCCCAGGTCCATGTAGATGCGGGTGGCGCTGAAGCCCTCGTCAAGAAGATGATCCAGCGTGTCCGTGAAGTTACCCCGCTGGAAGCGAGACGGACAGCGCAGGCTCGACTTGAGGGTCAGGTAGTAGTCCTCGGCGATGGGGTCTTGGTCGCAGGCGATGAGCAGACCCTCCTGGCCGAGACCCGCGGCCACGGCCCCGGCATGGCCACCCGCACCGAACGTGCAATCCACCACTCGGCTGTCCGGCCGCACGTCGAGAAGGTCGAGCAGTTCTTGAGTCAAGACCGGGACGTGAGCCATGGCCATCTCCGTGACGAAGGAGGCTGCCGCACTAGGCATTCCCGCCTCCTTTTTCCTGCTCCAGGCCGGCCAGGGTGGCCGGATCCCATATCTCCAGATGGGTACGGTTGCCGAGGATCTTGACCTTGCCAGACAGCCCCAGCTCTTTGATACGTTGGGAAGGCAGAAGGACTCGGCCCTGACGATCGAGCTCCACGGTGTCTTGGTTCCTGTAGATAGACCTGGTTCGCCAGCTGTCGCTCTCACTCTCGAAGACGTTGAGAGGTTCCAGGTACTTCTCATCGAACTCATTCCATGCGTCAGGATGGTATACCCGCACGCATGGCTCGCTGTCGTGGAAACGCACCAGGACCACACCGTCTCGGAAGTAGTCCCGGTAGCGGGCGGGCAAGGTTATGCGGCCCTTGGGGTCCAAGGTGTGATCGAACTCGCCAGATAGCAAAATACGTTGCATGGGACCCACTTTAACCCAAAATGTCCCACTATGCAACACTCTCTTACTACTCTGGGCCCCTGATTCCTTCCCACCCCCACTCAGCCCCCTGACAAGAACCCATCTATTCGCATAAGATACTGCGTAGTACAGTTTCCGCAATATCTCTTGCATCATCCGCGTGCTGGGAACTCAGGGGCGCTTCAGGGAATGAAACTAGAGACGGCGCAGGGGCGCGTATTCGAGGAGCAGCCTCTTCTGTTCGCCCAAATCGGAGAAGAACACGCGGACGACGCCTCCCGGTTCGACTCCCAGTACCACGCCTTCCCCGAACTTTGCATGGAGAACCCGGTCCCCCGTTGCGAGGCCGGCTGGCACCTTCTCGCCCGAAGTCACGCCGCCGGGCGTAGGCGATCCCGGTGCCCTACCGAAGGGCCGTTGACCCCGAAGCGAGGCTGTCTGCGTGGAGCGCGTGGAGCTCCCCCGGTGTTCGATCAGGCGCCCAGGGATCTCACTCAGGAAGCGGCTGGGGAGCTTATACCCGGCGCCCCCATGCAGCGTTCTCGAGCGGGCATGCGAGAGATACAAGCGATCTCGAGTCCGGGTGACCCCCACGTAGCACAAGCGCCGCTCCTCCTCCAGACGCTGTTCGTCCAGCGAACGGGAATGAGGAAACAGACCCTCTTCCATTCCTGTGATGAAGACCACGGGGAACTCGAGGCCTTTGGCGTTGTGAAGTGTCATGAGAGTGACGATCGGCTGTCCTTCGTCCAGACTGTCGACATCGGCGTAAAGGCTGATCTCTTGCAGGAAATCATTGAGGCTTCCCTCAGGGTTCATGCGATCGAACTCCTCGGCTACCCCCGCGAACTCCTCCAGATTCTCCAGGCGGCCCTCAGCCTCAATGGTCTTTTCGGCCTTGAGGGCGTCGACAAGGCCGCTCTCCCTCATTACCTGCCGCACCAGCGAGGCCACCGACGGTGAGGCGACCGGCGACGAGTCGACCGTGGCCGCGGGGACCTTGGCGGTTACGGCGGACCCTACCTCCGTGACCGAAGCTTCGCCGCCTCCACCCTCAGTGATCTCAAAGGCCCCGGCTGCCGCCGCCCAACAGACGAAGCTCTCGCCCAGCCGAACGCAGGCCTGGCCGGCGCTGGTGGTGAACGCGGCGACCTCGGGAGCGTGCAATAGGGCCTCTCGCAGAGGCATCTCGTTCTCGGCGGCAAAGCCCTGTAGTCGCCCGATGGCCACTTCGCCCAATCCCCGCCGCGGAGTATTTATCACGCGCAGCAGCGATAGGTCGTCCGTGGCATTCATCGCCACACGCAGATAGGCGAGGAGATCTTTGATCTCGGCCCGCTGATAGAACTTGGTGCCGCCCACCACCCGGTAGCCCACCCCCTGGCGGACGAGCATGTCCTCCAGGACCCGGGACTGCGCGTTGACCCTGTAGAAAACGGCCAGATCGGATGCCGGGCGGTCTCGCAGCGCCTTGACGATCTCCTCGCAGACCAGCCGAGCCTCCTCATGCTCGTCGCGGCACTCCAGCACGACCACCGGTTCGCCGGTACCCCGCTCGCTCCATAGGTTCTTGGCCTTGCGACCACGATTATGGGAGACCAGCGCGTTGGCCGCCTCTAGTATTGTCGTCGAGGAGCGGTAGTTCTGCTCCAGCTTGACCACCTTGGCGTCGGGGAAATCGTCCTCAAAGCTCAGGATGTTGCGGATGTCAGCGCCCCGCCACGAGTAGACCGACTGGTCATCGTCTCCCACGACGGTGACTTGGCGATGCTCCTCGGTCAGCAGTCTGACCAAGCTGTACTGGGCTCGGTTGGTGTCTTGATACTCGTCCACCAATACGTGGCGAAAAAGGCCCCTGTAGTACTGCAACCGCTCGGGGAACAGTTGAAGGACGTCGACCATGCGCATGAGCAGATCGTCGAAATCGAAAGCATTCGCTTCCAGAAGCCGCGCCTGGTAGCGCCGATACACCTGCGCGGCCACATCCAGGTACCCCGACAGTCCCTCATCGTCCCACGCTCGCTCATCGGCCCCAGTGTTGGTCTCGCCACGGTTCCGACGGCCGAAATCGTCCACATCAACCAACTTGTTCTTGGCGTCGGATATGAGGCTCTGTAGCGCCCGGGGGGGGAAACGCTTGACGTCGAGGCGCAGGTCTTCCAGGCAGCGCTTGATGAGACGGGTAGAGTCATCCTCGTCGTAGATAGTGAAGTTCGAGCGATACCCGAGCAGGGCGGCGTCCTGCCGAAGCATGCGGGCGCAGGCCGAGTGGAACGTACAGACCCACATCCAGCGAGACGAGGCGCCCAGGAGATCGGCCACCCGTTCCTTCATCTCCCCGGCCGCCTTATTGGTGAACGTGATCGCCAGGGTCTGCTGGGGTCTCACCCGTCCACTCTGGATGAGGTGGGCCAAGCGATAGGTGAGCACTCTGGTCTTGCCGGAACCAGCTCCGGCAAGGACCAGGAGGGGACCCCCGTCGTGGAAGACGGCGTCGCGCTGCCGGTCGTTGAGGTCCTTGGCTAGGTGAGATTCCGGGGGTTCAGATCTCGGGCAGACCATCAAGCCTCACCGGGTCGCAGGCCACCTCGGCGGCCGGCTTTGGCCGCCGAGAACGCGGACGCTTGCCGGCATCCTTGGTTTGCGCGGCTGAGGCCCGGACTTCATCCAACTCGTTCTCCAGCTGCACCACTCGGCGCACCAAGCACTTCATCGCCTCGGCCACCGGGTCGGGAAGGTGGGTGTAGTCGATGTCGGGTATGCCCACTTTGGCCCCGTCCATGATGACAGGCCGTCCAGGGTTTCCGACCACAGTCGTGTTGGAGGGCACGTCGTGCACCACTACGCTCCCGGCGCCGACCTTGACGTCGTGGCCCACGGTTATGGAACCGAGCAGCAGCGAGCCAGTACCGATGACGACGTTGTCGCCTACGGTCGGGTGTCTCTTGCCCGTCTCCTTGCCCGTTCCGCCCAGGGTGACGCCTTGATAGATGGTGACGTTCTCGCCGACCTCCGAGGTCTCACCGATGACCACCCCCGCACCGTGGTCGATGAAAAGCCCCTCGCCCAACGTCGCCCCCGGGTGGATCTCGATCCCGGTGAACAACCGCCCGACCTCGGATACCAGCCTGGGCACCAAGGGGATGTCGCGGTCCCACAAAGCCCGAGCCAACCTGTGCACCCACAACGCGTGTAGCCCTGGATAGCACGTCAGAATCTCCAGGTCGCTCCGGGCCGCTGGGTCACGCTCTTTGATGGCCTGCATGTCCCGTCTCATGGTCGCGCTCAGCCTCTTGCCTGCGGAGGTGAACCGGAGAAACGCGTATGTTCCCCCCGCCAGGACCAGAGCAGTGAAGGGGCGAGGGCTGTCCCCCGCTCTCTTCCCCTCCTTGGCTCTCGTGCTCATGCCTCCCCCTCCATCAGCGCCTTGGATCGCAGCGCCGGTTGCAGCGTCTCGTTCATGCTACCGCTCCGGAAGCCTTCGAGGTCCACCGTCACGTAGGCGTAGCCGAGGTCACGCAAGTATCCCACGATAGCACGACAGACGGACTCCTCAGCCGCTCGAGGAATGTCGCTCTTCAGCACTTCTATGCGAGCCAGATCCCCATGATGCCGCACCCGGGCCGTGGCAAACCCCAGCTCCCGCAGCCGCCGCTCGGCTGTAGCCACCATCTCCAGCTTGTCCTTAGTGATCTCCTCGCCATAGGGGAAACGCGACGACAGACATGGGGAGGCAGGTAGATCCCAGTTGGACAATCCCAGATCCCGTGCCAGAGCCCGCACCTCGGTCTTGCCCAGGCCTGCCTCGGTCAGGGGGCTGCGGACTCCCAGCGTCTTCGCCGCCCTGATGCCGGGCCTATAGTCGGCACCATCGTCGCGGTTGGCCCCATCCACCACGGTCCCCAGTCCTTCCCGGCGGGCAAGCTCCACCATCTGAGCGTACATCGCGCTCCGACAGAGGAAGCACCGCTCGGGTGGATTGGCGGAGAATCCCGGCACCTCGAGCTCGTGCGAATCGATGATCATGTGCCGGGCCCCGATCTCGGAGGCGATCCTCCGAGCCGACTCCAACTCCTCGGTCGTGTGCACGTCACCGTGCGCTGTCACCGCCAGGACCTGTGCGGCGCCCAGCTCCTCCAGTGCCAACTTGAGCAGCACGGTAGAGTCCACGCCCCCGGAGAAAGCCACCAGCAGTCCGCCGATGTCCTGGATGATCGTCCTGACCTTTGTTACTTCCGGTATTTGACCGTTCACGAATGCTCTCCAGACCTTAGTGAACCACAGCAGATGCAATCGGGATCGCGAGGCACTTCCAGCTTCTCGAACACAAGATCCCAAAGATCTGCCACCAGCAGGTGACGGTTGCGCGCTTCAGGGTCGATCACCAGCTTGATCGCCTCGGTAGACTCGACGCTGGCGATGACGGCCACCACCGTATTCAGCACACCGGCCACATCGGCGGTGGGCGCCTGCTCCGGAGAGGGTAGTTCGCGGACGAGGCAGCGCAGGCAAGGTCCCTCGCCCGGTACGATGGTCATGGTCATGCCGCTCGCCCCGATGACGCCCCCGTACACCCACGGCATCCCCCGGCGGACCGCATGATCGTTCACCAGAAAACGGGTGGGGAAATTGTCGGTCCCATCGATCAGAAGATGTAGACCAGCGGCGAACTCCGGCAGGGTGTCACCGTCGATCGACATCACCAGCGGCTCCACCGACACCTGGCTGTTGATGGCATGCAGGTGCATCGCCGCCGCTTCGGCTTTGGGGACCCGCCGGGCCACATCCTCCTCGGTATAGAGGATCTGTCGATGCAGATTGTGCACCTCAGGATAGTCGCGGTCGACTATGCGCAAATAGCCCACCCCCGCGCGCACGAGGTGGTTTGCGATGACCGAACCGAGGGCTCCGCAACCGACCAGCCCGATCCGAGCGGCTGCGAGCTTCTCCTGCCCTCTCCGGCCTATCTGCTGGACCAAGATCTGCCGGCTGTAGCGATGGAGAGGATCGAAAGGGTCCGCGAGTCCAGGATCCACAGCGCGTCCCCTCTAGCCTGCCGGCTCGCCGTCGATGGATGCGGGGGGAACAAAGTCCTTACCCACCACGATGATCATGTGGCCAGGATCTAGGTCTGCGCCTTCCTCGATCCTGCCCACCCCAAGGCGCGCCAATACGCGCTCTGCCTCTCCGGCGGCGGCGGGGGCGGTCACGATGCGCGTCTGCACCACGTCGGGGAAGTCCGGTGAGTTTCGAAAGGGCAGCAGAGTGTAGCCCAGTGGCTCCAACAGCCGGCCCACCTCCTGGGCCACTCCTATCACCCCGGAGCCGTTCTGTACTTCCACGGTGATCTCTGGGGTCGCACCTTTGTCGGCCAGTACGGCCATGGCCCGTTCCACGTCCGGTTCAAAGTACGTGAACCCCACCCCTTCCACCAGTCTGCCGGGAATAACCGCCTGCGTCCAGGCTTCGGGCGAGATCCTGGGGGCCATGGCCCCCACGGCACGGCGAAAAGCGGATGCATCGCCCCCCAGCTCCAGCCGGTCCCACAGCGCCGCCCCGTCGGAAGAACCAGCCGCGCCGACAAGCGAGATCACGGCGCCGGCAGCCAAGGCGGCGTCATCCTCCGAGGCTTCGAGCTCAGCCGATGGTGGATCTACCGACCCTATCTGGGTCAAGGCGGCCCGCAGCTGCGACCATTGCACGGAGGCCACGGCCCCGACGCTCACGCCCAACACCTCGGTCAGGGCCGAGGCCATCGCCTCGTCCTGGTGAGAGCCATGGAGTTCGCCGAGTGTCTTGAAGCCGGTCGCGGTCTTGACGAGCGTGGTGCCCGGCATCGCCAAGGCGAAGCCGGCGTGGTCCTCGGGGAGGAGCAACACCAGCGCGGGCGTCGTCTGCTCGTGCTCGACGACGAGGAGCGCGATCCTCTCGACCGGTCCGGCGGAGACCGTCGATAGGGTGGTCTCGGCTACACCGTCGCTCTTAGGTCCGCCCAAGAACACGAAAAGGGCGGCAACCGCCGCGATCAGCACGACCACCGGACCGGCTATGAGATAGACCCGGCTGATGGTCTTGCGGCGCCGCGTCACCCGGCGGGTGGAGCGCCGCTCCGACCGAGAGTGATACCCGGAAGCCTCCGGGGCCGCGGGAGCCTCCGGGGCCGCGGCATCCTCGCTCGGCCCCTCTGGTCCCGGCTCCTCCGGTGCCGGCCGCTCTGGTGCCGGCCCTATTCCGGACCCGTCGCTCATGGGAGGCACGGGCCTTGGGCGCCGGGCCCAGGGGCGGGAATGGAGTAGAAACCGGCCTTCTCGATGAGTTGAGCCACCGAGTCGGGCACCAGATAACGGGCCGCCTTCCCCGACGCTAAGCGATCCCTGATCATGCTGGAAGAGATCGCCAGAGCCGGTATCTCCATGATTCTTAGGCGGGCTTCCGGGCCTGGGCCGGCCAAGCCCGGGCCAAGCTGGTCCAGCACCCCGGAAAGACGGGAGAGGTCATACCCGGGGCGAGTAGCAGCTATCAGAGTGCACAACTCCAAGACCCTGGCCGGATCCTTCCAGGTGAGTATGTCCAATACTGCATCCGCCCCGGTAACGAAGAACACCTTGGCGTCGGACGGCAGAATACCGGCAAAGTACTCCAGCGTGTCTACCGTGTAACCGACCTGCTCACGATCGATCTCGTAGCGGGAGACCAAGAACTTGGGGTGAGAGGCGGTGGCTACGGCCACGAGGAGATAGCGAAACTCCGCCGGCGCCAGGTCCCGTACTTTGTGGGGGGGATTCCCGGCGGGCATGAAGACCATCTTGTCAAGCTCGAACTGCAGCAGCGCCTCATCGGCGGTGACGAGGTGCGCGATATGGATGGGGTCAAAAGCCCCACCCATGATGCCCAGCCGCAAGCCGGGGCGTCCAAGCAGACCAGGGATGGGGTCGTCTGGGTCCATTGCTTCTCCGCGATCTTCGGGCCCGCTCATGAGCGGGCCTACCGGACGTGACCCCTCCCGGTCACGACGTACTTCGTGGAGGTCAACTCCTTGAGGGCCAGCGGCCCCCGAGCGTGCAGCTTCTGCGTGGAGATGCCGATCTCGGCTCCCAAGCCGAAGACCGCCCCGTCGGTGAAGCGCGTCGAAGCGTTGATGTAGACGGCGGCGGCGTCCACCGCCTCGGCGAACCGGCGACTGGTCTCCAGATCGCGGGTCACGATGGCTTCTGAGTGTCCCGTCCCATAATGGGCGATGTGCTCGACGGCCTCTTCCAGGCTCTCCACCACCTTGATTGCCATCTCCAGACCGAGGAACTCGGTGGCGTAGTGCTTGTCGGTGGCTCGCAGTAGCTTGATCTCCGTCTCTCCCAACAGGTCGCGCGTCTGCGAATCGGCCCAAAGCTTCACCTTGCGCTCGTGCAGGGCCTTGGTCACCACCGGAAGGAACTCATCGGCGACGGCTTCGTGTACGAGGAGGGTCTCTGCGGCATTGCAGACCCCCGGCCGCTGGCACTTGGCGTTGATGGTGATCTCAAGCGCCTGCTTGAGATCGGCTGTTTTGTCCACGTAGACATGGCAGTTGCCCCCGGCGGCGTAGATCACGGGGATCTTCGAGTGCTCCAGGAGGAAATCCTTGAGGGCTTCGCCTCCGCGCGGTATGACCAAATCGACCTGCTCTCTCATCTGCAGCAGTTCGATCAACGCCTCCCGGTCCTTGCTCGACACGAACTGGATGCAGTCG
>JAZDLO010000183.1:0-5201 GCA_043801935.1 bacterium
CCCCGCTCGACAATCAGGCCGTGTGGGTCGAGAAAGCGGGGACCCGCATACGGGTCGGCGGAGTAGGCGACCTCACGGAAGACACGCCCCGGCTCGCTCCGACCGTGCAGGAGACCAGCGCCGGCGACTTCGTCCTCCTCGTGTCCCACAACCCCGACTACGCGGAGGAGTTGCCGATCGGCGCCGTCGACCTGATGGTGGCGGGACACACGCACGGGGGCCAGGTGACCTTCTTCGGCTTGTGGGCCCCGTACTTGCCCTCGGAATACGGGCAGAAATACCGCACGGGACTGGTTGTGACCGAGGCCACGACGGTGATCGTGTCCAACGGCATTGGGACCATATTCCCGCCGATCCGCTTCTTTGCCCGGCCCCAGATCGTGGAGATCACCCTGCGCGCCGGCCCCTCCGCCCTCCTATACCCTTAGTCGTATGGCCCCTCCGACCCGTCGCCGGTACGCTGTTCCTGATGGCGGACACGCGACGGAAGGTAGGCGGAGCGATTGGGAGCGATGTTCTCTAGGCAGGTGCGGATGAGACCGGGGTTGTTCGAACTTCTCTCTCCCGAACGGTTCCCCCAAGTGGAAGCCCAGACGGTGCTGCCCGGACGCCCGGGCAAGGCGGCCCCCATACCGGCCGACCTCCACCTCCAACTTGCCGACGCGCTGGCCGCGCAAGGCATCCCCAGATTGTGGACGCACCAGGCCGAATGTTGGGAGGCCTCCAGGGAAGCCGGCCATTTCATGGTCACCACCGGTACGGCCTCAGGCAAGAGCCTGTGCTTCAATCTGCCGGTGCTCGACGGTCTGCTGCGCGATCCGCATGCCCGAGCCATCTACCTCTATCCCACCAAGGCTTTGGCCCAGGACCAGTTGCGCCGCATCCGGCTCCTGGCCGGGAAGAAAGTGGAGGTGGCGGCCTACGACGGCGATACCCCTACCGCCGCCCGCTACGCAGCCAGGCAGAAGGCCCGGGTGCTGCTCACCAACCCCGACATGATCCACCTCAGTCTCCTCCCCCGGCACGAACGCTGGGACGACTTCCTGTTCAACCTCAAGTACGTGGTCATCGACGAAGCCCATACCTACCGGGGGGTATTTGGGAGCAACGTGGCCAACGTCCTGCGGAGGCTCAGACGGGTGGCCTCGTTCTACGGAGCCGAGCCGCGCTTCATCCTAGCCTCAGCGACCATCCGCAACGCGCGCGAGCATGCCCAGCACCTCACCGGCCTGGAAGTAGCACACATAAGCGGTGACGGTGCCCCCTCCGGCGCCCGCAAGATCGTGTTCTGGCAACCGCCCCTTGTGCAGGAAGACCTGAATCTCAGGCGCAGCTCGAACAGCGAGGCGGCCGAACTGCTGAGCGAACTCATCCGTAACGGGGTCCGCTCCATCTGCTTCACCAAGTCCCGCCGGAGCGCCGAGCTCATCTACCAGCAGACCGTCGACCGCCTCAAAGAGACCGACCCCCGCCTGGCCGAACATCTGTCTCCCTATCGCGCCGGTTACACGCCCGAGCAACGCCGGAGCATCGAGAGCATGCTGTTCAGCGGCCAGCTTCTGGCCGTGGTCAGCACCAGTGCGCTCGAGTTGGGCATCGACATCGGGGCACTCGATGCCGCCATCACCGTGGGCTACCCCGGGACCATGGCCAGCCTGTGGCAACAGTGGGGTCGGGCCGGCCGGGGGAAAGGCAAGAGCCTGGGGATCTTCGTGGCCGGGAACGACGCTCTGGAGCAGTTCTTCGTCAAACACCCCGACGAGCTGCTGGGGCGGGAGGTGGAGGCGGCCACCATCGATTTTTCCAACCCTTTCATCCATTCTCGCCATTTGGCCGCCGCCGCCTATGAAGGCCCGCTCATGGCCGACGACCAGCAGTTCTTCGGCCCGCGGCTAACTGAAGCACTGGAGCGGGGCGTGGCCGAAGGTCTACTGCGGCATACGAACGGCGCGTGGTTCTTCAGCGACTCCGGCTTCCCGGCAGCCAAGATCGGCCTCCGGTCCACAGCCGGGGAGCAGTACACCATCGTGGAAGAAGAGACTGGCGATATCGTCGGTACCGAGGGAGCCGAGACCGCGTTCTCAGCCCTGCATCCGGGGGCGGTGTACCTGCACATGGGCGACACGTATCTGGTCACCCATCTGGACCTCGACGATCACGTGGCGCTGGTGCGGCGCTTCTGGGACACCTATCACACGCTACCTCGACGCGAGACCGACACCCGCATCCTCAGCGAGAGCCTGCAGATGGCTCACGGCCCTCTATTCCTGCATCTGGGGGAGATCATGGTGAGCAGTCGGGTGGTCGCTTTCCAGAAGAAGCGCCCGGGGAGTGACGAGGTGCTGGGCACGGAAGAGCTCGACCTGCCCACGCAGGAGTTCGTCACCGAGGCCATGTGGTTCACCATCCCGGCTGAGTTGCTGTCCACCGAGAACGACCTCCTGCGCCTGCCCGGTGCCATCCACGCCGTGGAGCACGCCCTCATCGCCCTCCTGCCCCTCTTCGCCATGTGCGACCGCTGGGACATCGGCGGGCTGTCCACCCCGGTACACAGCCAGACCGAGCAGCCCACCATCTTCATCTACGACGGCCATGCGGGAGGGGTGGGGATCTCGCGCCAGGGCTTCGAGCGTTTCCCCGAGTTGGTGCGCGACGCGCGAGGGTTGGTACGGGATTGCCCGTGCGAAAGCGGCTGCCCTTCCTGCATCCAATCACCCAAATGCGGCAACTGGAACGAGCCTCTCGACAAGGAGCTGGCGCTGCGGCTGCTGGAAGCGATGCTATCCTAGCGGCATGAAGCCCGCGTACATCTCGGTGATCGGCGGCGGCCGGTGCGGAGCCGCGCAGTACGCGCTGGCCGAAGAAGTCGGACGGCTCGTGGCCCGGGAAGGGGCCACACTGGTGTGCGGCGGCCTGGCCGGCGTCATGGAGGCGGCCGCACGCGGTGCAAAGGAGGCCGGAGGCACTACCATCGGCATCCTTCCCGGGCATGACCGCGCGCCCGCGAATCCCTACCTCGATCACGTCCTCACCACCGGCATGGGACACGCCCGAAATCTCGCCGTGGTCAGCTCCGGCGATGCCGTGATAGCCATCGGGGGAGAATACGGCACCCTGTCTGAGATCGGCCTGGCCGCCAAGATCGGGCGGCCCGTGGTGATCCTTGCCGGCTGGCGCCTCCAGAACGATGAGGGCGCCGAAGGCGTCTGGTACGCCGCTTCCCCGGACGAGGCGATAGCGCTGGTACGCAGGGCGTTGGCTCGCGAGGCCCCGACACGCGGGGCTCCCGCCAACGGGGCGGCTCCCGCCTGATGGTCCGGCCACCCTTGCGAGAGCAAGAGACGCAGGAGCTGATCCGCCGTTTCCAAGCCAAGCGAGCCCATAGCAGACAGATACGGCTGGTGGCCGCCGGACTGGGAGGAGCCGTCTTCCTTGCCGCGGTGGTCGTGGCCGTGGTCTTGGCCGTTCAGGCCTCCGGGAGCCAGGCGGATAATGGCTCCGCCGGCGGCCCCGGCCCGGCGACCTCTTCGACCTTGACCTCGTCGACCGCCACCGCCTCGACCGCCACCACGTCCGCGGGGGGCACCACCACCTCGATGACCACTGCCGGTGGCACTCCCACCACCACCGGCCGCGCTCCGACCACTGCCGGTGCCACCACCTCGGCAGGCGCCACCACGACCGGGCGTGTAACCACCACGGCCCAGGCCACCACGACCTCAGCGTCCTCCGCCACCTCCACCGCGGGGGGCCAGGCGGCCGGTAAGGTAGTGGTGATCGACCCCGGCCATCAGGCCCACGGCGACTACAGCTTGGAGCCGATCGGCCCCGGATCGAGCGAGAAGAAGGCCAAGGTGAGCAGCGGCACCTCCGGGGTGGCGACGGGTGCGCCGGAGAGCAAGCTGGTCCTGGCCGTGGGGCTCAAACTACGAGACGCCCTCGAGGCGCGCGGGGTGAAGGTCGTCATGACCCGCACCACTCAGGACATCAACATCTCGAACATCCAGCGAGCCCAGATAGCCAACAAGGCCGGAGCCGACCTATTCGTCCGGGTCCATGCCGACGGTTCCGACAACGCCGCGACCGCCGGCATCCATGTGCTCTATCCGGTCTCGATCAATGGCTGGACGGACGATATCGCAGCAGCGTCCAAGAAGGCCGCCTCCCTCGCCCAGGGCGAACTCATCGCCGCCACCGGCGCCAAAGACCGCGGGATCGATGCCCGGAGCGACATGACCGGCTTCAACTGGTCGGACGTACCGGTGATACTTCCCGAGATCGGCTTTATGACCAATGCCGCCGAAGACCGGCTGCTCGCGACCGCCGCCTATCAGGACAAGATCGTCGCCGGTCTCACCCGGGCCATCCTGAGCTTCCTGGGAGTGAGCTAGAGCCCCCGTGCGGCGTACTGCTATGATTCGAGAGCGCCAGGACTGCGGGGCGCGCCGTGGCGCCATCGCGTCGGGACACGGGACATAGAGGAGGTCGCCTCAGTGAGCAAGCTGACCGTGGTGGGAGCAGGATATGTCGGGCTGGTGACGGTCGCCTGCATGGCCGAGTTGGGCCACGACATCGTCGCCATGGATCTCGACGCCGATAGGATCCACGTGCTCCGCCAGGGCGGGGTCCCTATCTACGAACCGGGGCTGGCGGAGCTCATCGCTGCCAACAGGGAGCGGATCGAGTTCACCACCGACCCCGCCTACGCCTACGAGGCAGGCGAGTTCATCTTCATCTGCGTCGACACTCCTCCCACGTATTCAGGGGATGCCGACCTCTCCCGCATCTGGCAGGCCGTGGACAACCTTCCGCCCGACGAGGGAGAGCACATCCTGGTCACCAAGTCGACCGTCCCGGTGGGGACCGGAGCGCTTGTGCAGGCGGAACTGGCCCAGCGCGGCTACCGCCACATCGGCTATGCCTCCAATCCCGAGTTCCTGCGCGAAGGCACGGCCATCGCGGACTTCATGCACCCCGACCGGGTGGTGATAGGGGCGGACGCTCCCGCGGTCGCCGAGCGGGTCGCTCGACTCTACGAAGGGGTCGACTGCCCGGTGCTGACCACCGATGTGGCTTCGGCGGAGATGATCAAGTACGCTTCCAACGCCTTCCTGGCCACCAAGATCAGCTTCATCAACGAGATCGCCAATGTCTGCGAGGCGACCGGCGCCGATGTGACGATCGTCGCCCAAGGAATGGGG
>JAZDLO010000199.1:0-19036 GCA_043801935.1 bacterium
GATGGGGATCTCATGGAAGTGGATGCCCAGGCGCTGTGCCGTCTCCCGGGCATCGCTCTTGGTGCCCGAGCTCGAATAGCGCGAGGGCATCGATACGGCGGTCACTTTGTCGTTGCCCAGGGCGTCGGCGGCGATGCAGGCGGTAAGCGCCGAGTCTATCCCCCCGCTCAAGCCCATCACGGCCTTCTGGAAGCCGTTCTTGGCCAAGTAATCTCTCACTCCTAAGCGTAGGGCTGCGTACACCTCAGCCTCCACGGCAAGCGGCTCGGCGACGTCCGTGTGGACCGCTCCCACGGGAGCCGGGCGTGGGCCCGCGTCCACAGAAACGTCCACGGGAATGCGCTCCACAGGCCAGGGGGAGAGCGCACACTGCGGGTCTTGGCCCCTTCGGGCTGAGCCCGGGTCGAGATCCACGACCAGCAGCTGCTCTTCAAACTGGCACGCTCGGGCCACGAGGCGCCCCGAGGGATCGAACACCAGGCTTTGGCCGTCGAAGACGAGTTCGTCCTGTCCGCCGACGCCGTTCACATAGCAGAGATACATCCCAGCTTCCCGTGCGCGGCGCGCGAGCATCGCCTCCCGCTCCCCGCCCTTTCCCAGGTGATAGGGAGACATGGACAGATTGACGACGATCTGCGCACCGCCCGCGAACACGGCCGCCTCGGTGGGGCCGCAGTCGTCCCACACGTCCTCGCAGATGTTCACCCCTAGACGCACCCCCGGCATCTCGAGCACGACGACCCGATCGCCGGGAACGAAGTAGCGTTTCTCGTCGAAAACGGCATAATTGGGCAACCAGATCTTCCGGTAGGACCCCACTATCGCCCCCCGGGCCAGGATGGCGGCTGCGTTGGACACTATCGCGCCGTCCAACAACGGCACACCGACGAGAGCCACGATGTCCTTGCAGCCGGCCGCTACCTCGAGCAATGCCTGGCGACAGCCGACCAGGAAATGGTCCTTGAGCAGAAGATCCTCGGGCGGATAGCCCGAGATGGCCAATTCAGGAAACGCCACCACGGCCGCGCCCGCAGCGCCGGCCTGCCGCGCCGTCTCGATGATCAGACGGGTGTTCCCCTCCAGATCCCCGACGGTGGGATTGATCTGCGCCAGCGCGATCTTCACCGTGCCTGCCTTACTCTGCCGGCTTCAGGCGATCCAGGATCTCTTGCGTCTTGGCCTGCAGCAGATCCTTGTCGCCCCTGGTCTCCACGTTCACCCGCACGACCGGCTCCGTGTTCGACATACGCACGTTGAAGCGCCACGAGGGATACTCGATACTGAGGCCATCGGTTTCGTCCACCGCCTTCGCCCCGGATCCATACCTTTCCTTGATGTCGGCGAGGGCCCCGACCGGATCTGCGATAGTCAGATTGATCTCCCCGCTGACCGGATAGCGAGCGATCCGGTCCTCCACCATAGTGGACAACGGACGCCCACCCTCGCTCATCGCCTCTACGACCTGTAACCACGGGATCATGCCGCTGTCGCAGTAGGAGAACTCGCGAAAATAGTGGTGAGCCGACATCTCCCCGCCGTAGGCCGCGTCGACCGCCCGCATCTTCTCCTTTATGAAGGCGTGGCCGCTCTTGCAGACCACCGGGGTACCGCCTGCGGCCCTGACGATCTCCTCGGTGTTCCAGACAAGGCGGGGGTCGTGGATGATGCGCGCCCCGGGATGGCGGCGCAGAGCGCGTTCGGCCAGCAGGCCCACCAGGTAGTAGCCCTCGACGAACTCCCCCCGTTCGTCGAAGAAGAAGCAGCGGTCAAAGTCACCGTCCCAGGCGATCCCGAGATCGGCTCCCTCCGCCACCACCGCTTCGGCGGTCATTGCCCGGTTCTCAGGGAGCAGGGGGTTCGGAACCCCCAGCGGAAACGAGCCATCCGGCTGATGGTTGATCTTGACAAAACTCAAAGGCAGGGATCTCTCCAGCATGTCGACAACGGGGCCGGCGCCGCCGTTGCCGGCGTTGACCACCACTTTGAGAGGCCGGAAGTTAGAAACATCTATGTAGGTGAGGAGATGCTCCACGTACCGCGCGCGGACGTCGGTTTCTCTGATAGTCCCCGGCGCGTGGGGAGACGTACCCTCCGCAGGCCGGCCGCGCCGCGCCCGATCGCCGAGAGCGTCGACCACCATCGCCTCGATCTCGAGCAAGCCCGTATCAGCGCTGATGGGCCGCGCCTGCTCACGTGTGAATTTCATGCCGTTGTAGTCGCGGGGATTGTGACTGGCCGTGACCATGACCCCGCCGTCGAGACCCAAAGCGAAGGTGGCGAAATAGACCTCTTCCGTGCCCACCAGACCGATGTCGACCACATCAACCCCGGCGGCGGTCAATCCGCGACACAAGGCGTCGGCCAGCGCCGGGCTCGTCAGCCGAACGTCGTGTCCTACAGCCACCTGCTTGGGACTCACCAGGCGCGCGTACGCCCGGCCGATCAGCTCGGCCATCTCTTCGTTCAACTGGTCGGGGACCCGGCCCCGCACGTCATAGGCTTTGAAAGACTCCAGGTGCGACGCACTAGACGTCACTGCTCACCTCCCGCATGTCACCCGAACGCCGAACATCCCACGGTCGGGCGACGTTCGGCCCTGCGACCACCAGTGTGTGCCCTCCGGCTTCGCGCAGGGCGAATGCCCCGCGGCCCCGTTTGCATGGGGCAGGGCGTTCGCCTATACTACGCGACGTTCACGCTCCTCGGTAGCTCAATGGTAGAGCACCTGGCTGTTAACCAGGGTGTTGCAGGTTCGAGTCCTGCCCGAGGAGCCATTTGTTTCTTCGAGGGTTCTTCGCTCGCTACGCTGCGTGAACCAAGACGTGAGCGGCAGCGACGACCGCTTCATCCGCCTCCGCCTCGGCCACTTCACACCCACAGCGTGGGCATATCGCAATGGCTTTTCTCTTCGGTACAGAGGTGGTCCCCACCCCAGAGTCGTCGGCGGTCGGACGGACCTCCAGCCCTCCAAGCGCGGTCCCGCAGCATACACACGAGCATCCCGGACGGAGGCTCAATACATACGCCCCGAGAGTCCGCGCTTGTTCGTGTCCGAAACGAGAGTCCATCAGAGCTTCCGCAGCACTCCGGTCACCCTGCCCACGATCCGTGGGTCTCGGGTGAAGATCGGTTCCATCGAGTCGTTCTCCGGCTGAAGCCGGACCCGATCGGCTTCTCGGAAGAATCGTTTGAGCGTGGCTTCGTCTTGGAGAAAGGCCACCACGATATCGCCGTCATCGGCGCTCTCTTGCCGCTTGACAACGACTATATCTCCGTCGAGGATCCCGGCATTGATCATGGAGGTACCGGCGACCCGAAGAGCGAAACATCCGTGTTCGCCAAGGAAATGCGGGATGTCGATAGACTCCTCGATGTTCTCCTCCGCGAGGAGCGGCGTGCCCGCGGCCACCCGTCCCACCAGGGGCACGCGCGCACTTCCGGAAGCAGGAAAGGGAACCGACTCCCGTCCGCTAGGCCGGACGACTTCTAGAGCCCGCCGCTTGGAAGCGCCCCTGCGGATATAGCCGTTCGCTTCTAGAGCGCTGAGATGACTCTGCACCGATGCTGGAGAGCAGAGGCCTACGGCAGCACCGATCTCTCGGACCGTGGGCGGATACCCTTGCTGCTTGACGGCATCCTCGATGACCTGCAGTATCAGCCTCTGTCGCTCGGGCAGCTTCATCGCCTTCTTCTCCGCCCCTTCCGACCTTCGGCAGGCCGTGTTATTGGTCCGCCGCCGACGGCTCCGTGGTGAACATTCGTTCGCTGGGGGGAGTATAGAACAATTGTTCGCCGACTTCAACCGCATTGTTGACGCCCCTAAGTGGGGGCCTTATACTCACCGCTGCTCACCCGAACCACGTCCGAGTGGCGGAACTGGCAGACGCGCTAGGTTGAGGGCCTAGTGAGTGAATAACTCATGGGGGTTCAAGTCCCCCCTCGGACACCTCTCCCTCTTGCGCTCATGCTCCCCCTGGGGCGGCGCTGCCCTGCGTGGGTTCTCTCGACAAAGGATTGGGTAGACTGCTACCGTTCTCTGCGGAACAAGTGGATCCGTGTAGCACTCCATCGATCGATCCGGAGGATCACATGCTCAGAGTCCCTGCAGAGCTCAAACCCTCCGAAATCTACCGAGCCTGCGACGTCTCAGCCTTTGCGTTCAAGACCACCGCCGAACTGCCGGAGCTCACCGAGATCATCGGGCAAGCACGCGCCGTTTCCTCGGTCGAGTTCGGGATGGGGATCTTCAACGACGGTTATAACATCTTCGCCGTCGGCCCTGCCGGGACGGGAAAGGCCAGCACCATCTACGACTTCCTTTCCCGCCAAGCGGCCTCTCGCCCGGCTTCGGACGACTGGGTCTACGTGCACAACTTCGCCAAGCCATCTCAGCCCAACGCCATCCGCATGCCCGCCGGGAAAGCCGGGGAGTTCCACAAGGACATGGAGAAGTTGGTCGAAGACCTCCAGGCCGCCATAACCCAGGCTTTCGAGAGCGAGGAATACGAAAAGCAGAAGCGGGAGATCGCCCAGCAGGTCAGTGAGAAGCAGGAGAGCAAGCTGGGGGCACTGAGCAAGAAGGCGGAGTCCCGGGACTTGACCATGGTGCGCACCCCCGCCGGACTGGCTTTTGCTCCAAAGACGGCCGAGGGCGAGACCATGTCGCGCGAGATCTACGAGGCTCTGGCGGCCGAGGAGCAGAAGCGCATCGACGAGAGCCTCGAGAACCTCAATGAGGAGCTGCAACAGATCATGCGCCTCGTTCGCCAGGATGAGCGCGCCGGCAGGGACGCCATGCGAGAGCTCGACCGCGAGGTGACTACGTTCGCCGCCAAGCATCTCGTGGACGAGGCGTGTGACAAATGGTGCGAGGTGGCCGAGATGGTGGAATACCTCGAGGCCGTTCTGAGTGATGTTGTGGACAACGCCGACGAGTTCAAGAAGTCGGACGACGAGACCCCTGTGATGTTCATGGGCATCCCTATGTCTCCTCGGCAGAAGGGCGAAGGCGCATTTCGCAAATACCGGATCAACATCTTGGTGGACAACTCCGCCGAGACCGGAGCCCCAGTGGTCACCGAGAGCAACCCCGTACTACAGAATCTGGTGGGCCGCATCGAGCACCAAGCTCAGTTCGGCGCCCTCTTCACAGACTTCAACATGATAAAGCCGGGAGCCTTGCACAAGGCCAACGGCGGATTCCTCGTCCTCGAGGCCCGGGATGTCCTCCTCAAGCCGTACTCCTGGGACGCGCTCAAGCGCACGCTCAAGACAGGCGAGATCCGAGTGGAGGACATCGCCCAGCAGATGGGTTTTGCTACGACCGCTACCCTCGATCCAGAACCGATCCCGTTCAAGGCCAAGATCGTCCTGATCGGGGAGGCCTTCATCTACTACCTACTCTACACCCAGGACCCCGATTTCCAGGAGCTGTTCAAAGTCAAGGCCGACTTCGACACCGTCGTCGACCGTACCCCGAAGAACGAGCGCCTCTATGCCCGTTTCGTGAACCACATCTGCCGGCTGCGAGACCTGGCGCCCTTCTCTCCCGAGGGCGTCGCCCGAGTGATCGAGCATTGCTCGCGCCTGGTCGAGGACCAGCGCAAGATGACCACCCGGTTCGTGGATGTGGTCGACCTCTTGAGCGAGGCCGCATACTGGGCCCAGCACGGGCTCAAAGGCCGGAGGAAGACGGTGGTCGGCAGAGAGCACGTGCAGAGGGCGATCGATCAGCGCATCTATCGATCGAATCGCGTGGAAGAGCGGGTCAGGGAAATGATCGCCGACGCCACGGTGATGGTGGATACCAAGGGTGCCGTGGTCGGCCAGATAAACGGTCTTTCGGTGTCGTCGATCGGGGACTACGCGTTCGGCCGCCCCAGCCGGATCACAGCCACCCACCGTCTGGGAGAGGGCGAGGTGGTCGACATCGAGCGCGAGGTGGACATGGGCGGTCCCATCCATTCCAAAGGCGTCTTGATCCTGGCCGGCTACCTGGGAGCCAAGTATGCCCCCGACCGGCCCCTATCATTGACCGCCCGGTTGGTCTTCGAGCAGTCCTATTCGGGAGTGGAGGGCGATAGCGCCTCGTCCGCGGAGCTATACACCCTTCTGTCCTCGCTTTCCGGGGTGCCAATACAGCAGCGCTTCGCCGTCACCGGATCGGTGAATCAACGGGGCCAGGTCCAGGCCATCGGCGGCGTCAATGAGAAGATCGAGGGCTACTTCGCGGTCTGTCAGGCTTTGGGTCTGAAAGGCGACGAAGGTGTACTGATCCCCAAGGCGAACGTCCGCAACCTGATGCTCAGCGACCGCGTGCGGGACGCGGTGGAGAAAGGTCGCTTCCACATCTTCCCGATCTCCACCATCGACGAGGGAATCGGCGTGCTGACCGGCACCCCGGCGGGAGCCCTGAGCGCGAAGGGGGTCTATCCCAAGGGCTCGATCAATCGGCTGGTCGTCGACCACCTCGCCGTCCTGACCGAGAAGGCGCGCGAAGCGAGCCGCAAGAAGGACAAGGACGTTCCGCAGGGGGCTTCCGTGACCGGGGCGCCACAGGCATAAGAATGAGTCGGGGGGCGCACCGCACGGTGCGCCCCCCCGGTAGATCACCGTCCGCTGGACCGCCAGGTCACGCCAGGCGCTCTACCTTTACCGCCGCGACGCCCTTCGCGTCGCCCTCCAACAGGCGCGTGACCGGCGCCTGAGGCGAGAACGCGGGTGCGAAGAGGACTCCTTCCGGCACCCGACCGGTTACCCACGCCGGCAGCTCGATCGCCGCCTGGCTACGGCTCACCACTTTCACCGCATCGCCAGTCTTGATCCGGAGACGCTCCGCGTCGCCCGGATTGATCTCCAGACGAGCCTCCTCGACCAGCTGGGTCAGGCCAGGCGAGCGTCGCGACCTGACTCCCGTTCCGTGGTGCTCGCGCACCGAACCGGTGAGCAACCCAAAGGGATAGTCTGCATCGGTGCCGGCGGCGGCGACAGCATGCTCGACCGGTGCGAAGGCCCCCCTGCCCCCGCTGAACTCAGTAGCGTGCAGGATCGCGGTACCAGGGTGATCCACCCCAGGACACGGCCACTGCAGACCCTCTTCTTCCAGCCTGCTATAGGAGATGCCTTTGTAGGCCGGAACCACCTCGGCAATCTCCCGCATGACGTCCGCCGGCGTAGCGTAGCCCCAATCGCCGCCCAGCTTGTTGGCAAGCTCCTGGATGATCTTCCAGTCGGGGAGGCTCCCGCCCAGAGCGGGCACGGCGGGCCGCACCCTCTGCACGAAGCGCTCGCTGTTTGTGAAGGTCCCCTCGTCCTCGCTGGCGACGGCTGCCGGGAGCACTACGTCGGCGTAAGCTGCCGTGTCGCTAAGGAAACTCTCCTGGACCACCAGGAAGTCCATCCCTTCCAAGGCCTTCCGGACTCTGATCTCGTCGACGAGCGCAAGCGCCGGGTCGGCTCCAACAACGTAGAGGAAACCGACTTCCCCAGCTTCCACCGCATCGAGTATCCGCGCTACCGACCTTCCGGCGGCGCCGGATACGCCGGCACCCCAGGCGGCTTCCGCCCTGGCAACGGCCGCAGCGTCCGTCAGTGCCGATCCCCCGGGCAGGCGGTCCGGGCGGACCCCCATGTCGCTGAGCCCCTGCGAATTGGCGCCGGAGCGCAGCGGATACAGACCGGTGCCCGGGCGCCCGATGTTGCCGGTGAGCAGAGCTAAGTCGGCGACGGCCCGGACGGCGGCAACGCCGTTGGGGCCTTGCACCAGACTGGGGCCGTAGAGGATGGCGGCGGCGCCGGCTTGGCCATAGGCCACGGCGGCCGCCCGCAGCAGCTCGGGGTCTACTCCGCACGCGGCGGCCTCAGCCGCGACGTCCACTCCCTCGAGCGAAGCCTGGAGACTGGCGAACCCCTCCGTGCGACTGCTGATGAATCCCTCATCCTGCAGGCCTAGATCGATGATGTACCGCAACATCCCGCGAAGGGCGGCGAGATCCGTGCCCGGCTTCACGGCCAGGTGCAGCTGCGCTCTACCCGCGAGCTCCGTCGTGCGCGGGTCGATGACGATCACGGTCTTGCCCTTGCGCAGAGCCTTGACGACGTCGAGCGCCAGTACGGGGTCGGACTCCGTGAGGTTGGCGCCCAAGACCACGATGACGTCGGCCTCGGCCAGATCTCTGCGGGAGTTCGTGGCCGCAGCCAAGCCGAACGCGGCCACCAGGGCTTCCTCGGAGGCAGCTTGCTCACCATGGTCGATCGAGTCGATGTTGTTCGACCCGAGAAGCGTACGCACCAGCTTCTGCAGCAGGTATGCGCCTTCGTTGGTGCAGTGCGTACCACAGACGGCGGCGACGGCCTGACCGCCCCGCTCCGCCCGGACGGCCGTGGCTTTCTCGACGACACGCTGAAGAGCCTGCTCCCAGGAGGCCGCTTCCAGACGTCCCTCGGCGTTCCTCACCAGAGGCGTGGTGAGCCGGTCCGGGGCATTGGCATAGCCGATCCCAAAACGCCCCTTGACACATAGGTTGCCCGCGTTGAGGCCCTTCTGAAGCTCGGAAGCAACGCGGACTACCTTGCCACGGTAGCTGTGCAGCACCAGCCGGCACCCGTTGGCGCAGTACGAGCAGGTGGTCGGAGTCTTGTCCGTCTGCCACTCCCGCACCCCCTGAGGCGTCCGTTGGCCGGTGACCGATCCGACCGGGCATGTGCTCACGCATTGCCCGCACGACACGCACCCCACCTCTTGCAGCGGCAGACGGTGGGGGGTATCGACCTCACTTTCATAACCCCGATTGAGATAGCCCCAGCACCCGATGGACATGACTTCGCGACAGATACGTACGCACCGTCCGCAGAGGATACAGCGGGCGCCGAAATGGGCCACGTTCGGATGCTGCCCCGGATCGCCGGCCAGCGGGGCCCGCCAGCCCCACGGCACCATGTCGACCAGGTATTCATAGGCGTAGTCCTGGAGGCGGCAGTCACCCGCGGCTTCGCACACGGGGCAATCCAGCGGGTGGTTGGTCAGCAGCAGCTCCAGCACGAACTTGCGCAGCTTGAGGATCTTCTCGCTGTGGGTCTGGATGCTCATACCCTCGCGAATCGCGGTCCCACAAGCGGCCATGGGTCCACGAGCCCCCTCCACCTCCACCAGGCACAAGCGGCAGGCTCCGTAGGGCTCCAGACGGGGATCATGGCACAGCGTGGGGATGTCGACGCCTGCTTCGCGCGCCACCTCCAAGATCGTCTTGCCAGGAAGCGCCTGGATCTCCCGCCCGTTAAGGCTGAGAGTCACCTGTTGCACTCCAGTCGTCTCGGCGGCGACGGGCATCACGACCTCCTCACGGCTTCACCAGCCCCAGGTAAGGTAATCCTGAATCGAATCCGCGGCTATTCTACCGGCACCCATGGCCAGTATAACAGTGGCGGAACCGGTCACGATGTCACCCCCGGCCCACACACCTTTCTTGGTGGTCTTGCCGGTATTTTCGTCGACCTTCACGTAACCCCACTTGTTCAGCTCCAGCCCGGGTGTCGATCTGGTCAGCAAAGGGTTGGCCCCGGTGCCCACAGCGACGATGACCAGATCGCACTCCAACTCGAACGTGGAATCCTCTATCGGGACCGGACGGCACCGCCCCGATGCGTCGGGTTCGCCCAGGCACATCCGCATGCATTCCATGCCGACGACGCGTCCCTGCTCGTTTCCGATGAATCTAGTCGGTGCCGCGAGAAAGTAGAATTCGACCCCTTCTTCTTCGGCGTGATGCACCTCTTCGGTCCTGGCCGGCACCTCCGCTCTCGAGCGCCGATAGACGATCCGGGAACTGTCCGCCCCCAGACGCAAAGCAGTCCGGGCGGAGTCCATCGCCACGTTGCCGGCACCGAGCGTGACGACGTTCTTGCCCCGGATAATGGGGGTGTCATATTCAGGGAAACGATAGGCTTTCATCAGATTGGCCCGGGTCAGGTATTCATTCGCGGAATAGATACCGATGAGGTTCTTGCCCGGCACGTCTAGAAAAGTGGGCAGACCCGCTCCGACGCCGATGAACACCGCCTGATACCCTTCCTCGAAGAGTTCGTCTATCGTCGTGGTGCTTCCGACGACCTGGTTACACTCCACTCTTGCACCCAACCGCTCGAGGAAATTGACTTCCTGGGCGACGATGGCCTTGGGCAATCGGAATTCGGGGATACCGTAGATAAGGACGCCGCCCGGCTTGTGGAAGGCCTCGAATATCGTCACCTCGTGACCTTTGACGATCAGGTCACCGGCTACCGTCAACCCGGCCGGTCCAGAACCCACGACTGCGACTTTCTTTCCGGTGGCCGGGGCCGTGGGCGGCAAAGCACCGCTGCCGTGCTCTCTCTCATAATCGGCAGCGAACCGTTCCAGGTTGCCGATCGCGACCGGGTCTCCCTTCTTTCCTAGGACACATCTCGTTTCACATTGTATTTCCTGGGGACAAACCCGTCCGCAGACAGCGGGCAGACTGTTCTTGCTCCAAAGGTTCCTGATCGCTTCGGTGAACTCCCCTTCCTTGATGAGGCGGATGAATCCCGGGATATCCACCTCAACCGGGCAACCCGCGACACAGGGGGAGTTCTTGCACTGCAGACATCTTTCCGCCTCTTTGATGGCCGTCTCCGCGGTGTAACCAAGAGGTACCTCATCGAAGTTCTTTGCCCTCACTTCTGGATCTTGTTGCGGCATCGGCTGCCGAGGGATCCGCTCCGCTTTTGGTTTGACCGCCGCTTCTTCCGTCATTTCATCCTTCCCAAGCAAGTCTGCGATGACTCCATCTGACCTGTAAACAAAGCTCTAAGCATAAGCGCCGCTGCGTTCTTGGCGCTCCATCAGGGTTCACGAGTGCGAAACGCAGAAATCACCATAGCAGTGTTCTTCATCTTCATGGTAGGCCCGAAGGCGAAGCGTCAACTCATCATAATCTACCTGATGCCCGTCGAATTCGGGACCATCCACGCAGGCGAATTTCGTCTCTCCGCCGACGGTGACCCGACAGCCGCCGCACATACCGGTCCCGTCGACCATGATCGGATTTAGACTGACCAGCGTCCGCACACCATATTCCTTCGTCAGCTTCGATACCGCCTTCATCATGGGAACAGGTCCGATGGCCACAACGAGCTTGATATCCTCCGTCTTCAGGATCCGCTCCAGCACTTCCGTCACAAAGCCGTGATGGCCGTACGAGCCGTCGTCCGTGCAGACATTGAGCTCGTGTGAGGCGGCCCTCATCTGATCTTCGAGAATGAGAAGATCCTTGGTGCGGGCACCGATGACACCGATGACATGGTTGCCGATCTCCTTCAGACCCCGGGTGATCGGGTACATCACCGCGACTCCGGTCCCGCCGCCCACGCAGACGACCTTTCCGACCTTTTCAAGATGGGTCGGCTTGCCCAAAGGCCCGATGACGTCTTGATAGCCGTCACCGACTTGCAGGGTCTTGAACAAGGCCGTAGATTTGCCGACCACCTGGTAGACGACTGTGATCGTCCCTCTTTCGGGGTCCGCATCCGCCATCGTCAAAGGGATGCGTTCGCCGGTCTCGTTCGCCTTGAGAATGACGAACTGGCCCGGTTTCGCCTTACGCGCGATAGAAGGCGCTTCGATCTCATTGAGGATCACAGTGCCCCCAGACATCTCATCACGCTTGACAATTGTAAACACACGCACCTCCCACACCTATGATTTCGCTTCTTGTCGAACTCTTATGACGTTTGCGTTCTCCGCTGTGAGGATCGACCGTTCTCTCTCCCACCCCGTATCGTCGCCTGGGCGAAGCTCTCGCCGGCCTGGAAAGAACTGCGCACGAACGGGGCCGCGTGAACCTGCAGGCCGAGAGCTTCGCCAAACTCGCGATACGTGGCAAAGACTCCCGGGCGCACGTATTCGGTCACCGGAAGGTGCCGGCCCGACGGCCGCAGATACTGCCCGATGGTGACCATGTCGACCCCGCACTCGGCCACTTCTTCGAGCAAGGCCTTCACTTCTTCCTCGCGCTCTCCCAGTCCCACCATCCAGCCGGTCTTGACCAGGCTCCGCCCCCGCTCGGCGGCGCGAGCCAAGACCGCCAAGGAGCGCTCGTACGCTGCCTGCGGCCGCACTGCGGCGTACAGGCGGGGAACGGTCTCAACATTGTGGTTGAAGACTTCGGGAGCCTCGCCCAACACCAGATCGAGATGTTCCATTCTACCGGCAAAGTCGGGTACGAGCACCTCTACCGTCACGCCCGGCGCCCGTGAGCGGATGGCGCGTACGGTGGCAACGTAGTGCCCAGCGCCGCCGTCGGCCAGATCATCGCGGGTGACGGAGGTCACCACTACGTGGCGGAGCTCCAGACCAGCCACGGCATCCGCTACATTCTGGGGCTCATCAACGTCCAGCCCGGCCGGGCGGCCGGAGGTGACGCCGCAGAACCCGCAATCCCGGGTACACACGTCGCCCATGATGAGGAACGTCGCCGTACCTCGGGCAAAGCACTCACCAAGATTCGGGCAAAGGGCGCTCTCGCATACGGTGTGCAGGCGCCTGTCGCGCAGCAGGGTCTCCATCTTCCGGAGGGCTGCCGATTCCGGCAGCGGCTTTTTGAGCCATTCCGGCTTCCTGCCCGGCCCATCCGCGCCCTCGGCCATGCCCGAGTCGTGTCCGCCACCGCCGGCTTCGCTCGCTACGTTCACGCGCCGGGCCATAGACCTCCCCCATCGAGATGGGGTCGGAAGGTGACCGTGTGGACGGCCCGCGCCTGGGCTGTGTCGTTGGGATGCGGCATCGCGATCCGTTCCGGTCGGCGGCAAAGACCGGCCTATGGTAACAGATGCTCCGGCGCCAACAGGTCCCAGGCGGCCCCTGCAGCCTGCTGCATCACGTCTTTCAAGGGGATTCCCGTGGCGGCCGCGACAGCAGCAGCATCCTCGTACTCCGGCGCCACGCTCACCAGCCGGTCTCGCCACCGACCCCATTTCACCCGGATGTCGCTTCCGAACGCCTGGACACTCACCATTCCCCGCGCAGCCAGCCAGCGGGGCACCGCGTGCCGCCGCACCCCGAGAGTGCCTGTCTGCACAAAGATGGTCTCCACCGCGGCCTGTTCGTGCTGCGGAGACACGAGGACATGAAGCACGATGCCGGGGCGGTCCTTCTTCATGCCGGCCGCCACTGTCCAGACGTCCAGCGCACCCGCGCCGCGCAGAAGTCGGCAGGTGTGCCCGATCACCTCCGGCGAGACGTCGTCCAGGTTGGACTCCAACTCGATGACCGTGTCACGGTCCTCCCCAGTCTCTTCGGAGCCCGTACCCGTGAGCGCCTGCCCAAGTATCGCCCGCAAGATGTTAGGGCCATGGTCGAGCCTAAGGTTGCCGGCGCCGTAACCGACGCGCTTCGCCCACATGTGCGGCAGAGGCCCAGGCTCGGCGCGCAACTCGCCTACCAGGAGCGCCCCCGTCGGAGTGGTCAACTCCCGGGCCTCCGGACCCCCGATGATGGGATATCCCTCCAGTAGCCGGACGGTGGCCGGCGCGGGCACCCCCACGCGGCCATGCGCGATCTCGACCGTCCCCCCTCCTACCGGGATTGGCCCCACCACCACCTTTTCGACCCCCAGGGCCTCGATCAAGGCGAACGTCCCCACCACGTCCACCAGGGTATCGACGGCTCCCACTTCGTGGAAATGGATCTCGTCGACCCCACACCCGTGGACAGCGGCTTCCACGGCAGCCAGACGACGAAGGGCTTCTGTAGCGCGGGTTCGCACCCGACGCGACAGCGGTGCGCTCTCCAAGATGCGCTCCATATCCGCCAAGTGCCGTAGCGGGGGGGCGCCCTCGTCGTGGACCCGTATCCGCGTACACGAGATCCCCCGTTCCACGTCGCGCGCGACTTCTACCACGGTTGCGCCGAGGCTCATAGCATCCACTGTTCGACGCAGCTCCGCTTCCAGACGACCGTCGTCTCGATCCGCATCCAACAGAGACGCCAGGAGCATGTCCCCGGATATGCCCGTCCACGGATCGAGATAGAGCACGTTGCCGGTCGGCACCTCCTGAGTCATCCCCTCTTGCGTCATCGCTTCTTGAGTCATCGCCTTCACATCGTCATGCGGGTGGCTCACCGCGCCGCTCCCTCCCGTCGCAGTCCTCACGGTTGCATTCTCGCATGCCACCCCATACACTGCAGGGCGTACGGCCCAGCTCGAGACCTGGTGCGAAACAGTGACGCAAAGGCGCCTCGCCGACTACATAGGGCTCACGGTTCGCCGTCTACGGTCGGACCGCGAGTTCACCCTGCAGGCCCTGGCTGATGAGTCCGGGGTCTCGAAGAGTTATCTGGGCGATATCGAGAAGGGCCGCAAGAACCCCACCACCGACGTCATCGAGGCCATCGCCGAAGCTCTGGGCGTACCGCCCCGCGAACTTCTCTACCACGCCGCCTTGGACGAGGAGGACCCCTTCCTCGAACCAGACCAACTCACTCTGGAAGACGTGGCCGAGGAAGACGCCGAGACAAGAGAGTTGACTCACCTGGCCAGACGCATCAGGCCCGCAGATCGCCGCTTTCTTCTTGACTTGGCCCGCAGGCTGTCCCGCTAGCCCCAACCCAGTTCCTGCAGGCGCTGGTCCGAAATACCGTAGTAGTGGGCGATCTCGTGGACGACTGTACGCCGCACCTGTTCCCTGATCCGTTCCTCGTCGGCTCCGACCATGGCCTCTATCGGTTTCTGGTAGATGGAAATCCGATCGGGGAAAGCCATGTAGAAGGCGCCGCGCTCGGTCACAGGCACACCGTGATAGAGGCCCAGCAACGAGTATTTTGACCGCGGCGACAGACCAGCGGCAACCAGGTCATCCGGGCTGGGCCACTCCTCGATGTCCATTTGCACGTTCTCGAGCTTGTCGAGGAACTCTTGCGGCAGCGAATCGAGCGCTTCGGAGACCAGCACCGCGAAAGAGTCAAGATCCATGGCCCACCAGCCCTTCATCCCGGAGGCGAACGATCAGGGTTCTCGAAGCCGCTCCCCGGTGGGACACCTGGTCCTTGGTCACGGGGGAGGCCTCGGCGAGCGTCTTCTTGCCGCCCCGGGGCTGAAAGATAGGATCGTAGCCAAAGCCGGCAGTGCCGCGAGGACCCTCTGTGATAGTCCCCTCGACCGTTCCTCCGACCTCGATGAGACGAGATCCCGCTCCCCGCCCTTCTCCTCGCTCCCTTTCTCCGGCCGGCAGTACCAGGCACAGCGCACAGACGAACCGCGCCTCCCGGTCTGTCCGCCCGCGTAGCTCGGCCAGGAGTTTGCTCACATTGTCCTCGTCGCGAGCCCCGTCGCCTGCATAGCGGGCGGAGAGAACCCCCGGCCTGCCGCCCAGGACGCCGACTTCCAACCCGGAGTCGTCAGCCAACACGGCCACCACGCCTCCCAGCGCGGCGAACACCACCTCAGCCTTGAGCCGCGCGTTCTCGGCGAACGTCCGGCCGGTCTCCTCGGGCAGCTCCACCACCGCCGGCACCCGTTCCACCCGGAACGAATCTCCCAACAGGCGGCCCAACTCCCGTACCTTCCCGGCGTTGCGGGTAGCGAGGACCAGGTCCAGGGGTTCGGTCACGACCGCGGCGCGCCCCCGGGGCCCTCAGCGTAAGCCCGGGCCACCACCTCCATCTGCACCGCCTTGATCTCAGCGATGCCGCCCTCTGCCAGATCGAGGAGCTCGTCAAGCACGCTCCGCTCGAACGCCTGCGTCTCGGCCGTCGCCTGGACTTCGATCAAACGGCCGGTTCCGGTCATCACCACGTTCATGTCCACCTGAGCCGCATAATCCTCTTCATATTCCAGATCGACGACCGGCATCCCCCCCACCACCCCCACGCTTACTGCCGCCACGGAATCGTTGAGAGGCAACGCCCGAAGCCCCTTGTTGTCGACGAGCCGCTTCAGGGCCAAGTGGAGAGCGAGATAACCCCCGCTCACCGCGGCGCAACGCGTGCCGCCGTCGGCCTCCACCACGTCGCAATCGACATAGACCGTGCGCTCGCCCAGGGCCTCAAGATCGACCACCGCCCGCAGACTGCGTCCGATAAAACGCTGTATCTCCACGGTCCGGCCTCCTTGCTTCCCGCGAACAGCTTCCCGCGGGCTCCGATCCCGCGTGGAGCTGGGCAGAAGCGAGTATTCCGCCGTCAGCCAGCCGGCCCCACTCCCCCGGCGCCAGCTCGGGACCCCGTTGACCACCTGAGCCGAGCACAGCACGCGCGTGCCGCCCAGCTCCATGAACACGGAACCGTCTGCGGTGCGGACGAAGTCCGGAGTGATCTTCAAGGTGCGCATCTCCGCGGGACCTCTCGTCCCGACCCTGCCCCGGTCACTCATATCTGGGTCACCTCCCGGATAGGGAGCTGCAAGAAGCGGGCGCCCACTTCCCTGAACTCCCCGCTGTTGCCCGTCGCGAAGAAACAGTAGTCTCCCTCCCGCTGATCGGCGTTGCCTATCGCCTTGCGCTCCAGGATCTCGCCCACCTCCCGCGCCGTCTCTTCAGCCGAGTTGATCAAAGCCACGCGCGGGCCCAGCAGGCGGCGCAACATGGGACTGATCAGAGGGTAGTGGGTGCATCCCAGGATCACCGTGTCGACGGCCGCCTCTTTGAGGGGAGCTACGTACTCGCGTGCGGCTCGCTCGGTCTGCTCCGAGAACACATCACCTTCCTGGATGAGCGGAGCAAGACGCGGGCAGGCCACCGCGAACACCTCAAGCCCAGCATCGAGCGCCTGGAGAGCATTCTGGTAGGCGTCGGAGTTAACGGTGGCCTCGGTGGCCATTATGCCCACCCGCCGGTTGCGTGTCTCTTGTACAGCCGCTCGAGCTCCAGGCATCACCACCCCCACTATGGGAGTGGAGAAGCCGGCCTGCAACTGGGGCAGAGCCGCGGCGGCGGCAGAGTTGCAGGCGATGATGATCAGCTTCACGTTTCGCGCCACCAGGAAATCCACCGCCGAGAAAGCCAGGCGGCGCACCTCGGCCAGTGGTTTCGGCCCGTACGGGAAGTTACCGGTGTCACCAAGGTAGTCGAAGTCCTCGTGGGGTAGATTGACCAAGCATTCGTGAAGGACGGTGAGACCACCTACCCCCGAATCGAAGACGCCTATCGCGCGCAAGTCGGGGGTGCGTGAATCCGGTTCACTCATCGTTGGTCGATTCTAGCAGACCCCCGGCACCCCCTCCGCGGTGCTCCACTGCTCGGCGGACACCGGCGTTGATCTCTCCACCGAACAAGACCATCAGCCCGATAAGAAAGGCCCAGAACAAAAGCACGATAGCGGTCCCGATGGCCCCATAGGTGAGCCAACGCACCTGGAAGACGCTCTGACTCAAGAACCACGACAGTCCGATCGACGATCCGATGATCGCTCCGACCGCGAACAGCGCCCCAGGGATGGCGCTATACCACTTCTGCCGCGCATCGGGGGCGAAATAGAAGAAGGCCCCCACGGCGACCACGAGCAGGATGAAGACCACGGGCCAGCGGAGGCCCACCCAGAGCACATGTAAGACGGAGTCGTAACCGATATCGCGGCCTATCTGATCACCGATCCACGACCCGAAGACCAGTAGGAGCACGCCGGCGGGGATCAGGAAGGCCCCAGCGATCGCCAGCCCGCCCGCCATGAGTCGTCTCCGCTGCCACGAGCGGGTCTCCTCGAGCCCGTATGCGCGGTTGACCGCCTTGATCAGCGTCATCACCGCGCCGGAAGCGCTCCACAAGGTCAAAACGATGCCGACCGACAGGAGAGCCGCGCTCGCCGCGCCGATCTCGTTGAATACGTTATCCTCAACGATCTGGTATAGCCGGCTGTCGGTGGTGACCAATTGAGCCAGACCATCGAGAAGCCGGGTGGCCCACTGCTCGGCCGCCGGCAGATAGGCCACCAGCGCGCGCAGGAACAGGAGAAACGGGAACAAGCTGAAGAGGGCACTGTAGGCTATCTGTGCCGCCAGACCCAGACAGTCATGACGATAGGTGCCGATCGCGACACCCTTCGTCCCCTCGGCGATCCCAGCGCCAAGGCGCCTGAGCCTATTCAGCATAGACCCCGATACCCGGGTATCTGAAGGCGTAGCTGGGAATGAAGGTATTCAGCCGCGCGACCAAGCCCTGCTCGAGGAGGTCGTCGAGGGCAGCCTGGAGAATTGGGGCCGAGCCCGCCGCCCTTATCTCCAGTTGCCTCAGAGTCAATCCGCTCCCGGCCGTCCGTAGGCAATCGAGTATGCGTCTTTGGTCGTCGCTCAACTGGAAGAGTGGCTTGGGGTCGGTAGGATCCGAGCGTCGGGTGGGCCTTTCTGTCTGCAGGTCCCGCCGCTCCTGAGCCTCTGCCTCTGGCTTCACGTGGGCCTCCTTACCGCCGGTGATGACCTACGCCGACGCGATCCCCAGAATAGTATGTGCCCGGGCAAGAACCCGTCTAAACGTTCAGTGCTTCGTCCCGCCCGGTACCCCGGAAGAAGAACAGTGAGATTGCGATCATCAACCCCGACAGCAACCAGATCACGGCGTACTGTCTTCCGCCCGGCAGGAACGTGCGGGCGATATCGATAGCCCCGCCGGCGATGACGGGGGCGACGATGTTGGCCAGCCCCCGCATCATGGAGAACATGCCGGTGAACTGTCCGATGTGCTCCTTGGGCATCAAGCGGATGAGGATGGCGTACGGCAAGGTCAGGACGATCGACCCGCCCAGCCCGAAGAGAGGCAAGAACACGAAAGCCCACTTGATGTCGGTGATGAAGACCCCGAACAGGCAACCGCCCAGGTAGACCCACAGTCCCACACGCATGACCCGCGACCGACCGTACTTATCGGCGAGGAACCCGCTCGCCAGCCCGGCCACCATGTACGTGATCCCCACCAAGCCGAGGAGGAGGGCGCCTACCTGCGCGGTCGCTCCCAGTGAGTAGATGAAATACAACATGATGAACGGACGAAGTCCGGCCAGAGTGGATTCCCACAAGAAGCTGGCCACCATGAAACG
>JAZDLO010000212.1:0-13184 GCA_043801935.1 bacterium
CGACGGCCGCGATCCGATCTCCACGCGGCCATTCATACAGGAGGTGCTCGAGGGCTTGACCCTGCCTCTGACCGACGAGGATATGAAGGGCGTCGCTTTCGAGCGGACGACCCCGCGACTGCTAGAACCGGACACGGAGGAGAACCTCCACCGCCTGTTCCTCGAGAACGACTGGACGGACAAGTTGCCCATCGTGCTGCCCACCGAGGAGCGGGTGGCGACGATGCTGGCGGGCACCAGCCACGCGGCCGGCGAGGTGGTCGGCCGCCTGCGTCCCGCCGAGTATCGCGAATTCTGGGAGTTCACCGTGGAGCAGGCGGCGGTCAACGCAGTCATGGCCGGAGCGGAACCCGCCTACTTCCCGACCATTCTCGCGCTCCTCGGCAGTTGTCTCAGCGCGCGCCACAGCAGCACTACCTCCATCGGGTCCATGGTCGTTGTGAACGGCCCTATCCGCCACGAGATCGGGATGAACTCGGGTACCGGCGCCCTGGGACCGTACAACCATGCCAACACCACCATCGGCCGGGCCTACGGGCTGGCATCGCAGAACCTGCAGGGTGGCTCTGTGCCCGGTCTCACCTATATGGGCTCTGTGGGGAACAATTTCGCCTACACCAATCTCGTATTTGCGGAAAACGAGGAACGCAGTCCGTGGGAGCCTTACCACGTACAGCAGGGCTTCGACAAAGAGGCGAGCACGGCCACGATCTTCAAGGGCATATGGAGCCTGATCTCCACCTGGGGCGTACGCGAGACGTGGCAGGAGCGGGCCAAGCACATGTTCGGCGCCCTGGAGTCGAGAGCCGGAGCGGTCATGCTTCTGGACCCGATCGTGGCACACGAGTTCTGTGATCGCGAGGGATTCGTCACCAAGGACAAGCTGGCGGAATGGGTGTACGACAACGTGCGCAAGCCCCCCCGGGAATACTGGGATAATTTCCAGGTGCAGGTCTTTCTCGCACCTTTGGCGACCTCCGGAATAGAGCCCTTTGCTGGCTACTTGAAGGCGGCGCCCGACGAGCTGATCCCGATGTTCCTCCGAGATGACGTGCACGTGGTCGTGGTAGGGGGCGAGACCCAGCCCCACTGGAGCATCGTCAGCGCCATCACGAGCAGATCTCCGGCCGGCGGCGTCGAGATAGGCAAGACCGTATCCATCGACGAGTGGCGCTAGCCGGCGCCGGCGGATATGGATGAGTGGGAGATCATCGTCCTGGGGAGTGGCGCGGCGGGCCTCACCGCCGGGCTGTTCGCCGCTCGGAACGGCCGCTCGACCCTGGTCCTGACGGATGGGGCGATCGGCGGTCAACTGCTCAGTGTGGGCAACATCGAGGATTTTCCCGGCTTTCCCGACGGCGTCCCCGGCTATGAGCTCGGCCCGCTCATACAGGAGCAGGCGGAGAAAGCAGGCGCCGGGTTCCGGACGACGGTAGCCCGGGGCCTGAAACCGGCGGGCGACCGCTGGCTCGTGGCGACCGGCGAAGGCGAGCTGCGAGCCGCGGCGGTGATCGTGGCCACCGGCTCACGGTTCAGGAGTCTCGGCGTCCCGGGGGAAGAGCGGCTGCGAGGGAGGGGCGTATCGAACTGCGCCACCTGTGACGCGCCGCTGATAAGGGGAGAAACGGTGGGAGTCGTCGGCGGAGGCGACTCGGCGCTGCTGGAGGCGCTCGAACTGGCCCAGCATGCGGGCAAGGTGTTCATCTTCCACCGCGACGGTGCTTTCGCGGCCCAACACACCTACCGTCAGCGTGTCCTCGCGCATCCGGCGATGGAGGTCCGCCACTGGACTGTGATCGAAGAGATCATCGGCGAAAACAGCGTGGAGGCGGTAACGCTACGCGAGACCCGCACGGGAGCGGTCGCGCAGATCGAGCTTGCCGCTGTCTTCGTCTACGTGGGCATGGAACCGCAGACCGCCTTCCTACGGGGGCGCCTGCAACTGGATGAGTCGGGCCGGATCGTCACCGACGGCTCCCTGCGCACCGAACTCGCCGGGGTGTTCGCGGCGGGCCATGTCAGGAGCGGCTCGGAGCCACAGGCGGCGGTGGCGGCAGGGGAAGGCGCCCGGGCTGCGCTGGCCGCCCACAGCTATCTCGAGAACCGCCAGGTGCTATCGACATCAGATCCAGCACCTTACCGGCCCGGTACCGGCGCTCAGTAGTCCCAGAAGCCCGGTCCCTTGTAGTCGAGGACCATCTGGCCGCTCTCCATCGCTCTCGGTGAGGGAGAAGCGTACAGACCCTTGCGGCTGATCCAGCAGGAGCCCGCCTTCCGCAGGGCGACCAGCGTTTCGACGCATTTGATCGCGTTTCCGTAGACGTCCGCGATCGGCACTCCGTCCACCTCGGTAAGACCGTGCGGGTACTCCGCCTCGGCCCCCGGGGCGAAACGCAAGGCGGGGGCCATGAGGCCGCAGCCAGGGATGATCACTTCGGCGCCCGCGGCGATCAGCTCTCGTGCGACTCTCTTGAAGACCGCGATCGCTTCCCGCGCGTCGACCATCGCCTTTTCCTGCTCGTCCCCCGGCTCGAAGGCGCAGCGCACACCCGCGCAGCGATCCATGAGCCCGTACTTGGCTATGTTCTCCTCCGTATCGTGAATGCTATAAGGCGATATCGTGACCACGCCGAACTTTCGTCCCATCAACGTTGCGAGGACCATGGACGACTCGCCGAAACCCACCACGGGGATGTCCACAGCCTGTCTCACGTCCCACAACATCGGATCGTGGAAGCAGGCGATAAGAGCCCCGTCGAATCCATCTCGCTCGGCCTGGACCACGGCGTGAAGGATCTCACTACCCGCCAGATGGTGGAGATAGCTGTACATCTCGCCCTCGAGGGAAGTCAGTCCTCGCCTGGGAAAACGGTAGACCAACTCGGTATCCGGCTGTTTCACCGAGTCGAAGCTTCTGCGCCATAGTTCGACGGCGACCGTTTTGAAAAACCGGCCATCATCGCTGTCTTCCTCGACAGCCGCGACGTTCGCTACGAGGATTCTCATCTCATGAACCTCCGATCTCCCCCCATCACGATACCAACGAAAGCGGCCTCAAACTAGGACGGGGCTGGAATCTCTCCTTTGCGCCGTTTGCCGGAGAAACGCGTGCTGAAGATGGACCCGCGTAGCCGGGCCTTCGCCTCTTGGCGGGCAGCTTCCCACCTAGCTCCCGCGGCGACGGAGAGCCATGAGAATCACAGAGAGATGGGTCGCTTGCCCGTCCGGCTGACCCTTCTCGCCTCTTCAATAAGCGCCTTGAGATTCGTAGGGATAGGATTGTTCTCCAGCAGTTGGGCCATGTGCACGATGTTGTGTGCCATATAGCGGGCTGTCTTGTTTGTGTAGAGGTGCTCCTCCCCACCTGCCTCGATGTAGCTAGGACCGGGACCGGCATCGCCCACCCAGTAGCAGTCGCAGTTCGGAGGCACAGTGCAGCCCAGGTGGGAAAGGTTGAAAAGCGTGTTGGCGGCGACGTCGTGTGCCCCGTCCTCGTTGCCGGTAACGATCACGCCGGCCACCTTGTTGTACAGGGGGAACTGACCGGTATCCGTTTCTCCCTCGGAATAGGTGCCGTCAAGTCTCTCCATGATCATCTGGCAGACCGAGGAGCGCACGCCGAACCAAATGGGAGACCCGATCACCACTATGTTGGCGGCCCTTATCTTCTTCAAGATGAGAGGCCATTCGTCCCCGGCACCCTCGTCCGATAGCACCCCGAAACGGATGTCGTAGTCAACGGGTCGGACGACCTCGCATTCGACTTCAAGCGGTCTCATCAGATCGCAGACCTTGTTGATGAGAGCCTCAGTATTGGATGTGGCGGGGGATTTCTTGAGCGTGCAGTTCAGAAAAAGCGCCTTCAGCGAATCCATGATCTCCCCTTCGGCGTACGCTGTTCCAGTTGGACGTCGCGCCGTGTGCGGTCGTCTGCCGTCCAAGGGGCTGTACCCGCAGCGCGAACGAAGAAACGTCACCCCGTTGAGACCGTCATCGAGCGTCACGGGCATCCGTGAGCGCAGCGCCAGATGGAGACTGTGGTCGGGCCGACGCGGATATCGTCGCCACGCCGGTCTCATGGATCCCTTCGCGGTGTAGAGAAGCGTTCAAGTTGCTGGAGGCGAGTTCCGAAGGTCGGTTTCCGAAGAAGCGAATCACGGAATGCAAGGAGGGACAAGCCATACGTGCAAGGGAGGCAAGGGAATGGCCCGTTGCGACCAGATGAAGAGGGGCGAGGTCTACGCGTGCGCGCACTGCGAATTCGAGTTCCAGGTGATCAAGGAGTGTGTCCACCAGGAGGATCTGGGGCATGGCGCCTGCGAGACGGAGATGAGCTGCTGCGGGGAAGAACTGAAGTTGGTGGGCCGTGGGACGGGCGAGCCCCAGGGTACCGGTGGCCCGTTCCCAGGACAACCTGTTATGGGATCGGGGGGCTGATCCGCGGGGATCGCCCCTAGCCAAAGCCGGGAGCCACCCGAGACGATACCCGCGGCGTCACATGATCGTGAAGGCCGGGAAGTTGATCTCCGCGGACAGAAAGTTCGGAGGTAGAGAAGATTGCAGGACGAGTTAGGCACGGACATCTACCAAGCCGTCCTAGACGGCGTGAGCGAGGGCGTCTACGTGACCGACCGGGATCGGCGGATCATGTATTGGAACCCAGCCTGTGAGACGCTCACCGGCTATGGTCCGAAGGAGGCGGTGGGGTCGCGCTGTCGCGACAACCTCCTAAACCACGTTGACGCAAGCGGGCGGCAGCTCTGCCTTGAGGGCTGTCCCCTCGCCGCCACTCTGGACGACGGCGAGCCCCGCGTAACAGAGATCTATCTGCATCACCGGGATGGTCACCGCGTCCCGGTGCGCGTACGCGCGCGACCGCTCCGCTCCGCGACCGGCGAAATAGTAGCCGCCGTCGAGACCTTCAGCAGCATTGCCGACAAGGTGGCTGCGCTAGAGCAGATAGGGAGACTCGAGAGCCTCGTCTACCTCGATGCGCTCACCGGCCTCGCTAACCGGCGATTCCTCGAGCAGAACATCGCTTCGCGGATCGATGAGACCACGCGCTACGGGTGGACGCTCGGCCTGATCATGATGGATATCGATCACTTCAAGGCCGTCAACGACACCTATGGACACGAGGCGGGCGACCTCATGTTGCGCGTGGTCGCCCGGACCCTCCATGGGGCCACGCGGTCCTTCGATGTGGTGGGACGGTGGGGAGGCGAGGAATTCATGGCGATCCTAGCCAACACCACCGTGGACGACCTGGCGGGGATCGCCCGGAGGTACCGGGCCCTCGTGGAGAAGTCAGACCTTCCCTTGGGCGGAGAAACGCTCCACTGCACCATTTCCGCGGGGGCGACGACCGTGCATGCCGCGGAGAACGCGGCAAGTGCTCTCGCCCGGGTGGACGAACTGCTCTACCAGAGCAAGCGCGAAGGACGAAACCGGGTGACGGTCGAGAGGGCCGGGTAGCATCGCCCCGTACTGCGGAGATCAATGAGCTTGGACCGACCCGAGGTGACGCCGAGGATCCGAACGCCCGACCTACCTAGTCCTAGCAGTTTGAGCCGCAGCGTTGCTGGGGGCCCTTCCCGCAAAGACCGGTCCCTGCTAGCATTCACCACCTGGAGTCCTTGCACAGAGGTGTCGCCTTGAAGATAGAGCAGAGTGGGTCTGAGTCCGGTGAGGTCTCGACTAACGGCGGTTTCGTCATGGTCCACGTTCCCGTCCAACTGGTGGGGGAAGCCCCCAAGGGTGGGGCTACCCTGCGCTACAGCATCGGCTCCTTTGTCGGTCTGGAAACAAGGCTGCTCGCACGAACCGGCACGCACACGAACCTCACCTTTCGCGTCCCAAAAGAGTTGTTTCGTCCCCGCCAACGCCTCCATCTGGAGGTCTTGGCTATGGACGACGAGGGTGCGCAAAGAGTCCTCTGGAGCAAACGCTATGAAGCCGGTTGGACAGGGAGTACTCCCCGCATAGAACCCGTCGTCGACCTCCTGGGAGAGGGACCCGACGCCAAGCACTGACCTCTGCGCCCCGCGCGCAGAGGTGTCCCTCCGTGGCCCGAAGCCAGGTCAGCCGCCCACGAGCAGGGGCGATACCGATACGCGCAATGCCGGAACGAGCAGCCCCTTCGCGGTAGCGGGCAGATCCACCTTCAGCAACCCGTACTGGAGCCAGGTCACCGGCACGTAGTGGACTGGAAAGATCCCGTATGCGCTATCGCTTAGGTTGCCGAGAACTCTGACACGCCGATGCGCGAACCGGAGGAAGGTCGCCGCCACTCCCAGGTCTCCCTCCCGGTCGGCCCGGCGGCCTGCTCGTGGGCGCCCCTCGTAGCGACTTCCGTCACGGCATCTGGCCTTCCACACACCGATATACGCCACGCTCACTCGGCGCGCTTGTGCTCTTGATCACCTCGCCCAACCCGACCGGCACGTCGAGTGACGTTCCGACTACCCGGCCAACCCCGGTGTTTTCAACAGATTCCAGAGGATCTGGGCCACCTCCCCCCGGGTAGCCGGCTGCCAGAGCCAACCAATGGGGTCGCCGCTGCCTTGGACGCCGTTCAGCAGTCCGTTGAACTCGGCCAACCGGACATTGGAGCCATGGTCGGGATGGGAGAAGCCGTAGAAGAGACCCCACCCCGCGTAGCTTGCGTCCGGCGGTTGAAGCCCGGCCGTGTACTGTTGCGCGGCCCGGACCACCATGGTGATCACCTGAGCCCGGGTGATATTGCGATAGGGCCCGTAGTTGCCACCACCGATGCCCAAGGTGATGCCGTACTGTGCCGCCACGGCGATGTAGTTGTCGGGATAGAGTGTGGTGGGACCGCCCTTGCCGACATCAGCGAAGGTGCAAACGTTCGCTTCGGAGCAGGGGAAGCCCAGAGTGCCCACGATCATCTTGGCGAACTGCTGGCGGAGAACGTACTCTCCCGGTCCGAAGCTACAGTCCTCGTACCCGTCAATGACGCCGGCGTCGGCCATGCCTTCGATGGCATCATGGTAGGGGTGATTCGCGGGAACATCCGAGAACGTATTGGCGCCGCCACCGCTACAGCCGCCCCCAGGCTGGATCTTCACCAACCACATGTCATCGCCGCCCGCACCAAATGAACCCGTGAGTCCCGCGAGCACGTAACCACCGTCCGCCGTACGTTTCCCATCCCACACGAATTCAGCGTTCCCGCCACCGTAGACAAGCTCCCAGAGCTGGTCGCCGCTCGGGCTCAGCGTGAAGAGCCAAAGATCACCTCCGCTCTGGCCTTGTGGCCAAGTGACGCCCCCCACCAGATACCCGCCGCCGGGCAGCGCGAAGACCGCACCGGCGTAGCCATCCTCCACCCCTCCGTAGACCTTGCTCCACTGCTTCTTGCCGGAAGCGTCGGTCTTCACCACCCAGGCGTCAGCGTCGATGCCGCCAATATGAAATTGCTCTCCGGCGAGGATGTAGCCACCGTCACCGGTTTGCTCGACAAAGTGGAACGCGCCACGGACAAGCGGACTGGGATGGTCATAGGTCTTGGCCCAGGTCAGGTTGCCGCCCGCGTCGGTCTTGCGGAGCCAACCCTCGTTCGACCCGAACGTGTTCGTGTCTCCGGCAAGAGCGAAGCCGCCGTCCGCTGTGCGGATGAGAGCCTCCACGCTCTCAAACATCCCTCCGCCGAAGGTGGGGAAGGCGCGGCTCCACTGCTGCTTGCCGGAGGCGTCGGTCTTGAAAAGCCAGACGTCGTGGTCGGTGCCGCTCGTGGAGTCCACCTTGCCGGTGATCACATACCCGCCGTCCGGTACCTGGATGATGTGGTTGACCAGATCATAGCGTCCGTCGCCAAGGGTCTTGCTCCACTGCTCGTTGCCCGAGGCGTCCGTCTTGATGAGCCAGTTCTTGCTCGTTTCCGGAAGCCCCGGCGTGTGGCTGCTCGCGATTATCGCGTACCCGCCGTCGGCGGTCGGCACCACGTCACTGGCTGAGTTCGAGGCGCCCTTGTCGACGGTGGCGCTCCACAGCCAGTTACCGGAGGCGTCCGTTTTGACCAGCAGGGCGGCAGAAACCTGATTCCCGAGCTCCTTCGTGCCAAAAAGGATGTACCCGCCGTCCGCAGTCTGTTCCACAGACCGCGCCCCCTCGTCGCCGGAGCCTCCGTAGGCGGCCGACCACTCTACGCTCGGGTTGGTGGCGGCCACGGCGATGCCCGCGGTCGACAGTAGAATGAAGGTCGCGCACAACGCGACCAGGACGTTCGTCCTGGGAATGCTCATGACTCCTCCCGGTCCTTGTGCCGAGCCGACCGAAAGTTCAAGGCCACCCGACGGCGTGGGTCTCTTGTTTCTTAACCCTACCAGACGATGCTGCGAGTGTGAACCCAGCACTGCCTGGGCCGGGGGAAAAGCTCCCTGCATCGCGATCTGCATGGGCAGTGGAGATACGGCACCGGGATTTTGAATCCCGGTGCCCGGGTATCAGAGGTAATGAGCGGCTGTGTGCTGCCGCCACACTGGAGGGTAGCCTTTCGTGGCTGAGCGCGTAAGAATGAGGAGACTCGTTGACCGGTGGAGCTACTCAGCCCTCGCCTTCCTGGCGGCTATCAAATTACTTCAATTGCTGCGGAGGCTCGGTCTTCATCCTCGACAGGACGGGTTCCGCCGGGCCACCCGGGCCTTCTTCCAGTCCCAGGAAGCTCACCCTTGTATGGCGGCCTTTGGGCTGGATCTCGCGCAGCCGTCGATCATAGGGGACCATCCCGAAGGTCGGATCGCCTGCGACCAGACGGTCAGGCACCTGCGAGGATTCCTGGCCTCGCGCCCGGACATGCAGAACTGCCTGCGCTGGGGAAGGCTTCAGGCCAAGATCGTGAAGCGGACCACACTGGACTTGGTCCGAGCGGATTATGCAGGAGACGGGGGCTTGATCGAGATCCGACCCTTCCTGGACCCAGATCTGCCCATCCGCGACTTTGACCCGGATGAGACCAGCGCCGTATGCGACGCGCTCGTCCACGCCTACAATCGGACGCGCGTCTACCCAGACAAGCGCCGTCCTCTCGGCTTAAGGCGCGACCTGCTCCAGCGGGTCAAGACGAATGCCGGAAGGTCCCGGGCTGCCAAACGAAATGCTCTGCACCTTGCTGATCGCCTGCTGAGCGCCGTCTGGATCGACTTCGAGACACTGCCGGCGGGTAACACGCATGGAGACCGAGTCGATCCTCGCATCCGCGTACAGCCGCCGCCTCTGCGCGAACGCATGGGTCCGGGTCCTGGCGGTTTCGTCGTCACGGCCCGGATACACCCCTACCTGGAAGCCGTCGATCTCTGGTTCCAGTTCCACCACGCCTTGTTCGACGGTGTCCCCTTCGCGGAGATGCTCACCGACTTGGAGCAGCGGTGGGGCGTCGTCGCGCCGCTCCTGCTGCCGGCCCCGGAGCCACCGACAAGCCCGCGACAGTCGATGCGATGCTCAGAGCCGAGGGCAGAGGAATCTTGGGTGGTGCAAGACTGGCTCGATTTCCGCCCACTGCTGACACAGCGTGGGCACCTGAAGGCGCGGCTGGCTGAGCGCCTCAAGGACGAGGGGGTCAGTACAGTCGGCCTTATGATCTGGAATCTCGCCCACCTCGCAGCGTTCGAGGACGTCAAGTTCACTGTCGTGCTCGACGTGCCCGCCGCTCAGGGACGGGAGCGTACTCTCGGAATCGCACCGATCAGACCGGCCGCGTTCTTCGACCACCGCGATCCCGAGGCCGCATTCCTCGCCTTCAATAGGGAGCTTGCGCGACGCATCCAGGGCACACGAGAGCGAAGGAGCGAGTCCTACGAGCTGGTGGAATCGATCGCCCTGCTGCCGGCGTGCCTCTATCCATACGCTCTGGCGCTTCTTGGAGCAGGGATCAGGGAGTGTGTCGGGACTCTCGGCATCTCTGTGATCCGCGAGACGGCGGTGGTTATCGCTGCCCAGGGCGACATACATGTCGACGGCTTTCTGGGTATAGGCCGGTTCGATCTACCGGCCGAGAACGGAGGACAGGTGGCTGTCGTGATGGTGAAAGGCCCGCCCGACAAGATCGACGGCTATCGGCAGGCCATACATGCGGTGATGGATCCGGATCGAGCGACCGGAGGCGCGCGGAGGCGATCTTAGGTGAGCTCTTCGGGATGCAGGACCAACTTGCCCAAGACCTCGCCGGACTCGATCATCTCGTGCGCTCGTCGAGCCTCGGACAGAGGCAGCACCTTATAGATAGGCGGATTCAACGTGCCCTCGGCCATGCGGGCGAGAACCTGCCTCTTCATCTCCCTGAATCCTTCGGGGTCGGTATCGTGAACATGGATCGAGAAATAGCGCAAGCCGTAGCAGTATTCGCACCGGCTCTGGAGAATGTGGATGATCTCCTTGTCTTCGGGATAGCCGCCTAAGAAATTGTAGAGGACGATCTGACCGTAGGTGGCCAGCATGTCGAACTGGCGACAGAACCGTGGGCCGGCCACCTGGTCGTAGACATAGTCCACGCCGCGGCCGTCGGTGAGCTTCTTGACCATGGCCACATCGTCATCTTCCTTATAGTTGAAGACGTCCCCAACGCCCAGCCCCCGCAAATACTCGCACTTCTCATCGGTGCTTGCGCTCGCCACGATATTCATCTTCTTCAGCTGTGCCAACTGGATGACCGCGGTACCCACGCCGCCGGCCGCCCCTCCCATGTAGAGGCTCTGACCCTCCTTGGCTTCGACGATCTGATTCAGGAGACCCCAGGCGACGAAGTAGTTGAAAGCAGCTGCCGCGGCATCGAAATCCGTCCCCTCAGCCATCGAGACCACATCAGCCGCGTCGACCGCCATGTATTCCGCATAGGTGCCGTAGCAGGCCATGTGCAACACGTGGACCGGCTCGCCGATGGTGAATCCGGTGACGCCCGGGCCGAGAGCCTCGATGCGGCCGGCCATTTCGTAGCCTAGGGTGACAGGAAAGGGGGCGGTGAGCCATTGGCAGCGGCCAGTGCGCACCCGCCAGTCCGCCTTGCAGACACCGGCGGACACCATCTTCACCAGCACCTGACCCTCGCCGGGGGTCGGCATGGGTAGATCGACATACTGCAGTACTTCCGGGCCGCCGAACTCCTCGAACACGACAGCTTTCACGATGCACACTCCTAGGTTCGGCGCTTTCTGCCCGGCCAAGATCTCGAGTGGGGCCGCACGGGCGACCTGTAAAGGCGGCCACGGACACATGTTCCCGCGGGCTGCGGGATCGTGCAAGGCTTGTGCTTTGATACCTTCCCATCCGGGTATATCGCGGTAGAAGGACTGCCACAACGTTTCCCCGGCGTTTCTCGAGGGATTTGAGCAAAGGAGCAGGACGATGGCGCGTTACATTGCAGAACGCGGGCGATCTCTCCCTTCGGCCGCCCGGGGCCTAGTCCGCCGGGAATCGGAGGAAATCAAGTGAAACCTCTCTTGCTCCTCGCCGCGCTAGTGGTACTCACCCTTCCGCTTGGCGCCTGCTCCAGTGCCCCAGATGCCACCCCTTCGACCGCGATCGGTCAGGGGGTGGGACAGCTTGTCCCGGTGGAGGGCGGAGGCCAATACACCGACATCCTTCCCCAGGAACTGAACACCATGCTGGAGAGCAAGGACTTCTTCTTCGTCAACGTGCACATCCCGTATGAAGGCGAGATCGAAAGGACGGATGCGTTCATCCCGTTCGATGTGGTCGAAGCGCGTCTGGACGAATTCCCTGAGGCTCGCGACGCCAAGATCGTGCTGTATTGCCGCAGTGGGAGCATGAGCGCCACCGCCGCCCGTGCTCTGGTGAAAGCGGGCTTCACCAACGTCTACAACCTCGATGGCGGATTCCGGGCCTGGGAGGCTGCCGGATACACCTTGCTCCAGAACCAATGAGCCATGCGACGGTCCCGGGGAAGGTTGGCATCTGGCCGGTCGCCAGAGCCGGGCTCCCGCGTCGCCCAGGAACCCTGGGAGGAAGAGGAGAATATGGAGGATCCGCGCGACAGACTGACCACATCCATCTCCACGGCCGAGCTCGAGCGTCGATGGAAGGCCAGCCGCGAGATGATGCGGGCGAACGGTCTCGACTTCCTCCTGATGCGCCAGGATGAGGAGTTCCTGGGCGGGTACGTCAAGTGGTTCAGCGACTTCTCCGCGCGTCACAGTTATCCCTTCACCGTGATCTTCCCTGCAGATGATGAGATGACGCTCATCACCTGCGGCGGCACGTCTCCCGCCGACCCTTTCCCCCCGCAGTGGGCTGTGCGCGGGGTGAAGAGCAGACTGGGCGCCCCCTACTTCGAGTCGGTCCACTACACGAGTACCTACGACGCGGAACTCGCGGTAGGCGTGCTCAAGGAGAAGAAACGAGCGACGATCGGTCTGGTGGGAAGATCCTACATCCCCGTCACTTTCTACGAGTATCTGGAGAAACACCTCGACGGGTGGACGTTCGTGGATGCGACCGACTGGATCGACCAGATCAAAGTCATCAAGAGCTCCGAAGAGATCGAACTCATCAAGAAGACGGCAGCGCTCCAAGACGAGGCTATCGAGCACGTGCGAAAGTCCCTAAGGCCCGGCCGGAGGGATTTCGAGATGTTGGCGGAGGCGCAGTACTCCGTCGTCACCCAGGGTAGCGAGCGCCAACTGATCCTTGTCAATTCGGGCCCGCGGGGGACCCCCGTTCCCTACACGTTCCGCCACTTCCAGAACAGGGTGATCAAGGAAGGCGACCAGTTCTCCCTCCTCATCGAGGTGAACGGTCCCGGTGGGTTCTACACGGAGATCGGGAGGATCTTCTCCATCGGAGAGCCATCACAGGAACTGCAGGAGGCCTTCGCGGTGGCGCTGGAAGCTCAGGAGCTGAACCTCAAGATGCTGAGGCCGGGAGTCGGCCCGAAAGAGATATTCGAGGCGAACAACCGGTTACTGGAGCAACGCGGGTACCTGCCGGAGCGGCGGCTCCATGCCCACGGCCAAGGGTACGACCTCGTGGAGCGACCTCTTATCCGTCCGGAGGAACCGATGAAGCTCGCCGCGGGGATGAACCTCACGGTCCATCCGGCAGCGACGAACGAGCGGGTCTGGGCCGCGGTGTGCGACAACTATCTTGTGACGGAGTCCGGCGTCGGTCCCTGTCTCCACAAGACTCCGAAGGAGATCATCGTCGTGTAG
>JAZDLO010000065.1:0-48043 GCA_043801935.1 bacterium
GAGCGAGTGTAATCGCGCCCGCCCGGGGTTGACCCGGTCGGTTGGCGCGGCAGGCAGATCGGTTTTGGCGTCCACGACCGAGGCGTCCGCGCCCGTCGCCGCCGTCTGCCAGCTCCCCTCGCTCGGCTCGACCAGGAAGACGCTCTCGTGGGCCACCTCCACACACGGCCCCGAATCGGTGACGAACAGACCTGTGACGACGTCGTCCAACTCAGGAAGCGCAGCGACGCCCTGGCCGGCACCGCTCCAGTCGACCGCGGCCAGCCGGCGGTCGCCGTCGCAATCGAGGACATAGAGCCGGTCGTCGCTCACCGCCAGGAAACGAGGCTCGGTCAGCGCGAGCGGAACGGCGTTGACGAAAGTTCCGTCGCCATCCAGCAGCACCACTCGCTTGTTGACGGAATCGAGGATGGCGACGCGGCCGTTAGGCGCTACCGCCACCGCTTCGGGACCGCGGACCAGCCCCTCTCCTGGAGCCTGCAGACCCACCTGTCCGTCTGCGCTTCCCCAGGGCAGGGTGACGAGCAGAGAGCCGCGGGACAGGGCCGTTGAAGCCGTCGCGTCTGCGAGCGTCGCGGCCGGTTCCACCGCGGGCGAAGCCGCGCTCCCTAGTCCGGTCGGCGCCGCAAGGCCGGGCGCTGTCTCCGAGGGGGTGGCTGACGGCGGCCCTCCGGCCCCGAGAACGAACCGCGGCACGAACAGCACGAACGCCGCCACCGCGCATAGACTGACGGCTGCTACCGTGCTGAACAGTGGCGCCCGGCCCTGGCGCCGGCGGCGGTCGGCGCGCTCCCGCCAACGCCCTCGTGGGCTTTTAGCTACGGAGGGTGTGCCCGTCCGCCCACCTGGCGGACGCGGGCCCGGCGACAAGCCGTCGAACAGGCCGTGTCCTGAGAATACCCCGAACATGATCTCCTCCTTTGCCTCTGAGTGACACGATGGTCCGAGGCTAGGAAGGGCCGCCAACCGCGAGCCATGAGACCAAGGGCCGGTATTGGCAGGCGCGGCGGCGCGGACAGGGCGGCGCGGACCAGGGCGGCTCGCGTGCGGGACGGCTCGCGTGCGGGACGTCGGCCGAGTGCGAGCGCGGCGGTGGCGGAGCGCGGCCGCCTCGGAACCGGCAGAGGCTCGTGATGTACACTCTTCGGGCTCCGGAAAACCGCGCCCCTGACGGGCAGCCGTGTGCGCGCCGCGCCCGCACTCCGCGCCCCGGGAAAAGGTAGGAGGGCCAGTTGATCGTTCTATTCTTCGCCGACGTCGTAGGCAAGCCGGGCCGGGAACTGCTGGTGGCTAGGCTCCCCGAGCTGCGCCGGCAGTATGGCGCCGATGCGGTTGTGGCCAACGGCGAGAACGCCACCGACGGCAAAGGCATCAAGCCCGCCCATGCCGAGGCGCTGCTCGGCGCAGGTGTGGACGTCATCACCACGGGCAATCACGTTTTTCGGCAGCGCGACGCCTATCGGTACCTCGATGAGCAGCAGCGCATCATCCGGCCCTTCAACTTCCTGCCGTCCAACCCTGGACGAGGGGTGGCGGTGGTCGACACCCCGGCCGGACGGCTGGGCGTCATCAACCTCAGCGGCGAGCTTTACCTCTACCCGGCCCGCTCCCCGTTCGAAGTGGTCGGCGAGGCTCTCGAGCAGCTACACGGGGTGCGTAACGTCCTCGTCGATCTGCATGCAGAGGCCACCAGCGAGAAAGTGGCGATGGGCTGGTACCTTGACGGCCGGGTAAGCGCGGTGATCGGCACACACACCCACGTTCGTACGGCCGACGCCCGGGTCCTCCCCGGGGGCACCGCCTACATCACCGACGCGGGGATGTGTGGCCCCCGGGATTCTGTCATCGGCGTCAAGAAGGAACTCGTCCTGGAACGGTTCTTGACTCAGCTGCCCGTGCGGTTTGAAGTGGCTTCCGGCGACGTATGGCTGGAGGGCGTCGTGGTGAAGATAGGCGACGACGGTCGCGCACTCCACATCGAGCCTTTCGAGGCCGGCGTCGACTCGTAGCGGGGCGCCGTACGGCGCGGCGTTGTTGTTCCGCCGCGCCCTTCGCCCCGGCTAGTAGGCCACGCAGAAGCGCCGCCTGATATGCCGCGGCTCCTCCAGTTCGTCGATCATGGCTACCGCGTAGTCTTGCAGCGAGATGCGGCATTGCCCCTCGGCGTCCTCCAGCATCTGGTCGCCGCCCAGCCGGAACTTCTCCGTACGCTCGCCCGGTTGGAGCATGGCTGCCGGGCTGAGGAAGGTCCAGTCGAGGTCCGGCTCCTCCCGCAGCAGGTAGAGGAACTGCCGCGTCCCCGAGGCGCCCGCTTTCCATTCAGCTGGGAAATCCGGCTGGTCGATCACCTGCTGACCGGGAGCGATCTCGAGGCTGCCCGCTCCGCCCACCACCAGGAGGCGCTTGACGCCCGACTTCTTGGTGGCGGCGATGATCGCCTTGGCCCCGGCTATCATGGCCTCGTATACGTCGGGGGCGTCCTTGTCGGCGTTGTAGGACGCGATGACGGCCTCGTGACCCGCCAGGAGGCCCGCCAGCTCGTCCACGTCGAGCACGTCGCCCTTCTTGGCGATCAGGCCCCCGTGTACCGGGAGCCGCTCGGTGCGGCGCACGATGGCGGTGACCTCGTGCTTGCGGCCCAGGGCCTCGTTCAAGATATGGGAGCCAACGAAACCGGTAGCTCCGATCAAGGCGATTCTCATCAGTGTGTCCTCCTTGTCTCGGGATTCAGAGCGTGCCGTTCAGGTCGTGAAACACCAACCCCGTCGGCAACTTGGGATAGAAAAAGGTGGCCTTCTGGGGCATGCGCTCGCCTCCGAGGGCGACAGAGCGGATCTGGTCCAAGCCGGTGGGATTCATGAAGAACCCTGCCTGGAACTCGCCCGCTTCCAGCCGGTCGAAGGCCTTCTCGGGGTCTTTGAAAAAGGCCACGTGCGTTTCCGCTGCCATAACGCCGGGGGTGATGCCGAGCATCTTCTCTAGGATAAGGGCCTGGAGGATGGTGACGTCAAGCTCCTGATAGGCGGCGCTGTGATCAGGTGCCGCGGCTCGCGCCGCCAATGGGTCGGCCAGCCGGAGGCCGTAGGCGCCGTCCAGCGCACGCCCCCACAGGCCGAAAGCGGCCCGGGGGTGATTCTGGAGATAGGCAGCGATCGCGGCCCGAGCTTCGGCCGCGGTCGCGGCGGCGGCCGTCAACGGCTCCACGGCGAACGTACCGGCGAGCGACCGCGGCAGCGACGCCACGGTATCGGCGTCGAGCCCGAAGATCAGGCGGTGGGTGCCGTAGATGGCCAGCCCCGGGTCGGACATGTTGCTGAAGTACGCCAGCAGGTAGTCAGAGGCGCGCGGTCCCCCCGGTGGGCCGGACTCGCCGGCGGACGCCTCCGTTTCGAGTCCGCCGTCACCTTCTAGCAGGCGGCGATCCTTGTAGCGGAGGGCCGTCTCGTACCGATGATGACCGTCGGCGATGATAAAACGAGCCGTCGCTAGATTGTGCCCCACAGCCTGCAAAAGGGCGGGGTCCGAGGTGGACCAGAGCTTCGTGGTCGTGCCTTCCTCGTCGGTCACCACGGCCACCGGTGCCTGCGCACCCGGACCGGCCTCCCAGGCAGCGGTGATCTCGTCGCTCGGCAGGTCGTACAGCAGGAAGACGGGGCTGAGGCTCATCGCGGTGGCAGTGAGCAGACGGTAGCGGTCTTCCTTGGGCCCGGGGAGGGTCTGTTCGTGCGGGAAGACCACGCCTTCGTCGAAGCCGTACAGCCGCATCAGAGCCAAGAACCCGTGGCGGACGCGGGCCTCACCGTCCGGACCGGTGAAACTCTCCTCGACGAAGGTGATCGACGGGTCGGCATCGCGCACCAAGATGCCGCTCTCTTTCCACTGCAGGAGCTGCGCCGCGGCGCGAGTGTACTGGTCGTCGCATTCGTTGTCGCTGGGCGTGGTCATGCCCCGGTCGACGCGGACCACATTGTGCCGGCTGCGGGCATAGAGGCGAGGCAGTAGGTCCGGTCCGATGACGTCATAGGGAGGCGCAACCAATCGGGCCAACTCACCGGCTGAGGGGGCGTAGCGCCACGCGCGAAACGGGACCATGGTCTCCAAGCGTCTCTCCTCGGGTCCGGGGGGTGACTGATATGCGGTCCCTGAATGATAGCACCGGGTTCGGGGAGCGGACCGGGCACGGGTACGTGCGTAGCCGGGGCCCGTTCTGGGTAGGTAGACCGTCGAATCATTCCTTCTCATGAGAAGTAGGAGGTCTTCATGGCCAAACTCATCGGTAAACCGAGGATAGAGGGTCTGCAGGACATCATCGATATGGGAAACTCGAGTTGGGCTGGCGCGGAGATCAATTTCCATGTCAAGCCGGAGCCGGGAGAAGAATGGGGACCCGACTTCACGGCCGGGTGTCTGCTTGATGGCGACCCCGCCGTGGTCCCAGGGGCTATCAGCCAGTTGCGCCAGTGGGACAAAGACCCCGAGAACAGCTTCTACTGCTACGCCCCGATGGGCTATCTGAGGGACGGCACGCGCATGACCCTGCGGGTGCACCCTCGGGACAAGAAGGGCCGGCCTACGGAGGAAGTGATCTGGCAGGGTGACTTCCGCATCCGTCTGGAAGACGGCGAGCACCGCCTCGAGGAGATCGTCTCGCTTTCCGCCGGGACCCAAGAGCAGTTGGACGCGTTGCCGGGTGTCGGCCCTAAGATCGCCGAGGCGATCATCGCCTACAGGCAGATGCACGGCCCCTTCACTTCTATCGAGCAACTCGAGGACGTACCTATGGTCGGTTCGGACAAGATCGAGGGTCTGCGCGACCTCGTGGTACCGTGAGCGTCAAGCATGTGCGGCTACATTGTGAGCCGGTGCGCTTGAGCAGCATGGCTGCGGAGCACCTGCCCCGGGCTGTGGGCACCGGTTGAGGCCCGCCGACCCTGCCAACGCCGCTCGACACATGTCGAGGCCTGCCGGTCGCGCCACGGTCGTTGGTCCCCCGTTTCTTGCTGGAGCGCGAATCGTTAGATGGTTTATGGAGGAGGTGCCCCCATGGGTTTGCTTGACAAACTGACCGCAGGAGCCGAGCGGGCTGCCAAAGAGGCGGAAAAGGCCTTCGACAAGGGCAAGACCAAGGTCGGAGAGCTGCAGATAGAGATGCAGATGGATGGCCAGGCGAAGAAACTCGGGTATCTGGTGTTCGATTTCTATCGAGGCCGCGAGGTAGACCAGGCGCTGCGTCAGAAGATCCTTGATGACCTTTCTCGCCTCGAAGACCAGCTTTTCCAGACCCGTGACGAGGCGGCTGCCAAAGCCCAGGCTCGCACGGCGGCCAGCGCCCAGGGAGCGGAACCGGCCGCTGCCCCGGGCGAAGCTCAGGCCACGGCCGAAACGGCCGAGAACTCGGTGGACGGTCAAACTGCGGGTGACGCGGCTCAAACTGCGGCTGACGCTCTTAAGGGCGACGAGGTCGCGCCGCCCACGCCCTCCTAGGGGCGATGGCCGCATGACCGCTGAGACTCACGACCTAAGCCGCTTGGAGCTGGCCGGTCTGATGGCCGGCGATCCTCGCCTGCGCGCGCGTCTCGCGGCCGGCGAGTGTTTTCGGGCAGAGACCCCCTTCCGCTACCCCGGACGGCGGGGGCCGGTGGTGGTCTACCTGACCCCTGGTCCCGGGGCCGCCCCAAGCTCGGCCTCGGCCTCCGGAGTCGCCCCAAGCTCGGCCTCGGCCTCCGGAGTCGCCCCGACTCCCCGGGCGCCCGCGGCCCGGCCGGTACGCATATCCGAAGGGGGCGACGTCATCAAGAGCCTCGACGAGCAGGGGATGGATCTATCCATAGACATGATCCTCAGCAAAACCGTCTTCAATGCTGTCAAGCAGGTCGAAGGCGGAGCCCTCGCCGGCGGTCAGGTCTACCTGGATTCCACCTCGGATAACGTCGCTGCAGATCTCTGGCGCTTCCTGCAGTTGGTGGCTGAGATCATCGGGCTGCGGCATTCCAAGTACAAGGATGCTCTGCTGCGTCTCTCCCGCCGTGAGGACGCACCCGACCTGATCGGTTGGGAGACTCAATAGCGCGACGACCCGTGGACCTCCGTCGGGTCGACTGATACCACAGCGCCCCTAGGGGAGTAGGTCGCCCTCCCTTGCTCGCCAGCAGAGAAGGTTCGGGTCGATCGCCATCGCGTTGGCCGAAAAAGCGCGGACGAAGTCGCCACCGGTTCCGGGAAGACGCGCTCAGGCGCGGAAAGACCGAGCGGCTCAGCCTATCGTCGTGTAGGTCTCGAAGACCGGGGGCTGCTCCAGATGGCGCTTGACCGCGCAGATCTCCGCTGCTCGGACCACCGCGTCACGATACTTCTCGGGGAAGTCTGCCGGAAGCTTTATCTCCATCGAGATCTTGCTGACCAGCTTTGCTTCGCGGTCGTGTTCGGTGCGCAGGACAATTCGGACTCCCTCTGTGGGCAGGCCGCGTTGCTGGAGGAACCCCAGCACGTATACGCCTGCGCAGGTGCCGATGGAGGTCAAGAACAGGTCGAAGGGAGCGGGCGCCGTGCCGTCACCGCCCGCGCGTTCCGGCTGGTCGGTCTCGATCACAAAGTCCTTGTAGCGCGCGTACACCTTCTTGTTGCCGGGAAAGTAGACTTCCATGTCCATAGAGACGCTCCTTGGCGGGCATTTTGCTTCGCATAGGATAGCGCAGGGCGGATGAAGTGGTGGGTGGGGGCGGCATCGGGTCGCGGACGTCCCAGGCCGAAAACGGGGGTCGAACCTTGAGCCTTCGCGCGATGGCGCCGGCTCAAGTCAGCGGGTGGTGGGTTCTGTACGCTCCGAGCGGGCCCGCTTGATCAGATCGAGGTTCGCGGCGGCCAGGTCTATCTGATCCAGGCTAACGAGCGTCTCGAACTCTGCCAGCGCTTCCAGGATGCAGGCGAATCCTTCTTCTATGGCCAACGAAAGATAGGTCACTTGCGGCAGGCCGAGGAGAGCCGCCTGCCCGAACCCACACTCAGGGCACCAAAGACGGACGTTCCACTGGGACTTGTCTTCCCGCCGCCAGTCTGCGGCCTGCACGAGGTGCGAGCCGCACGATCGGCAATAGATATGGGGGACGACGGTGCGGGACGCCTCGCTGTTCGGGCCGTTGCTCACGATGCATCAATCTCTCTGCGCCGGCAGGCCGGCCGCGGTCAGGTGATCGACGTGATGTGGTCTCTGCCACAAGAGAAGTATCGGCTGTAGCAGCGCACGGGTTTAGCGCGCGGTCACAGCTCGGCTCGGCGACGTTCCACCTTTGGTTGTATTCACCTCTGCCGCCGGCCCGGTTACGCTGCAATTCCCCCTGCCCGGGGAGAGGGTAACCGCGTCAACAAGGAGGAGACCATGAACAGCGTACATCTGATCGGACGGCTGGCCACGGACGTGGACGTCAAAGAAGTCAACGGCGGATCCAAGGTCAGCAGCTTCATTCTGGCGGTGGACCGGAACGCGGAAGAGGCCGACTTCTTTCGGATCAAGGCCTGGAACTCGCAGGCCGAAGCCGCGGGAGACCACTTGGGCAAAGGCCGGCGGATAGCCGTGGAGGGCTCCCTCCGCCAGGACGTGTACGAGAAGGATGGAGAGGAACGCAAAGCCGTATCGGTGGTGGCCAAGCGGCTCGAGTACCTGTAGCGAGGCAACCCGGCCCGGACCGGCGCCGGTCACCGGCGCCGGCGTCCGGTACCCGCCGGACACCTGGCGCGAACCAGACAGCGAGGGCAAAGATGAGCGACGTTGACATACTGGCTCCGTGTGAGGACACTTCCCCTACCGGCCAGTCCCTTGATGGGCATCTGCGGGAGATGTCGATGATGCGACCGTCTGACATCAAAGAACAGCGGGCACGGACGCTGACAGCGAAGCTCAGCCTGCCGCACCAGGGCTTCGTCCTGGGCCGCCCGCGTCTGCGCGCGCTCGTCGAACCGGTGCGGGGTGGGGGCGTGGTGTACATGGTCGCTGGGCCGGGATACGGTAAGACGGCCTTCATCGTCGACCTGCTCACGTCGGCGGGTGGCCAGACCGTCTACTATTCCGTGGACGAAAGCGATCGCGATCCGGTCCGCTTTCTCACGTATCTGATGGCGGGCCTGGGTGTGGAGCCCTCCGGTCGGCTACCGTCACCGTCCCTGGGGTGGTCGGAGCGTGGGAGGAACGATGGGGCCGTCCTTGACCTTGCCGCCGAGGTGGTTGATTTCATGTCGGACCGCGCGGGTCAGACGACGCTCGTGGCCATCGATGATCTCCACCTCATCGATTCGTCCTCCCCGGCGCTGGGTGCAATCGAGCTGATCACGCGGGGCTTGCCCCCCGGCTGGACCATTCTCTTTTCTTCGCGCCGCCGCGTGCCGTTGCGCCTCGACGAAGTGGTTCTCGGCGGACGCTTGATTTGGCTCAAGGGCCGCGAGCTGCGGCTCACTCCGCGCGAGGTAGCCGCCTGGGCCCGGCAGAATTGGGCCGTGCACCTCCAGCCGTCCGAGGCGCGGGCCCTGTGGCGGGTGACCGAGGGCTGGCCGGCGGCCTTGGCCTTACTAGGCCAACATCTGCTCTCTCGTGGCGTTGATGTGACCCGGAAGGACATCGTCGGGGTGATCTCCCGCGGCCGGGATCTGCGCGCGTATTTGGAGCGGCACATCCTCTCGGGGCTCGATCCACTCGCCGCCCAGACGATGCTCGCTGCCGCTCTTCTCCCTCGGGTGATCTTTCCTCGGGACGTAGCTTTCCTGCCCGGATTGCCCGGCCAAGCGGAAGCCATGTTGGAAGAATTCGTCTCCCGGAGCTTCCTGGTCACACGCGCAGGCCACCGGAGCTACACCGTGCATCCGCTGGTGCGTGCTTTTGCCGAGCGAGAGGCTCGGCGGAGCGATAGGACGACCGGTCTGATAGGACAAGCGGCAGAGCACCTAGAGCGCTCCGGCGAGAATCATCAGGCCGCGTCTCTGTATCTGCGCTCCGGTCAACTTCAGGACGCTGTACGTCCCCTACGAGCGTTGGCCTTGTCCTCATTGAACGCCGCGGTGAACTTCGCCAGCGATGACTGGCTCGATCTGATCCCGGATGGCACCAACGCGGACGGCCCCACCGACCCCTGGCTGCTGGTGGCCAAGGCTCGGGTCTTGCAGCGGCAGACCAGGTATGCGGACGCCGGGGTGCTGTACGAGCGGGCGGCCCGCTTGCTATCCGCGGCGGGTGACAAGGAGGGGCTCCTGCCTGTCCTTCTGGGCTCGGCCTTCTGCCTCTTCAACCAGGGGCTGTGGGACGAGAGTCTGGCCGTCATGAAGCGGTGCCGGTCTCTGGCAGGCTCTCGCGAGGAAAAGGTGGAGGCGCTGATGGCCGAGGGAAACGTGCTCGTCAGTCTCTGCCGCTGGGACGAGGCCGTCGAGAACTGGGAGCGGGCTCTGGCACTCGCGCCCGCATGCGGTCGCGTCTCTCTGACTCAGCGCGTCCACTTCTATCGCGCAAGACTGTTCTATTCAATGGGGCGTTATCGCCTCGCCAGGCAGTGGATCGAGAAGGCTATCGACGCCGAAGCCGGGCGTCTGGCTCCCGGTCGTGCTGTGGCCCTCAACGGGGCGGCGATCCTGGCCTATCTCACCGGCGACTACGAACAGGCCGGCCGGTACGCCGACGAGTGCCTGCGGCTGGCCCGTACTCGAGGCCACGCTTTTGTCGAGGCGTCCAGTCTCCTGAACCAGGCGGCGGTGGCCCTGGGCAGGTGGGAATACAGGGAAGCTTTGGCCAAGATCAGAGAAGCGCAGGCGCTCGCCGCCAAAGCCGGGGACGCTGAGGAGAGCTTCTGGGCCGAGGACATGCTTGGAGACCTGTGCCGTCGGAACCAAAATGCCCAGCGGGCGCTGGAACACCACCAGATGGCCCTTGAGATAGTGGACAAAAACCGGTTGGCGGTTTTCGAGCGGGTTCGGGCTCTGGCGGCGATCGGCATGGACTTGATCCTCCTGGACAGGGAGGCAGAGGCGCGGATCTCGCTCGAAGAGACCGTCCGTATCAGCCGCCGGTGGAGCCTAGTGAGCTCGCTGGCCCCGGCCCTCTTCTATCTCGGCTGGCTGTACGCCCGGGCGGGGCGCGAGCAGGAAGCCGCCCGCTCCCTGGCGGAAGCCATGCGCGCAGCGGCTGAGCATGAGCATGTCCACTTCTTCAGCCAGGAAGCCTCGGTGGCCGTGCCGATCCTGGCCCTCTGCGACCGATTCGAGGCCGGGTCGTTTGTGCGGGAGAAGCTCATCCCCCTTCTCCCCGGTCGGCTCCAGGACTATTTCCACAACCTGACGGCCGGGAGGACATATCCTACGGATGTCCCACTCGGGCCCCCTCGGCGGCGCGCCTTGGCTCCACAGGCGCCTGCGCCCGCTCCCACCGACCAGCTGACTCCAGCGATGCTTGAAGGGGCCCAGGCTCTCACCGATCGAGAGCGAGAGGTTCTCAAACTGATCGCCCTGGGCATGTCCAACAAAGCGATTGGGGCGGAGCTGTTCATCTCTGAGAAGACGGTAAAGACGCACGCCAACCACATCTTCCGCAAGTTGGGCGTTGCCAGCCGCCTGCAGGCAACGTTGGTCTTTCAGAGCTATCAGCGGGCCCGCAGGATAGGACACGGTGGCCGGCGCGGTAGACAGTAGCGACCTCCGCGAGGTTAGGCCGACGGCCTCGGCGGTCGTCGGGGCGCCGGCGCCCCGACCTACGTCGGGAACGTTAGCGAGCGGTGTCTCGGGACAAGGAGAGCCGCCCCCTCGGCCGGCCGGGGCGGGCCGGAGCTCCGAGCGGGGGCGGCTCTGGCGAGATAGGGGCCTGATTCGGTACTGTCTCTCGGTGGTGCCTATTTCTCCAGCTGCAGTGGGATCTCGACCACGTCGATTTGAGAGCCGTCCTTCGGCGACTGCGCGAACACGATGAGAGCGCCCAAGCCGGCCCGGTCGACCGTGAAGGGGATGGTAACGTCGAAGGTCCCGCGTGTACCGGTACCCGAGGTGGCAGTCACGACCTCGTCGGCGATGATGAGGCCATCCCAGTTGACGATGTTGATCCTGAATACGGCCTCGAAGACGTTGGCCGTCCCGACAACACGCAGGGGGCTGCCTACGGCGTCGCCCAAAGTGGGCGATTCGACCAGGATGGCGGGAGAAAGCTCTTCGTAGTCAGTACGGTTCACCGGATGATCGAGGATGATGCCCTCACCGCCGAATACGTCGACCGGCTTGCCGTCGAGCTTGAAGTTGACGCCGTCGACCGTCGGGAACTGGGTGAGCGTGAAGACCACCTCGGCCAGTCGCATTGCCATCGATAGACTGCCTCCGCCGGAAGCGTACTCTCTCGAGAGGTCCACGGTGGCCACTCCGTCTTTGATGCTGAGACCGAGGAAGGTGGTGCCGTCGGGGATGGCGCTGAACATGCCCGCCGTCCTCTCCTCGGCTGAGGGGCCTTCGAGGAGGGCTTTCATCGCCGCGGCGCCCACTTCCTGGGCCTTGGGTAGAGTCCGAGCCGCAGCACTCATCTTCTCGTCGCGTGAATAGTAGACGGTGACGGTCATGGTGTCTGCGCCGACGGTAGTAGTCGTTTGTGACGGCACAGTGGTGGTGGTCACTTCGGGAAGCGTCGTGACCGTGGTCTGTGTACCCTCGGTCGTGCTGACAGTGCCTGCGTCGCCCACATCGCCGCCGACCCCACAGCCGGCAGCGGTCACCGTCACGGCGACCAGCACCAGGACCAGCAGCCCGGTCGTGAGCGCGAGTAGAAGGACGCGGGCCCGGGGTGCGTGCGTCGTCTCTCGTCCGCGGCCCCCCTCAGATGGATCGCCCAGTGAGAATCTCATAGCTTCCGCCTCCTTCGGACTGAACCCTGCACAAGTCCATGTTTGACCACCGACTTCACAGACCTGCCGCGATCAGGTAACGATCGTGTTACAGAAGGACGGGGCGCTCGCCGGTCCGCGCAGGGGGACGGCTCTCAGGGTGCCTGCCGAAGATCGGCCAGTCAGTCGCCTGCCGGCAGGCTGAGCACGAAGCGGGCACCACCTTGGGGGACATTCGCCACCGCCAGGTCACCGCCCAGCAAACGGGCGTTCTCGCGAGCGATGGCCAAGCCCAGTCCGCTCCCTCGGCTGGATGCGCGGCTGGGGTCCGCCTTGTAGAAGCGGTCGAAAATGTGGGGCAGGTGCTCGACGGGGATGCCCGGGCCGCTGTCGGTCACGGTGACATGGATGAGGTCGTCCGGCCGGCTCGCGGGAGGCTCGCCGGCGTCGGTTCCGGCTGTGCGCCGGATCCCTAGGGTCACGGGCGCGGCTCCGTGTTGCAGGGCGTTCTCCACAAGGTTGACGATGATGCGTTCCACTCGCCGCTTGTCGGTGCGAATGAGGGTGCCGGAGCTCGTCCAGCCCGAGTCATCGGCGACGGTGGTCCCCGCCCGGGTCGCGCTGCTCTCATCGCTCGTGCGGATCGTGCCTACTATCCGCACGGCGTCGGACCAGCCGTGGGCCCGAACCAGCAGGAGGAGGAACGCTCGTAGATCCACCACCTCGATCACGGTCTCGGCCGCTCGCGCGTCGAGACGGCTGATCTCCAGCAAGTCGTCGACCAGCTGGCGCAAACGCGCGATGTCGGTGCTGACCAAGAGAGCCAGACGGGTGACCTCCGGGGGACAGTCGACGGGAGCGGCCTCCAACCGGGCTTTGAGCAAGGAGGCTTCACCCACAAGCGCAGACACGGGGGTGCGGAGCTCATGGGTCACGTCGGCCACGAAGCGGCGCTCGCGAGCCTGCCCGGCCTCGAGATCGAGCATCTTGGCTCTGAGGTTCTCGGTCATCTGGTTGAAGGAAGCCGCCAGGACACCGAATTCGTCGGCTCCCACCGGCAACCGGATATCCAGGTCGCCCTGCGAAACCAGTACCGCGGCCTTGCTCGCGGCGCGAACCGGTCCCAACAGCCGCCGGGCCAGCCAATACCCGGCGATGGCTCCGAGTACGGCCAGGATCACGCCGCCGACGATCAGGACGTCCCGCAGCCTGGCCAGATTGGCCAGGCGGTCGCCCTGCGGGTAGAAGAAGTAGAGGGTGAGCTCCGCAGATCGCACCTGCCCGCCCACTGCTATGGTGGGTTCGCCGGCCATCGTGATCGTCTGGTAGCCGATTCGACCCTCCGCGATCCTGGCCGCCAATTCAGGAGTGATCAACCCCCGGGTCACTTGGGGGCCGGAAAGGTAGACATCGGATCCCGCCTCGATCAAGCTGGCGAAGCCGCCCCGGATCTGGAGGGCCTCGAGCAGCCGGTCGTAGTCGGCCGCTTCGGGCGCGGCCGGGAGCACGGAGTCCGCGAGGAAGAGATTGAAGCTAGATTGAGCCAGGGCTTTGTCCAGGGCTTCGTCGTCCTGGGCGGTCTTCGTGATGAAATAGGCCGAAAGGGCGAGGGCGAGGGCGGTCACCACCACCGCGACTACGAAGATGAGGGCCACTCGGCGGCGGAGCGAGTGGCGCGCCTGGGGGATGTGACGGCTTCGATCAGCCATCAACGGTCAGCCATCTCGAAGGTGCACGCCGTCGGTCATCAGGATCCCTCGCGGCGGTCGGCTCGATAGCCTACCCCGCGTACCGTGTGGATGAGGAGCGGATGGGCGGGGTCTTCCTCGATTTTGGCCCGCAGGCGCTGTACGTGCACGTCCACCAGACGGCTATCACCCAGGTAGGAGTAGCCCCACACCAGCTCCAGCAGCTGATCGCGAGTAAGGACCTGACCGGCATGGCGCGCCAGTTCAAAGAGCAGGCGGAACTCGGTGACCGTAAGCGGGACGTTCTCGGAGCCCCTGCGCACGATGAATGCGCCGGGGTCTATGGTGAGGGGCCCGAGGGTCAGGGGTCGGGGCGCCGGAGGCAGGCCCGCGGAGGCTTCGCCCGCCGTGGCTCCGCCCGCGGGCCTGCCTCCGCTCTCGCCGCCGCCCGCCGGCCCGGTCTCTGTCTCCAATGGGGTTCGCACCGAGGCCCTGCGCAACACCGATCGTACTCGGGCGGTCAACTCCGGGAATTCGAACGGCTTGGTCACGTAGTCATCGGCGCCCGACTCAAGCCCTACCACCACGTCCACTGTGGAAGAGCGGGCTGTAAGCATGACGATGGGGACCAGCGAGGTCTTGCGCAACTCCCGGCAGACGGCAAAGCCGTCCAGACCGGGCAGCATGATGTCGAGCAGCACTAGATCGGGCTGGTGGGAGGCGAAGGCCACCAGTGCGGCGGGACCGTCCTCGGCGACCACCACACGGAAGCCTTCTCCCTCAAGTCCGAGGCGGATCACCTCTCGCAGGGAGGGATCATCCTCCACGATGAGCAGGAGTTCGTCCACGCCTGGATTATCCTCGGAGGATGCCGGCGAGTCCAGCCCCGCCGCTTGCCTGCGCGGGGGCCGAGTGGAGGCGGGGCCGCGTGGGGTCCTCAGGGAGGAGCCGCTCTCAGCGTACGAAGCCCCCATCGACGAAACCCTTTAGAGCGCGCAGAAATCGTTCGAAAGAGCTTGCGCGGACAATATATTGGGTGTTAGCATTGAGTGGTACACCATATATTGTACTTAGTCGACAAAGGGCGCGGAAAGGCACCCAGAGCGCGTACGCTGGTAGGGGCCGGGGTAATCGGCAAAGATCTTCAAGAGAGCGGTGGGTTGTGAACTGTCCATACTGCGGTCTTCCCGACAGCCGGGTGATCGATTCGCGCGAGACGGAAAGCAAGGAAGCCATTCGGCGGCGGAGGGAATGCATCACGTGCGGACAGCGTTTTACCACCTACGAGAAGATCGAGGAGATCCCTATCACCGTAGCGAAGCGCGACGGCAGCACCGAGCTGTTCCACCCCGAGAAGCTGCTGCGGGGTCTCCTGCGCGCCTGCACCAAGCGGAACGTGCCTATGGAGCGTCTGGAAACGATCGTGGCCGACATCGAGCGCCAGCTGAGGGAAGAATCCGCGTACAAAGTCACGTCCGAACGGGTCGGTAAGATGGCCCTAGAGCGCCTGCAAGGGATCGATCTGGTCGCCTATATCCGTTTCGCTTCGGTCTATCGCCAGTTCGAGAGTGTCGAGGGGTTCAAACAAGAACTACACCAGCTTGCGAAAGAGGGGATCCGATGAGCGTCGCCGAGCTACGGACCGTGTCGGCTGAGTTGGAGAAGAAGCTCTCCCCCAGCGCGAAGAGGGTCCTGGAGAAGCGGTACCTAAAACGGACCGAGAGCGGCGAGCCACTTGAGGCTCCGGCCGACATGTTCGCCCGGGTGGCGGAAAACATCGCTCAGGCCGATCTCCTCTACCATCCCGAGGCGTCGCTGGATGCCACGATCGCCGAGTTCTTCGCGCTCATGGCCGGGCTGGAGTTCCTGCCTAATACGCCGACGCTCATGAACGCCGGCCGCGAGTTGCAGCAACTGTCGGCGTGCTTCGTCCTTCCCGTAGAGGACAGCATGGACTCGATCTTCGGCGCGATCCGGGATGCCGCCCTGGTGCACCAATCGGGTGGAGGGACCGGCTTCAGCTTCAGTCGGCTGAGGCCTAAGAACGACTTGGTGCGCTCCACCATGGGCGTAGCCAGCGGGCCGGTCTCGTTCATGCGCGTGTTCGACATGGCCACCGAGACCATCAAGCAAGGAGGGACGCGCCGGGGCGCCAACATGGGCATCCTACGCGTGGACCACCCCGATATCGTGGAGTTCATCCGGGCCAAGGAAGACGAGCACATCCTCAACAACTTCAACATCTCGGTGGGGGTCACCGAGGAGTTCATGGGAGCCGTGCTTACCGGCGACGATTACGCCCTGCGCAATCCCCGCGACCACACCGAAGTGGGGCGGCTGAACGCGCGCGAGATCTTCGACCTCATCGTGAGTCTGGCCTGGAAGAACGGCGAGCCGGGGATCGTCTTTCTCGATCGGCTGAACCGCGACAATCCCACCCCGCAGCTGGGCACCATCGAGTCGACCAATCCATGCGGCGAGCAGCCCCTGTTGCCGTATGAAAGCTGCAACCTCGGCTCGATATGTCTTGCCATCATGGTGAAAGACGGCGGCGTGGATTGGGAACGCTTGCGCCGGGTCACGCGGACGGCCGTCCACTTCCTCGACAACGTCATCGATATGAACCGCTACCCACTCCCCGAGATCGGAACGATGACCAAGAGTAACCGCAAGATCGGTCTGGGGGTCATGGGCTGGGCCGACCTGTTGGTGGAGTTGGGCATCGGCTACGATTCTGATGAGGCCATCCGGTTGGGGCATGAGTTGATGGGCTTTGTCCACGAGGAAGCCGTCACAGCCTCCGAAGAGCTGGCTCGCGACCGCGGCGTGTTCCCCAATTGGCAGAACAGCACCTGGGAGGCCAAGGGCCGGCGGGTGCGCAACGCCACCCTCACCACCATCGCTCCCACCGGCACCATTTCCATCATCGCGGGGTGTTCCAGCGGCGTGGAACCCATTTTCGCGCTGGCCTTCATCCGTAACGTGATGGACAACACCGAGCTATCCGAGGCCCACCCGGCGCTGGAACAGGCGCTGAAGCACCGTGGCCTTTACTCCGAAGACCTGATGAAGAGTATCGCCGCGGTGGGCGGTCTCCACGAGCTAGACCTACCCGAGGACCTCAAGAACGTGTTTGTCACCGCCCACGACGTGAGCCCGGAATGGCATATCCGCATGCAGGCGGCCTTCCAGGAGCACGTCGACAACGCCGTCTCGAAGACGGTCAACTTCGCCAAGCAGGCCCGGCCCGAAGACGTGGAGCACGTCTATCTCCTGGCGTATGAGCTGGGGGTCAAGGGAGTCACCATCTACCGCGACGGCTCGCGGCAGGAGCAGGTGCTGAACATCGGCGAGGTCAAGCGGAAAGGCGCCGAGGGCGGCGAGGCCCTGCAAATGGAGCTCGGCCCCCAGGGTACAGCGGTCATGCCGGTACGCCCCAGCCGTTCTCCGGTGCTGCGCGGCGAGACCCGGGAGAAGGTGACCGGCTGCGGCAGCCTGTACGTCACCGTCAACGAAGACGACTTCGGCCCCCGGGAGATCTTCGCGAACATGGGCAAAGCCGGCGGTTGCGCCTCGGCGTCCACCGAGGCCATCGGGCGGCTGATCTCCCTGGCGTTTCGGTACGGGGTGCCGCCGGATAAGATCGTCAAGCAGCTCAAGGGCATCCGCTGCCATGTGCCGCTGGGCTTCGGGCCCAACCAGATCCTGTCGTGTCCCGACGCGGTTGGAAAGGCTCTGGCCGACAAATACCATCTGGCCGGCGGCAACGGGGGCAAGGCCGTGGGCCAGCTGGAGATTCCCATCGCGTTTGCGCAGGGCGCCTGTCCGGATTGTGGCGGGGCGGTCGAGCACGAGGGCGGCTGCGTGGTCTGCCGCTCGTGCGGCTACTCGAAATGCGCGTAGGGCGCGCCGGCTGTCGTGCGCGCCGGGAGGTGAGAGTGGCATGACCATCTTTATGGACATCGAGCTGGTGTCGATCGTAGAGGGCGAGCTACCCGACGCCTACACGGTGACCTTTGACGTTATCTACCCCGGCGAGACCTGGTGCCGGTCGGTAGTGGGCGTCGACACTGCGGTAGCCGCGCGATTAGAGCGCGAAGAGCAGGCGCTCATCGGCGCTGCGCGCGATGCTCTGCTGGAACTGCTGGCCTTGGAAGCGGTGCCGGTATCGTTCCAGCTGCGTCTGGCGCCCGAGGGCATCACCACGTTGGCCCGGGGCGCGCCGGGCGGCTAGGCTGCGCGGCCCGGCGTCGGCGCTATTTCTCCACGATCCACTCATCGGTCCAGGCCGGGCGCGATGGCGCTTGGCCGGAGTCCAGGAGTGCGACCCATCCCTCGTCCGTCAGGCGCTCCGCGAGCGGCACGGTGAACTCGTAGTAGGCGTAAGACGCACCCGCGAAGAGTTGCAGTCTACCGTTCAGCTCGAACACGGCGTGGAGCACCAGTGGATACCCGGTCGCCTCCTCGAGCGCCTTGCCGGAGTTGTAGCTTGAGTGCACGTCCGCGACCAATGCGCTCTTCTCCGCGGTGGGTGAGAGTGTGCGCCCCTCCACGTCGTCGTCGAATTGTTCCAGGATCTCCAAGTAATGGCCATATTCAGCGATCGTGGTGCGCTCGTCTAGAGTGAGCTCCTCGCCTGTCAACTCCTTCCGGGCGATCGCTTCGAGGGTCTCGGCCAGGCCGATCATGGTCTCCAGCTTGTTGGCCGATTCAGGATCGATAAGACCGTAGTCGACCAGACCCTTGCGCAAAGTGGTGGCCAGTTCTGCGATCTTGGCGTAGAAGGCCGGATAGGGTTCAACATACCCCAGAGTCTCCGGTTCCTCGCCCCCCTCTCCTTCGGCGGTGACCGACTGCTTCGCGTACAGGATGGTGTCGTGCCGTAGCTCGGTCCAGCTGCCCAGAGCCGTGTTCAGACTCTTGCGCGCCCATACCCGTGATTTCATGAAGTCGGGGGCGCCAGCGGCCGGCAGGGCCATCACATGTTGGAGCGATTCGAGCCAGCCGGTGTACAGATTGGCCGGCCACAGGTCGGGGTCCCGGCTGCTGAACTCGCCGTTCACCTTCTTGATCTGACTCTCCCAGTTCTTGTATCGGTCTTGGCCAAAGTCTTGCTTCTCTATCCTGTACGCCTGATCGGAACCCAGCACCGTCATGATGTCGAGACCCATGGGGAAGTCCCGCTTCGCTTCCGGCGCGTCTTCACCCACATATGCCCAGACCAATTGCTGGAAGGCGTAGGAATCGGGTATATAGCGCTGTCCCATGACCCGGAAGCTGCGCTCGTTCCCCTCTCGGTCCTGGGTGTCACCGGCGGCCCGCGTGGTCGCGGAGAGGATCTTGGGGGCCGCGAGCTTGTTGAGCTCTTTCCGTACCGTGGCGATCTTGGCCGCGTCGGCCAGGGCATCGGGCGCGGGCTGGGCGGCGCCGAACACCTGGGTGAGGACTTTCTCCATGTCGTCGACGGTGAGGTCGTCGGCACGGCCGACCAGGAAACTGGTAGGTTCATACACGGCCATCCAGGCCTCCCTTGCCGACCCTACCAGCGAAGACGAGATCAGAATCGCGCGGCGCGTGAGACTCACTGCAAGCTCCTCGGTGACGTCGGGATCGCGCGGATTGATGAAGAAGCCTGTATGGCCGTACCACATCATGGCTTTGAAATAGCGCTCGAGCTGTTCACTGCGGGTATAGTGACCGCGAGGCTTGTACTGACTGTAGTCCTCGGTGAAGCCGAGGATGGGCGACCGCTCCAAGCCGCCGGCCGCCTCGATGAGGGACAACTCGGCATCGACCTCATCCCCTACCACGTCTGGGGCTGTATTTGCCCCTTTCAACAGGGAGTTGGCCACGGCAAAGTAGGCCATGTTGAGGCGAGCATCTTCCTTGACGGCCTCGTCGGTGCCGGTGCTCCATTGGTCGGAAGCGGCGGCGTAGAGGGCCTCTGTCATGACCTCAGCCTGACGGAACAGCGCCTCCTCTTCCATGCGCTGCAGTAGCGTGTCGAACAGCCCATGGTAGGCATTGAGCACCGAGTCGGTCGTGACCAGCAGCGGCAGACCCTGATAGCGGGCGCTCTCGTACACCTGCCAGAATTTCCAGGGCTGCTCGCCGGCCGGCGAGCCGGCGGCCACGAAGCTCTGCCGGGCCAGGACTTGCTTCTGCGCGTCGGAAAGCGTGGCCTTGCTAAGGTTGGTGACCGCGCTCAGATCGACCGGCTGGGGATCGAGGTAGTCCGGTTCGTCATACGGACCGACCAGACCCGCGCCGGGCTCTACCCCCGAAGTGGTGGATGAAGTGCCGTTGGTGGTCGCCCCAGAGGTGGCGGTCGAAGATGTGCCGCTGGTTTGGGCCTTCCCGCAGCCGAAGGCGACCAGACTGACGGCCACGAGGAGACAGATGACGAGGAGCCCGGTCAGGCCGGGCGCCGATCCAAAGAAACGCAGGCTCGGTGATGTCGAGTGACTGTCCGCCCGGTTCATGGCTGCCCCCTAAGATTGTGCCTCTACACCCCATGCCTGGATATAAACCCTCACCTAACATGTTCGACCTTCAACGTCACACCCCGGCTACGGACGTGTAACGATCCGGTTACGGAGACGCGACCGCGCTGGCTACGGCACCGCGGTGAACCCGAAGCCGTTCCAGCGGTACGTGACGGTTTGAACCCCGGTTTGACCCGGGGCGGGTTCCTCGGTGAGCACGAGCAGGTCGCCGGCGCCCGCAGAAGCTCCGCTGCTGTCGGGGAGGACCCGCAGCGAAAGGGGCCGGGGTGTGAGGACGCTCGTGACCAGGCGCTCCCGGTACTCCCCACCTACGTATGCGAACAGTCCGAGGTGGCGGCCATCGTCTGCCTCTAGAAGAGCCGCCACTTCGAGCAGGCCGTTGCGATCGGTGTCACCCAGGTAGGACTCGATCATCCGCCACTTATCCCGGCTCTGGTAGACGATCGCGCCGTCGCTGATGGTGAGGCGGCGGGTCGTTGCGTCTACAAGGACCTCTTCGGTGGCGCCGTCCCCGTCGAGGTCGGCGGAGACGATAACGCCCGGAGAAAGCCTGTCGCCCGATTGCCCGGCGACATCCGTCGGCTGAGAGCAACCTGCGGCGAGGAGGGCCGCCAGCGCAAGGACCGCCACCAAGAGCGCCGCCGGCGGCGAGGGCGCCGGAGCGGGCCTCATGTGGGGGCGCGCGCCGGTACGACGCGCGCCCACCCTAACCGGCGGTGTGCCGGGCGCGGTAGTCCTTGATGGCGGCCTGTAGTCCATCGGCGGCCAGGTTGGAGCAGTGCATCTTGGCCGGCGGCAGACCGCCAAGGGCCTCAGCCACGGCCTTGTTGGATATGGCCATGGCTTCGTCCAGCTTCTTGCCTTTGGCCATCTCGGTCACCATGCTCGAGGTAGCCACTGCGGCACCGCATCCCAGGGTCTGGAACTTGATGTCGTCGAGGGTGTCGTCCGTGACCTTGATGGTGATGCGCATCATGTCTCCGCACTGGGGGTTACCCACCTCACCCACGCCGTCGGCATCCTCGATGACGCCCATGTTGCGGGGGTTGCGGAAGTGCTCCATCACGAGTTCTGAATACATATCAGTTCCTTTGCTTGCACACGCAGTTAGCGCACCAGATGGGGGACATCTCCCGGAGCCGCGCCACTATCGGCGGGAAGACCTTTATGAAGTAGTCTATATCCTCTTCCGTGGTACTCCGGCCCAACGTCATGCGAAGCGATCCATGGGCTTGCTCCACGGGAATACCGAGAGCGATCAGCACGTGGCTGGGTTCCAGGGAGCCGGTGGTGCAGGCAGAACCGGAGGACACGCAGATGCCTTCCATATCCAGCATCAGGATCATCGATTCGCCCTCGATGCCATCCAGTCTGACGCTGAGATTGTTGGGTAGCCGCCGTACAGGGTCGCCGTTGAGATAGATAGCCTCGATATTCGCGCTCAAACCCGCCCACAGCCGATCACGCAGGGCGGTCTCGCGGGCGGCGTCGTCGGCCATGCGGGTGGCGGCCAGCTCCAGGGCCTTCGCCATCCCCACGATCCCGGGCACGTTATGCGTGCCGGCCCGGCGACCCTTCTCCTGGCCTCCGCCGTGGAACAGGGGGGTGATGCGGGTGCGCTTGCGCAGGTAGATCAGCCCGATACCCTTGGGGCCATAGAACTTGTGAGCACTCATGGAGAGTATGTCCACACCCAGCTCGTCCACGTGGAGGGGAAGCTTGCCGGCGGTCTGCACCGCATCGACGTGCAAGAGTACCCCGGTCTCGCGCGTGATCTTGCCGATCTCGGAGATGGGCTCGATGGTGCCGACTTCGTTGTTGGCGTGCATGATCGAAACGAGGATGGTATCGGGACGGATGGCCCGGCGCACGTCCTCCGGGTCGATCAGACCACTGCTGTCCACCGGTATCCGAGTGATCTCGTAGCCACGTTTCTCCAGGTATTCCATGCTCTCGAGCACAGCGTGGTGTTCGAAGCTGGAAGTGATCAGGTGGCGCCCCTTCTTCTGCTGAGCTTCTGCCGTCCCCAGAACGGCCCAATTGTCTGATTCGGTGCCCCCGCTGGTGAAATAGATCTCCTCGGGCTCGGCACCGATCGTCTGGGCTATCGACTCCCGAGCCTCTTGAACGGCCTTGGCGGCGGTCAGCCCCAGGCTGTAGACGGTGGAGGGGTTAGCGAAGTTCTGAGTATGCCAGGGGAGCATGGCCGTCACCACCTCGGGGTCTGCCGGAGTGGTAGAGGCATGGTCGAGATAGATCACTTTTTCCATAGAACCTTCTTTGGGCGGCTCGTCATTGGCGATCGTCGGATCGGGCGCCGGGGCCACGGGCTTCCTCGTCGGCTTCTTCCGCGCCGGCGGCGGTCAGGGACACTGCCCAGTCGGGGCACATGTCCGAGCACAAGCCGCAGGAAGTACAGGCTTCGGGTTTCGCGAGAAAGGGTGTGCCGTCATCACGGATCCCGATGGCGCCCACGGGACAGAAGTGGCTGCAGATGCCGCATCGCTTGCAGCGCGCCGGCGAGAAGACCGGCAGCTGCTTCGTGGTGATGTCCTTCGTGGTAGCCACGGAGTCATTGTATATCAGCGACCTCGCCCGTGAGGCCGCCTGGGTGCGATCACGCCCTGGCGCGCAGCCAGGCCGAGGTTTCGAAGCTGAGGCGGGTGCAACGCTCCGCGACATTCACCGGCAGGGCTCGGGTCTCGCAGGCCGCAGAGGCACCCGGCCCTTGGCCGGCCATGGTTGCGGCGCCGACCCTGTCGAGTCCTCTCACCCTGGTCACGCCCTCCGTCGTCATGCGGATGTGAAGCGCGGCACACCGTACCACCCGAACCCGGTCTTCACCCAGCCGTAACGCCTGCGCAGGCGGACATTCACGTCCCGGCGCAAAGCCTCGACCCGGTCGAGGTCCTCCTCGGTCGCTGGGCGCCCCCCGAACAGTACTGCGTCGGCTCGATCGATCAGGACGGGGTCGGGATCGATGCCCAGGTGGGCGTGAAGGAGGTGGAGCGTCTCCTCAAGAGTGTGCGAAGGGACTGCAGCCACGCCGTAGTCCGATATCTGGGCCCGAAGCAGGCCGAGCGAGGCCTGGAGTCTCTGCTCCAAGGAACCTCGGCCCAGGCGCCGGCGGCGCCAGAGGCCGCGGGCTAGCGGCCAAGCTACCAGCAACACTACTAGTCCCGCCACCCAGGGCAACCAGGCAGCGCTGCCCAGCCAGCCCCGTGCTTCGGCTCCGCTGGTCTCTCCGCCGGTGGCACCACCCTCGGGGATGTTTTCCCGCGGGGCTTGGCTGGTCACCGTGCCCGGCTCGGAGGTACCGCTTTCGATGAACGGGTTGATGAAGCCTGGGCTGGTCGAGGAGGCGCCTGCGGAGGGGACGCTCCGTCCAGGGGTAGGATCGAACGCTACCCACCCGACTTCAGGGAAGTAGACCTCGACCCAGGCGTGGGCATTGTTCGTGCTGACGGTGTAGACGTCAGCGCCTTCCAGCTCACCGGAGGTGAATCCCACCGCTACTCTAGCCGGGATGCCGTTGTAGCGCAGAAGAAGGGCCATTGCACCCGAGAAATGCTGACAGTAACCCGAACGGGTATCAAAGAGGAAAGCCGCGTAAGGGGAGGAGTACTCACTGGGGGGCGGAGCGAGGGAGTAGTCGAAGAACGTCCTCAAGTACCTCTCGATGCGGAGCGTGAGGTCATACGGATCGCTCGCGTCGCCGATGATCGTCTGATTCAGCCTGTAGAGGTCTACCCACTCCCAGCCGTCTGGGCCTGTTTCGGGCATCAGGCTTCGCCAGCCGGCTTCTTTGTCGGGACCGCTGACCTCCGTCAGCCGGGGGAAAGGCAGAGTCAGGTAGCGATCCAGGGCCCGGGGGTAGTCGGTCCCCTTGCCGACGAGCTCGGGGGGCTTGAGCTCGGGGATGACCGCGATGAGGCGATATGCAAGAGTGGGTCCCAAGGCTTTGCTCACGTGCAGAGAGCGCATTTCGTTGATGCGCAGGGCGAGATTCTGGTCGATGCTGAGGGACTGGGGGTCGCCGCCGGCGAAAAAGTAGTTGGTGTAGACCGATTCCACTTGGAAGACCTGGGTGACGGTCTTGCCGGCGGGCGTAGGCTCGGCCGCGGGGATGGAGTAGACGTAGGAGCCACCGGTCTGCACCGGCTCCATCCGTCTCAGGAAGGCCTGCGAGGTGACCCAGGCGCTACCGGTGAAGGTATCAAGCGCGTTGGCTCTCCAGTAGGAGGGAGACGGTGACTCGATCCTCATGATGAGTACGTTGTTTGCCGGATTGAGAAGCTTGGGATAGTTCTGCAGCCAGTTGAAGCTGTACACGGAACCGCTTTGGCGGAAGGGATCCCAGGCGCGCCAGTCTTGCCAAGGGGCGGCTACGGCCGAGGGAGCCGCTGCGAGGAGGGCCAAGGCCAAGAGCGATGCGACGACGCCCACCGCTCCCCCGGCCGCGGCATCCCTGAGCCGCCACCCCTCGCGTTTGAGCCCTCGGGAGAGGACGAGCAGGCAGGCAGCTAAGACCAGAAACAGCACGGCCAGCCAGATCACCCGAGAGGCAGTGTCTACCGTGAGGCCAAAGCCCAGAAGGACCAGGATCAATACGATCGCAGGGATGGGCCTGCGCAGGCTCAGGGAAGACAAGGCGGCCGCCCCTGTGAGCCAATACACCGAGAAGGCAAGCAAGAGCCGCAGTTCCGGGGCGTCGGTGAGGTTGAGGGGGAAGAACAGGCCGACGTAGGCGGAGGCGCCCAGACGTAGCTGCTCCACGTAGAAGTGGTACTGTCCGCCGATCCCGTCCACCAGCGCTGGTACCGGCATGATGGTGCGCAGGAGCAGGTAGGCGCCGAGGGGGAGCAGCACGAGGCTGAGGGGCCATAGTCTGCGGTAGATAAGGCCGGGTGCGCCAGCGGCGGCGGCCACGATTACCGCGCGGAGCAAGATAGTCGCCATCGAGGGCTGGACCACCCGATTGAGCGCAAGCGCCGCCGCGGCCGCCAGGCCGATGAAGCACAGGAGATACAGGAATCTCGGCAGAGTCTTCACGAGGCCGTCGACTCTCGTATGATCACCGGCATGGTGCGCCGGGGTGCCTTGACGCTCCAGGCTCCGGATGGCCCTGGCGCATGCGCGACGCCGCCGCTCATAGGGAACCTGCCCGGCGACGGCCCGCACGCGCCAGCGACAGGGTCCGTGCGAGGTCGTCGTCGGAGGCCAGGGTCAGGCAAGGGATGCCGGCGGAAGAGAGCGATAGCAGCAAGGCGCGCGCCTCTGTGGGGAGGCTGGGGCCCGCCGCTCTAAGGGGCGCCCCGGAACCCGCGGAGCTGACGGCCGCCGCGCCGTCGCGCGGGACGGCGGCTGTCTCCCGGGGGGGCAGGAAGGGCAGGAGTGCGGCCCCGGCCGCCGGCCCGGCAAACGACCCACCCGCCACGTAGAGGAGGGCAAGTCGCACCCCGTGCTCCCGCAGGCCGATGAGGGTGCTCACCAATTGGTGATCCAAGGAGATGCTCACCAGGGTCACGCTCTGGGCTCGAAGGAGATGAGGGCCGTCGGTGCGCAGATGGCGTAAGGCGTTGACCAGCGGAGCCGAGGCGTTCGGTTGCGCCTCGGCCAGCGCCTCCAGCAGGGTACGGCGCCCACCCCCGTCGGCGGTGAGCCGTACCTGGCGCCAATTGCGTTCGTGACGGAGGAGATTGACCCCGCGGCCGGAGCGCAGGGCGAAATCGGCAATGCTGCCGGCGGCCCGCACCGCCAGTTCGAAGTTGGTGTCGGGCGGCTCCCCCACGAGTCGCCCGGCGGTGCCGTCGAGCAACATGGTGATGTCGGCGCCCGCGGGCTCCTCCATTTCCCGCAGCATCAAGATGCCGGTCTTGGCCGTACTCTTCCAGTCGATGTGGCTGAGCGGTTCGCCGGGTTGATGAGGCCTGACGCCTCGGAACTCCGAAGCTCCGGGCGCGAGCAGGCCGTGCTGCCCGGTCCAGTCGTGTCGTAGGCCGATATCGGGGTAGAGGGCGCAGGATTCGAGGAATGCTATCCGCGGATATACGGTCAGCGGGAGCGGGTCACTCACCTTGTGAACGGCCCTGGTGATCCCCAGAGGGTCTTCGGCCAGAGCCTGGGCCGAGGGGAGCAGATGGACGCCCCGGTTCACGCGGCCGGCGTGAGCCTTGAGCACTTTCTCGCCACGGGGGCTGAGGCTTTCGACCTCCAACTCCAGGTTCTTGGCGCTCAGCCCCACCAGCGGACTGCGCAGCGTCAGCTGCGGCCCGGGCAAGAGGGACCCGTTCTTCACCCGAAAGGTGAACTCGGGTTCGTCACCCGCGACAGGATGTCCCGAAGCCACGGCCCGGATCACTCGGATGCGCCTGCCGGTAGCGACGACCAGCAGCCACGACACGATGACCGCCGCCAGGAACGCGAAAGCGAAAAGGTACAGTTCCCAGGTGCCGACCACCCGACCGGCTACGTAGGTCCCGGCGGCAAGGCCCAGGAGGGCGAAGCCGCGACCCGTGGGGCGAGGCATGATCTATCCGCCACCTTGGGGCACCGGCACCGTCTCGAGCAGCTTGGCCACCACGGTCTCCGCACTCACCTCGTGCACCTTGGTGTCTGGGGAGAGCATGATGCGGTGGGCTAGGACGCGAACGGCGAGGTCCTTGATGTCCTTGGGGACCACGAAATCGCGTCCGCGAAGCAAGGCGAGAGCTTTGGCGGCCCGGACCAAGGCGATGCCGGCCCGTGGACTGGCGCCCAGATACACGTCTCGGTGCTCGCGGGTCGCGGCCATGATGTCGACCACATAGCGGCGCAGGGCCGGGGCGACACGGACTCGGGTGACCGCTTGGGTCATGGCAAGCACGTCGGAGCCGTCCAGCACCGGCCGGAGCTCGCTCAGCGGGTCGTGCGATGTCTGCTCGTGGATGATGGCCTCTTCCGCCGCCGCCGCAGGATAGCCGAGGCTGAGACGCATCATGAAGCGATCGAGCTGGGCCTCGGGCAGAGGATAGGTGCCCTCGTATTCGATGGGGTTCTGGGTCGCGATGACCATGAACGGCGGCTCGATGGAGTGCGTGACGTTGTCGATGGTCGCCTGGCGCTCTTCCATGCATTCGAGCAGGCTGGATTGGGTCTTGGGCGAGGCCCGGTTGATCTCGTCGGCGAGGACGATATTGGCGAAGATGGGCCCGGGACGGAACGCGAACTCGCCGTTCTTCTGGTTGAAGACGCTAACGCCGGTGACGTCACTGGGAAGAAGGTCGGGAGTGAATTGGATGCGGGTGAAGCGGCAATTGACGGAGCGGGCAAGGGACTTGGCGAGCAGGGTCTTGCCGACGCCGGGGAAGTCCTCGACTATGACGTGACCGCCGGCCAGCAGAGCGACCACGCAGGCGCGGATGACCTCCTCTTTGCCTAGGATAACGGAGGCGATGCTGGCGGCGATGCGCGCGGCCCGGCGGGCTACTTCCTGCATCTCGTCGTCTTGGAGGACCGCCGGGCCGGGGGCTGTGGTTGGCGAGGCGGCCTGGGCGGCGGCGAATTCGGAGGCCGAGAGCGGCTCGCCGAGTGCGGGCGCACCGGCCGAACCGGTACTCCGGGCAACCGCGAACGGTTCGGCGGGGCCAAAGATCCTATCGGGCATGATGCCCCTCCCATTCTGCGAGCCAGTAGGTGGCGGGTTTGTTCGCTATCTCGATGAGTGCCTCGGCTGCGGCATCGACCTCGGCTTCGGTAGTGGCGTGGCCGACGCTAAGACGGACCAGACCTGTGTCCAAGGTTCCCGCGACACGGTGAGCTTCCGGGGCGCAGTGCAGACCGGCCCGGACCGCGATGTCGAACTCCTTGTCGAGGACGTGGGCGACCTCGCTGGACGCCAGACCCTCGATCGCCAGGGAGATGATGGGGGCGGTCGGGACTACCGGATCGCTGGGGCCATGAAGGCGAAGGCCGTCCAGCGTGGAGAGGCGGTCGCGCAGGCGTCGGGCCAGAGTGCGCTCGCGGGCGCCGCGTGCGGACACCCCCTCGCGATTGACCACCTCTATCCCGGCGCCCAGCCCGGCGATGCCGGGGCTGTTGGGGGTTCCGGCCTCGAAACGGTCGGGGCAGACCGTCGGCTGCTCGAGGGACTCCGACCGACTGCCGGTGCCGCCTTCGACAAGTGTGCCCAGTTGGAGATGGGGGGAGATGTAGAGAGCGCCGACGCCTTGGGGCCCCAGCAGGCCTTTGTGCCCTGAAACGGCCAGGAGGCTGATGCCCATGGCCTCCACGTCGATGGGGAACGATCCCGCCGTCTGGGCGGCATCGACCAGCAGGGGCACCCCGCGCTCGCGCAGGCGGGGGCCCACCTGCGCCACCGGTAAGATGGTACCCAGGACATTGGAGGCGTGCGTGAGGACGACCAGGGCGGTGTGGGGTCGGACGGCGGCGAGGATATCGTCCGGATCGGTAGCGCCATCGCTGGAGCAGGGAACGCGGGTGACCTCCACCCCGCTCCGCGTCAGAGCGGAGAGTGGACGGGCCACGGCGTTGTGCTCTACGGATGAGGTGACAACGTGGGCCTTAGCGGCGCGCCCGCTGCGGCGCGCCCCATTCCCGGCTCTTTGGGACTCTCTGGCTCGCCCCGCCGCGCGGATCATCCCATTGGCTGTCAGCAGACCTTTGAGGGCGATGTTCAGAGCATGGGTGGCGTTGAGAGTGAAGACCACCTGTGACTCGTTCTGGATGTTGAAGAGATCGGCGACCGCGCGGCGCGTCCGCAGCAAGCTGCGGGAAGCCTGCAGCGACACTTCGTACGCGCCCCGGCTGGGATTGGCGCACACGTCGCCGAGAGCCTGAGCTACCGCCTCGATCACCTCAGGAGGCTTGGGACACGAGGTGGCGGCGTTATCGAGATAGATCAATTGAATCGCTCCGCGCAGGGGTGTCCCGGTGAATTGTACCTTCCCTGGGCGGAGGCGACACATGTGGGGATCCACCGGACAGCAGCGACGGACTCGCGGCCGGCGACCGCATTGCGCCTTCGTCTCTAAGCCTGCGGTAAGGTCCTGCCCTCCGCGATGCGCTTCAGCGGGAGCGACAGCCAGACGTCGGCCCCCCCGCCGTCGCGGTCGGCCGCGTGGGCCGTCCCTCCATGGGCGCGGGCGATGATGTCAACGATGGGCAGTCCAAGCCCTGCTCCTCCCGCTGACCGAGATTCATCGGCCTGGCTGAACCGCTCGAAAGCTCTGGGGAGGAAGGCCGGCTTGAAACCGGGGCCTCGGTCCAGAACGTGGATCTCAGCGGTGTCGCCTCTGTCCATAACGGTCAATTGGATCGGACTCGCTCCGTGCCGCAGGGAATTCTCTACCATGTTCGCGAGAGCCTGCTCCAACCGCAAGCGGTCGCCTGCTAGAAGAAGTCCTGCAGGACTTTTGGCCTCCAGCGTCATCCCGCTGTCGGCGGCCCGGCGACCGAAGCGCTCCCTCACGCTCTCAATGATCTCCTTCGCGTCGACAGTTGACAGCCTGACCGGGAGGCGTCCCTGGTCCGCTCGAGCCAAGACGAGCAGATCCTCAGCAAGCTGGGCGAGCCTGTCGGTCTCTTCGGCAGCCGAGCGCAGTGCTGCAACCAATTCCTCAGCCGGGCGCTCGCGGCTGAGCGCCAGATCAAGTTCCGCTTTGAGCAGAGTGAGCGGTGTTCTTAGCTCATGACTGGCGTCCGAGACGAAGGCCCGCTCCGTGGCGAGGGCTGATTCCAAACGAGCCAACATGTCGTTGAGAGTCGCACCCAGCCGGGCAATCTCGTCGCGAGCCTTGGACACCGGCAGCCGTCTCCCTGGCTCCGTGGCTGAGATGGCATCCGCTTGTCTCCGCATCGATTCCACCGGGCGAAAAGCCGCCGATGCCAGACCGTAGGCCAGGAGCGCCGCAGCCAAGAGTGCCAGCGGCCCGCCGACCGCGAGTTGGCTGAGAAGGTTCGACAAAGCTTCCGACCGGTTCTCCAGGGACGCCCCGACCACCACGACCAGATCCTGGTCCTGTGCGCGGACAGGAGTGGCAAGCAAGCGGGTACTGCCCTCGACCCCGGTCACCGACGCGCGTTCGAGCGTGATCGTGCCCTGCGCCGCCTGCCTCAACTCTGTCGAGGAGAGGAGCGATCCCGGTCCGAGGTTGGGAGTCGAGTCGATGACCGCACCCGTCTGACCGAGGACTTGCGCAAGACTCTGCCCGCTGTCTGTAAGGCCGCTTCCCCCGCCCTCCTGCAACCCAGACTCGGACTGCAGGATCAGTGCGGCGACATCGTCGGCCCGGGTGCGGAGGCTGGCGTCGATCGCCTCATCGAGCGCCGAACCGAGTCCCACATAGAGGAAGACCCCCATAGCCGCGAGAACGATGGCCATCGCCAAGGCGAAAACAAGCGTGAGGCGGATCCGGATAGGCAGAAGCGCCAGCGGGTTGACACAACGTCTTGTGCCGTCGTTCCATTCCGGCTTGCCGCTCATCGTCCTCCATCCGTCCGCAGACGGTAGCCTGCCCCCCTGACTGTCTCGATGGAAGACTTGCCGAAGGGACGATCTACCTTCTCTCGTAGATAGCGGACGTAGACGTCGATGACGTTGGAACGGTTCTCGTAGCCATAGTCCCAGGCATGTTCGAGCAGATCGAAGCGCGAAAGAACCTGGCCTGGGCGGCGCATGAGTATCTCGAGCAAAGCGAGCTCCTTGCTGGAAAGGTGGATCTCAGTCTCTCCCCGCCACACTTGATGGGTGGCCGGGTCGAGGCGTAGGGAACCCACCTCCAGCACCGCGGGCCGCTCCACGGGACCACGCCGCGCCAGGGCGCGCAGCCGGGCCAGCAACTCCGCGAACGAGAAAGGCTTGGTGAGGTAGTCGTCGGCGCCGGTGTCAAGCCCAGCTATCCGGTCTTCTACCGCGTCTCGGGCGGTGAGCATCAGCACCGGGGCCCAGATCCCGTCCTTGCGGAGGCGTCGGCAGACTTCGAAGCCGTCGATACGGGGAAGCATCACGTCCAGTACGATCGCATCGTATGCAGTGGCGCCTGCCATGGCGAGGGCATCCTCACCGCTACGGGCGATGTCGACCGACTGACCGTCTTCGGTAAGGCCTCGTCGTACCAGGGCGGCCATCTTGACCTCGTCTTCGACTACGAGCACTCTCATCCCGCCATCATCTCAGAGAAACATGAGAATCAGATGAGAACCGCCGCACCACGCGGGAAGCGACGACGGCGGATTCTCCTGATCTCTCATCTTCATCTCAGGTTGGGGCTCTATGCTCCGGGAGTACCGTCGTTCCAAACAACACACAAGGAGGAAATGACGATGCGCAGTATCGTGTACAAAGTGCTCACCGGAGCAGTGGTGGTGGGGACCCTCGCCTTCGGAGGGACCGCTCTTGCCACCCCCGGCAGCACGCCCGCGGATTCCACCGCGGTAGTCCAGCCCGCAGGCCAAGACCAGCTCGCTCCCACGGGGGCCAGCGAGGCTGCGGCCGCAACCGAAGTCGACACCGACGACATCCAGTTCGAGGACGAGAATGGTCTGGACGACGCCACTGAGGTCAGCGCTCCCGAGACCGAAGGTAGCGAAAGCGCGGAAGTGGCCGAGTCGGCCGAGCAACCCGGCGATGATGGCCCCGGCGGCCACGCCGACGAGCCCGGCAATCCCAACGCCGATCATCAGTTCGAGGGCGTCGAGTAACCCACGACCTTCCCTCGGCTCTAACTGAGGCCGCATAAGCGGCCACCTTCCGAGGCCGGCCCCGATTCACCGGGGCCGGCCTCTTCTTCATGAGCCTTTCATCCAGGGCGCCTAACCTTGTAGTGACGGCGTCCCATGCAACCGGAGTGCACAGAAGAAGCCCCATGTTCACGGTCGTACACCTTGTTGCACTTCTCGCAGCGTACACGTACGCAGTGCTCTTCCCCCTCACCATGGTCGAGGGCCCTATCGTGACGATCCTTGCCGGGTACCTGGCCTTTCTGGGTTACGTTAACCTTTTCTTGGTCTATGCCGTTGTTGTGGCCGGAGACCTGACGAGCGATCTGTTGTGGTACGCGGCCGGGCGCTGGGGCCGTCGTCGCTACACGGGGAAGTGGGGGAGGTACATCGGCATCACGCCGGAACGCCTGCTTCGCATCGAGAAACACTTTGAGAGACACAGTGGAAAGACGCTTGTCCTGGGCAAGCTGACTCAGGCGGTGGGTGCTCTGATCCTTGTTGGGGCTGGAGCCGCCAGAGTCCGGCCACGGAGATTCATCGTCTTCAATCTGCTGGCGACACTGCCGAAGTCGTTGCTCCTCCTGCTTTTCGGATACTACTTCGGAAAAGCCTACAGCCAGGCCGGTTCGCTCCTGAACTACGTCGCGTTGGGAACGTTAGTCCTGGCCCTCCTGGCAGCCGTGACCTATCTGATCCCCCGGCGGTTCGCCCGGCAATTCCGGTGATCACAGCTTTCAACGTGGCAACAGAACGGAACACGGAAATGGGGACATCATGAGAGTGCTCATAACGACCGACAGCTACTATCCTCAGGTAAACGGGGCCTCCTACTTCGGCCAACGGCTGGCGGGCAGCTTGAGGGACCGCGGGCACGCCGTCCTCGTGACAGCACCTGGGACATCTCTGAGGTCCGGCTATGCGACGGTCGCCGGCATCGAGGTATTCGGCGTGAGCTCTGCCCCCGTCTTTTTCTACACGGGCATGCGCGTCGCGGTGCCGGTGAATCTCGAAAGGATGACTCGCAAGGTCATGCGCGCTTTCCAGCCGGACGTCGTCCACGCTCAAGGCCACTTCACCGTCTCGAAAGCAGTCATCCAAAACGCCAAGAAGGTCGGCATCCCTGTGGTCGGGACGAATCACTTCATGCCGGAGAACCTCACCCACTATGCTCATGTTCCATCGAGGATGGATGCTAGGCTACAGCGATGGCTCTGGACCCAGTTCCGCCGAGTGTATGAGGGCGTGGACACAGTGACTACGCCGACCAATACTGCGGCTATCTACATGAAAACGAACGGTTTTGGAAGGGAGATCCGCGTAGTTTCCAACGGGATCGACCTGAAACGTTTCAATCCTGAGCAGGCCATGTGTGGGTTCAGAGAGAAACACTCGCTTCCCGACGTGCCGCTCCTTCTTTATGTCGGACGACTGGACAAAGAGAAGAACCTCGATCTGGTCCTGCGCGCCTTGGCCCTGGTTCCGAAGGAGGTGCCCATACATTTTGCCATCGCGGGAACCGGCGCACGCCGAGAGCAGTTGGAGAAGTTTGCAGTTGAACTGCGCCTGGGCGAGCGAGCCACATTCCTCGGCTTCGTCCCTGACCAGGACATGCCCGCTCTCTACTGTGCCGCTCACTGCTTCGTCATGGCGGGCACGGCGGAACTGCAGAGCATTGCCACGATGGAGGCGATGGCCTCCGGATTGCCGGTACTAGCCGTCGATGCGGTGGCTCTGCCGGAACTGGTGCACACGGGGGAGAATGGCTACCTGTTCGAGCGCGGCAACGCGGACATGCTCTCCGCCCAGATGCGCCGCCTCTTCACCGATCCGGGACTGCATCGCAGCATGGCTCAAGAGAGTCTGAGGATCATCCAGGAGCATGCCGTCGATCGTGCTATTGACGAATTCGAGGCCTCCTACGAGGCAGTCGCCTGCGCCAGACCGCTGACTCAGGCCAATCCTGGCACGACCCGCCGGAGGTCGATGGCGCCCTCTCTGACGAGGTAGCCTCTCGTCTCAGCGCGCAGCTCACCAGAATCAATCATGCCTTCCCCAATGGGATAGATGCGAGCGCAGGCTGCGCAGGTGAGAGAGTCGCGTCCATCCTCTACTCGGGCTCTTCGGTTGGCTTCGCTGCTTCGGCTCGGACGGAGGGGCATCTGCGGGCGTGCAGCCTCGTCCCGTCCCTCGCAAGCGCCCCACAGCGGGGGGCCGGGGCGGGACGAAGGCTCCGACTAGATCATTCGCCGGCTTTTTCTCCGGTTCCCACTGCCTTGATGGCCTCACCCATCACCGGCTTGTAGCCCGCGGCGCTGACTTCGATAGAGATCACAACTTCGTTCGCGGACGTCCGATAAAGGCTGTAGGTGTTCTCCGGGTAGTGGCCCGCTCCGGTCTCATTGTCAAAATAGACGGTACCCTCGGTTCCTGGCGCCAGCGAGAAGCCGGTCAGTTTCTGGTAATACCCCTCGGTCTTCTGTGTGGTCGAATCGATCATCTGGTAGAAGAGCTCAAGGTCGGTCAGCGTGTCCGCGCTCGTGTTCTTGAGGGTGACCTGCAGCCGATCGGTAAGGTCCTTCTTGGTGACCGGGTCCACGTTGTTTTCCACCATGGCCGAGGTGATCTGAAGGCCTTCCTGGGTCGCATTGTTGACGATGGGGTTCTTGGCCACCGGGATAACCTGGGTGGAACCTTGGGTGGCGGTCACCTGAGGCGCGGTGTTCTGGGTCGCACCACTCTGGGTGGTGGCGCCGGTCTGTGAGGCGGAGCAGCCTGCAACAGCGAGCACTCCGACAACAAGCGCCGCCATACCTACGATACCTACGAGTCGTCTTGCTTTCATCTCATGCCTTTCTGAGTAGGTTATGCTTCTTGCTTTGAGTCACCGCTAGGCTGGCGGCCGCTCCCAGTCCGCCTATGAGCCATGCGATGTTCGGCCACATATCCTTTCCAATGAAGCCAAAGGGTTGCTGGTTGTATTTGTCCTTCACGCCGAGGTAGGCGAAGCTGGCTCGCTCGAAGTGCTTGCTGATGGACATCTCCTCAATGAGGTTCCGGGTCGTTTCGTAGCCGGAAAAGTGCGCCATGACCGCCTGCTCGTGGGGCTTGTCCACCTGCAGGCTCTGGAAGAGCCCTCCGGGGACCTGATTGTCCGGGTCCATCGTGTCCCCGATCTGCGGGATGATGAGGACGAATCCGAGCCACAGGATGAGACCGATCACGAGTGCGGTGCTGAGCTGCCTGGTGCGGCCGGCCAGCCAGTAAGAGAAGGCGCTCCACATGAGTAGGTGCACCCATGAAAGACCGAGTGCTGTCGCCAGCTTGGCCAGTTCCACCACCGAGAGAAATGTTCCTCCGACGATGCGGATCGATGCGAACATGACCACACCCAGGGCCAGGATCACCACCAGCCATACTGCGGCCACGGACAGCAGCTTCCCAGCTGCCACCGAGGAATTCCTGATTGGACGACTGAAGAGCAGCCGGAGCGTGCCCCTGTTCTTCTCCTTGGCCGCCAGGCCGTACCCAATGATGATGGCCAGTATCGAACCGATGATCTCCAAGTACTCGATGGCGCCCCGTAGCAGCTGGAGCGGGAACAGTTGAGGCGGGTTGACGTTTGCTGCCTGGCCGGCCTTGGTCATGGCGTCGACGTAGCTCTGATAATCGAGCACTTTCGCGTGGAAAGCCGCCGCTGCGACGATCACCGACACTACGATGACCACGCTGAGCCCGCCGATGAGCAGGAGCAGCAGCCGGTTCCTCAGTGCGTCCCGCAGTTCTTTGCGAAAGAACACCAGCGTGGGGCTATTCATATAGGGGCCTCCTCATGGATGAGCGAGCCGTCCAGAGAAGCACTCCCAAAGCGAAGACGGCGACGATCCCGAGGGATAGGAGATCTCCCCTTACTGCGGTCGAGCTGACGTCTTGCAGTTGCAGGATGACAGCGCTCGCGTGCTTGAAATGTTCGGTTATCGAGAGAGGCTGCAATATCGTGTGATTGACGCGGGAAAACAGGTCGGACGTAGCCGCGACCCCGGGGACAGGGTTGAGCAGCGCCGTGGGGTTCTGCGCGGTGCCCAATTGCGGGATGACGAAGGTCACAACAACCCAGATAAGGATGGGGATCAGCAAAGCGGTAGATTCGTGGCGGCTGTTAGCGCCGGCGATCATCCCTACGACGGAGAAAGGCAATAGGAACACCCACGCGAGTGCGAAAAAACCGAGAAGAATGACCGTCGGCGTCAGAGTGAGCGGGGTGCCCGATATCACCCAGATGCTGAACCAGCTCGCAATCAACGCGGCTAGGAGGACGACACCCATCCAGGCCTGCGCGCCCAGCAGCTTACCTAACAAATACGACCGCCGCCCTATCGGGCGCGAAAGGATCAGGTCAGTCACCCCGGCCTTCCGATCCCGCACTCCTGCCCGCACTCCGACGACCACCGCCAGCAGCGCCCCGATGAGGACGATGTAGATGACGGTGTTCTTGACCACATCCAGCGCCGAAGCGCTCGCGAACGGGTTGGGAATGTCGCGGCCTATTTGGAGCACCGTTTCGTTGTAGACACTCATGACGGTGTGATGCGACGACCAGCCGATCGCGGCGGAAGCCACCGTCATCCCCAAAAAGACCACGAGCAGGGCGATGGCCAGACGCTCCCGACCGGCGGATTTGGTCTCCTGCTTAGCGACGGCGAAGAAGGCGCTCACGCTTCGCCCGCGTCGATGCGCAGGTAGATCTCCTCGAGGGAATCCTGTGCCGGGAAAGAGCGCAGGGTGCGTTCGAGAGAGTCGTGATAGATGAGATCTCCGGCGCGCAGGATGCCGATGCTCTTGCAGGTCTTGGTGACCTCGGCGAGCAGGTGGGTGTTCATGAATATGGTCATGCCCAACTCGGTGTTGAGGCGGACTATCGTGTCGCGAAGCATCTTGACCCCGGTCGGATCGAGACCGGAAGTCGGTTCGTCGAGAAACAGGACGGACGGCTGGTGGAGGATGGCCTGGGCGATGCCGACGCGCTGGCGCATTCCCTTGCTGAAGGTGGAGAGGCGCTCCCTTTCATGGCCCTCGAAATCGAGGAAGCTCAGCACATCGCGGATCCTCCCGCCCGGCTTAGGGATGCCGGAGAGGCGGGCGAAGAAGGTCAGGTTCTCGACCAGAGAGAGGGCATCGTAGAACTCCACGTTCTCGGGCAGATAGCCGATGGAGCTCCGCACCTGCGCGCTGTCTTTGGCGACGTCGTGACCGTTCACCTCAGCGCGGCCGCCTGAAGGGTCGAGCAAGGTCGTCAATATGTTCACTGTGGTGGTCTTACCGGCCCCGTTGTGGCCGAGCAGACCGAACACCTCGCCTTCGGGCACTTCGAGACTCAAATGGGCAAGGGCTGTCTTGCCGTTGTACTTCTTGGTCAGATCATCCGTTCTGATGGCCACGCTCATCTGTACTCCTACAAAGGTCAGCCTTAGCTTTCCACTCAGGCTAGCTGCGCAGGATGAAAGACAGATGAGGCGAATCAGCCAGTTTGTTCACTTTAGCGGGAGGGCTCGTTTGCGGATCGGCTCGCGCGCGAGCCGGGTGCTCGTCCGACCGGCGCAGGCTGAAGACCATGATCGACGACTCTTGTTCAGTCCGCCGAGTCCGGCCCTCTCCCCAGGCTGACTGAGAACGTGGAGCCCTGTCCCTTCGTGCTTACGGCGGTCAGGGTGCCTCCATGGTTCTGAACGATCTGCCGGGCAAGAGCCAGGCCCAAGCCCGCGCCGGGGGCGGAGCGCGACGGGTCCGCCCTATAGAACCGTTCGAAGATACTGGGCAGTCGGTCGGCAGCGATGCCGAGGCCGGTGTCGGCCACGTCCACCACCACCGCGCCGGCGCGGTGGTGGGCAGAGACCCTGATCCCACCGCACTCGGTGAACTTGATGGCGTTGTCCAGCAGATTCAAGAATACGCGGATCAAGCTGTCGCTATCGCCCATGACAGTCAGACCCGGTTCTACCCGGCACCCTAACGAGAGATTCTTGGCTTCAGCCATTGGCCGCAACGCATCGACCACATCCTCGACCAGCGTGGAGACATCGACCGGAGAGATCTCGGCCGGGATCGAGTGGGGGCCACGCGCCAACTGAAGTAGATCCTCAGCCAGGGCGCGGAGCCGGGCCGTCTCCTCGGCGAGGTCATCCAGGGCCAGCTCGTATTCTGCAGGGTCTCGGGGCTCAGAACGGATGACCCCGAGAATCGCCTCCATCGCCGCCAGCGGGGTGCGCAGCTCGTGGGAGGCGTCGGCTGTAAACCGGCGCTCCCGTTTGAAGGAGTCGTCGAGGCGTTCCAGCATCTCGTCGAACGTTGAGGCCAGGCGGCCGACTTCGTCATCGGTGCCGGACATGTCGATCCGGGCGGACAGATCCTGGGCCGATATCCGCCGGGCCGTCCTGGTGATAACGTCGATGGGTGCGAGCGCCCGTCTGGCCAGGAAGTAACCGGCCAGGCCCGCGCCCACCATGATGACAGCCCCTCCGGCGAACAGCGCCGCAAACAAGCGCTCCAGCGTGCCTGTAACCGAGTCGAGACTGTGCACGACCTGTACGAAGCCCGCGAGGGTCGGACCCTCGAAGAGGGGCGACGTATACGCCCGATAGTCGCTGTCCTCTTCCGGATCGGTGACGCTGGAAAAGATCGGACCGCCGTTCTTCACTGGGGTGAGGTCCGTTGTATCGGGCGGCATGTCCAACAGCTGGCCGAAGCCCCCTACCACCGCTCCGTTGGCGTCCATGTACCTCACTGTGTTGCCCTGAGCGAGCAGGGCCTCGAGCTCGTTGTTGTTCTCGCGCATGCTCTCCCCGAGAACGAGCTTGCCGTCGGCAGCAGTGATGGTGGACGCCGCAAGCGCGGCGCTCACCCGCAGGGAGTCATCGAGCCCGCTCCGCAGTCCCCGACCGACATCGATGTAGACATAGGTGCTGAAGAGCGCCAGCGCCACCAGCACCAGCGCCGCCACCCACAACCCGAAGCGGGTCCGCAGCGATGGGGTCCGCAGTCTCCACATGCCGCGCCGCAGCATCTGGAGCGCTCTAGCCCTTCGGCTCTGGCTGGAGCCGGTAGCCGACGCCCCGGATGGTCTCGATCAATCTCGGCTCGAAGTCGTCATCCATCTTTCGGCGGAGATTGCGAATATACACATCGATCGCATTCGACTGGTGGAACACGTCATAGTCCCAAACGTGCTCGGTGATCATGGTGCGGGTGAGCACAAGGCCGACGTTGCGCATGAGGTACTCGAGTATGGCGAACTCCCGGGCGGAGAGAAGGATCTTCCGCCCGCCTCGCGTTACCTGATGACTCGCCGGATCGAGCGAGAGGTCCTCGACGGTCAACACCGGAGCCCTGGGGGCCTCAGCCGCGCGTCGGGCGAGAGCGCGGAGACGGGCAAGCAATTCCTTCATCGCGAAGGGCTTGACCAGATAGTCATCCGCGCCGGCGTCAAGACCGGCAACGCGGTCGTCGATGGTGTCCTTGGCCGTGAGCATGAGTATGGCCGCTCGCACTCCCCGCTTGCGAAGCTCTCGACAGACCGTTATGCCGTCGATCTCCGGCAGCATGATGTCCAACACGATCGCGTCGTATTCTGCCACACCGGCCCAGCGCAAGCCCTCCGGCCCGGTGAACGCGGCATCGACTGCGTGGCCTGACTCCTCCAGCCCGCGTCGGACGTAGGCTGAGATCTTTCGCTCGTCTTCTACGAGAAGAATGCGCATGACCGCATAGTATCCCCCAAACATGAAAAAGAAATGAAGGCAGGTACCAACGACCCCGGGCGCGACTGTTTCGCGTCTGGCGTTCATGCGTTCTTCATGCGAGCCGACTAAAGTCGTTGTCGATCGCTGAAGATCGATGGGGAATGGTTCGTGGACGCTTGGATGTTTGAGCATGTGAACGGGCTTGCCGGCCACGCCGCGTGGTTGGATGGACTCTTGACCTTCTTCACTCGCTACGGGCCGTACGTGTTCATCGCCGCCTTCGTCGTCGCCTGGTTCTGGCCGGGTTCCCCGGCTCGTCGCGAGCGGTGGCAAATCGCCGCGATAATCGCCGCGGTGGGCGTGTTGCTTGCTCTCGGTCTCAACCAGGTGATCATCCATCTGTGGGCGCGGCCGCGGCCGTTTGTGGGCCATCCCGCTCTGCTACTGGTCTCCGCCTCGCACGATTCCTCGTTCCCGAGCGATCACTCGACCTTTGTTTTTGCAGCAGCCATCGGCCTGCTTATGGCCAACCGGCGCATCGGCATGGCGGCCTTGGTCCTGGCGGCCCTCGTGGCCTTCTCGCGCGTCTACGTGGGGGCGCACTATGCGACCGATGTTGCGGCTGGAGCGGCGATAGGGTGCGCCGCCGTTCTGATCGTGCACTCCCAGCGGGGCCACATCGCCCGCGTCGCCGAACCGGTGCTGCGACGGGCTCGGCGGGTTCACCTGGCCTGAGAGAGGAAGGCGTACTGGAGACTTTCCGCCTGCTGGGGGCGGTTGTGGCCACTTCGATCGATGCTGCCGAAACCGCCACCTTGGTTTGGGATACGGTTCTGGTAAAGGACTAACTGGTTTGGGTGTTTTCCGAAAGCGAGTGTTCGGCAATCTCGGTCCCATAAAGCGTCACCGCTCGGAGCGGTACGTGCTCATCTCCTTGGTCACTTTTGCTCTTACAGTACTGGCTCTCCGCGGCATCCTTATGCTGACCGGGTACGCGCAGATCGGCAGCGATTCGGTGCATATCGCCCACGTGTTGTGGGGCGGCCTGGCTCTCTTCGCGGCTGCGCTCCTATTGCTGGTGGTGACTAACCGTTGGGCGCTGGTTCTGGGCGCGGTGCTAAGTGGCGGCGGGATGGGCTTCTTCAGTGATGAGGTCGGCAAGTTCGTTACCCGGAGCAACAACTACTTCACGCCGGCGGCCGCACCCATCATCTATGCGTTGTTTTTGGCCACCGTGCTTGTTTACCTGCGCGTAAGGCGCCTACCGGGCCCCGATACACGCGGAGAGATGTGCCGCGCCCTGGAGCAGATGCCGGGTGTCCTTGATCGCGATATGAGCCGGCACGATCTGAACGCCCTTGCCTGCCGTTTGGAGCAGGTGCGCGGTTCGGCCCAGGATGAAGCTCTACGCCGGTTGGTCGCGGCGATGCTGGCGTTCATTGAGACCGAACGGCCTCGGGTCGTGGAGCCACAGCCGGGGCGGATGCTGCGCTCGTTCAAACACGTACATGAGCGGATGCGCGGTCTCTTCACCCGTTCGAGACTGAGAATACTTCTCATCGTCGTCTTGCTGGCGGGTGGGCTCTATGCCGTTCTCGACATGACTCTGCTGGCATCCCTGACCCTCACGCCCTCCGTGACAGCCATGGAGTTCCTCCGCCCGCTGGTTTCGCCCCTGGAACTGGTCGGGCTGGGGGACAAGCTGTGGTTCTCGGCGGAGGCCGCGCTCGAGGGCAGCGTGGGATTCGCCATGTTGGCGGGCTGCACCTTGATAGTCCTGCGGCGCGAGTGGCGGGGAGTGGGGGTTGCCATCGCCGGTCTGATCGCCGATCTGGCCGTGGTCGATCTGCTGGTATTCTACCAGGATCCGTTCAGGGCTCTCATCAGAGCCGCCTTGCAGTACATGGTACTGGTGGCTGCGTTCTCCTACCGCCGCACCTACCTGGAAAAAGAGCTCGAGGAATCAAGGGGGGCCGGCATCGCCGCACCGGCCGAGCTTCCAAAGGCGCCACCCGGGGCGGCGGTGGAATCGGCCATCTTGGCCGCGCGCACATCATGAGGAGACGGAGGACAGGTGATAGGCAGGCTGTGAGGCGACTGCTCATCCGGTTGCGCTCATGGACTGGACGCGTGGGCCAGCGGGTGCGGCGTGGTCTAGTTCGGTCCGGTCGTGGCGGCCCCTACGAGGGCGGCCAGATCGCCTTGGGGCCGCCAAACCCTGCTGCCACGCGCTATGAGCCCTGTCTCAAGGTCGATGTTGAAGGTAAGGGTCTGGCGCGAAGGCAAGACGAAGGTGATGGTGGAATCGGTGTCGGTCGGAGGAAGAGAGGCGGCCTCCTCGCCGATCTCCTCGGCATCTCGGATGGCCTCGGTGAGTGCCTGCATGGCCGGACGACCCGAACCGACCCCGTAACTGGTCAGTTTGTCGTTCTCGACGGGGACCGTTATGCTGGCGAAAGAGGCCTCCTCGATCAGGTTGAGATCGCTGTCTGCGGGAAGCTCAGTAAGGTCATAGGGTGATGTGACACCCGTGGTCGAAGTGGCGGCCACCTCCGCGGCGCGGCGGCCGCTTTCCTGTCGCTGCTCGGCAACGACCACGGCCACGATCAGTCCCAGCGTGACCACGCCAATACCAAGAAAGATCGTCCACCGCTTCGACACTGGTTCACTCCTTGAAGTTTATTCTACATGCCACTAGACTACGCCAGCACAAAGGCGATGACGGGAACGAGTAGGCGCTGCTCTTCTCGCGAGCGAGCCGGGGATGGTGCAAGCCCGGTGGGGATCAGCGCTGAACATCATCCCCGAGCCGCCAGCCGAACGGTCGGGCCGGCAGCCCCCGAAAGGTTACCCTGGTGGGGGGCGGGGCGCCACCCAGTAGACCTGGCCGGGTCCTTCCCGTTACAGAAGGGGGGCGTGAACGCCGCAGGCGGGCGCGCCTGCTGAGGGGGCCGCGGCAGCACGGCGTGAGGAGGGTGAACAGCCTTCCGGCAGCGCGGCAGCAGGCGGCCAAGTAGGGTGGTACCGCGGGTCGCGTCCCGTCCCTACGCGCTCCGGTTCCGCGACGGAAGTCGCCGGGCACGTGTCCGGCAGTCGCGGAGCGGGCAGGCGTCCCGGCGGCATCGCCGGCAGGCGCAGCGCGGAGCGGGGCGTATTTGTTTGTGGAACGAAGTTCGCCCCTCGGGTGGCCTGATGCGTGGCGGGCGCGGGACCCGCGGGCCCGCGGCCCGGAGGTGGCAGCACAGGAGGAGCGCATGACCGGCGGTTACCGACCAGTGGACACAGGACAGAGCTTCCCCGCCCTGGAGGAGCGGATCCTTGGTTGGTGGAAAGAGCGCTCCATTTTTCAGAAGAGCCTCGAACTGCGAACCGGCAACCCGGAATGGGTGTTCTACGAAGGTCCTCCCACAGCCAACGGTAAACCCGGCGTCCATCATGTGCTGGCCCGGGTGTTCAAAGATATCTACCCGCGGTTCAAGACCATGCGCGGCTTCTACGTGGGGCGCAAAGGCGGCTGGGATTGCCACGGCCTGCCGGTCGAGCTGGAAATCGAGAAGCAATTGGGCTTCGACCACAAGGAGCAGATCGAAGAGTTCGGCGTAGCCGAGTTCAACCGACTTTGCCGGGAGTCGGTGACCGCCTACGTGGACGACTGGAACCGCATGACCGAGCGCATCGGCATGTGGCTGGACCTGGACGACGCATACCTGACCATGACCGACGGCTACATCGAGTCGGTGTGGTGGATCCTCTCGGAGTTCGCCAAGCAGGGACTGCTGTACGAGGGGTACAAAGTGGTGCCGTATTGCCCGCGGTGTGGGACGGCGCTGTCGTCGCACGAGGTGGCCTCGGGCTATCAGATGGTCACTGATCCGTCGGTATACGTGCGGTTTCCGCTGTGCGCCGATTTCACGGGGGGCACCGCCACTCCGGAAGTCGCCGCCGACGGTCAGCCGGTCAGCCTCCTGGTCTGGACGACCACGCCCTGGACCCTCATCTCCAACGTGGCCGCTGCCGTGGGCCCCGATATCCACTACGCCCGCGCCCGGCTGGGCGATGAGCACCTCATTCTGGCCGCGGACCTGGTAGGCGCCGTTCTGGGCTCGGAGGCGGTGATCGAAGATACTTTCCCGGGCTCCGACCTGCTGGGCCGCCACTACCAGCCCCCGTATGACTTCGTGACGCCCGACAAGCCGGCTTGGCGGGTAATCGCCGGTGATTTCGTTGCCACCGATGAGGGGACCGGCATCGTCCACATCGCCCCCGCCTTCGGCGCGGACGACATGGCCGTGGGCCGGGCCAACGATCTGCCGGTGGTCATGCCCGTGGACGAGGAGGCCCGCTTCACCGCCGAGGTCGTGCCCTGGGCGGGCGTCTTCGTCAAGGACGCCGACGCCGGGATCATGGACGAGCTTGATTCCCGCGGCCTACTCTTCGCCCGCCAGCAATACGAGCACAACTATCCCCACTGTTGGCGCTGCGATACGCCCCTCATCTACTATGCCAGGACTTCGTGGTATGTCCGCACAACCGCTCGCAAGGAGGCGGTGCTGGCGGCCAACGAGGAGGTCACCTGGTATCCCGACCACCTCAAGCACGGCCGGTTCGGCAAGTGGCTGGAGACCAACGTCGACTGGTCGCTCTCTCGCGATCGCTACTGGGGTACGCCCCTGCCCGTATGGCGCTGCGCTGAGGGCCACGACACCGTGGTCGGCTCTCGGGCTGCGCTCAGCGAGTTCGCCGGCCGCGACCTGTCCGCGCTGGAACTCCACCGTCCTTACGTGGACGAGGTCACCTTCGCGTGTCCCGCGTGTGGCGCCGAAGCCCGCCGGGTGACGGCCGTCATCGATGCCTGGTTCGACTCCGGCTCCATGCCGGTGGCTCAGTGGCACTACCCCTTTGAGAACCAAGAGATGTGGGAGAAGCGCTTCCCGGCCGACTTCATCTGCGAAGCCATCGACCAGACCCGGGGCTGGTTCTACAGCCTGCTGGCCATCAGCGCGCTACTCACCGGCCACACCTGCTACCGCAATGTGCTCTGCCTGGGCCACATCCTCGACAACGAAGGCCGCAAGATGTCCAAGCGTCTGGGCAACGTGGTCGACCCCTGGAGCATACTCGACAAACAAGGGGCCGACGCCCTGCGTTGGTACCTGCTCACTGTCAGCTCCCCCTGGTTCGCCCGTCGCTTCGGGCCGGAGAACGTGGACGAGGTGATCCGTAAGTTCATCCTCACCCTCTGGAACACCTACTCCTTCTACACCCTGTACGCGAACATCGACGGCTTCGACCCCGCCCGGCACCACCTCCCCGTGGCCGAGCGCAGCCTCATGGACCGCTGGATCCTGGGCGACTTGCATCTACTTATCCGCAAGGTGACCGCCGAGCTCGACCAATACGACGCCTTCGCCGCCGGCCGCGCCATCGCCGACTTCGTGGACGAGCTCTCCAACTGGTATGTGCGCCGCAGCCGCCGCCGCTTCTGGAAGAGCGAAGCAGACGCCGACAAGATCGCCGCCTACCTCACCTTGAACGAGTGCTTGGCGACGCTCGCCGAGCTACTCGCGCCCTTCACGCCGTTTCTCGCGGAGGAGCTCTATCAAAACCTGGTGGCCGAACGTTCTCCGGAGGCGCCGGAGTCGGTGCATCTGTGCGATTGGCCGGTCGCCGACGAGACCCTCATCGATGAGTACCTCTCCTTTCGTATGGCCGTGGCCCGTCAAGTAGTCAATCTGGGCCGCGCCGCTCGCAACTCCGCGCAGATCAAGACACGCCAACCCATCGAGGTGGCGGTGGTGGCCGCGAGCGAGAGCGAGCGTGCGGGCGTTGAGAGCTTGTCCGAGGTAGTGGCCGAGGAGTTGAACCTCAAAGCCATCGAGTACGTAGCTTCGGCCAGCGAGTTGGTCAACTACGTGGTCAAGCCCAACTACAGGACCCTTGGCCCGAAGTTCGCCAAGAACATGCCCGCCGTGGCAGCTGCCGTCGCCGCTCTGCCTGCCGACGAAGTGGGCGACCGGGTGAGCGCCGGCCGCTCGGTCATGGTGACGGTGGAGCAGCGAGAATACGAGTTCAAACCCGAGGATCTCGTGGTAGAAGCCCATGAGCGGGAAGGCTTTCGGGTGGAACGCGAGGGTGGGTTGGCGGTGGCCATCTCCACCCGGCTCAGCCCAGAGCTCCTGCGCGAAGGCTTGGCCAGGGAGCTGGTGCACCATATCCAGAACACCCGCAAAGCCGCCGACTTCCAGATCGACGACCGCATCCATCTGCGCGTCTTCGGGCCGGCCGAGATCGCCGAGATGCTGGCCGTCCACGGCGACTGGGTGAAAAAGGAGACGCTGGCGGTGAGCCTGGAGGTGAGCGGCGCGACAGGCGTGTCGGGCAGTGCTGGGGCGCCGGAGGCTCGTGCCGCGGCTGCCGGCGCGACAGGCGACGGCTCCTACCGCGAAGACCTCAAAGTGAACGGTCTCCCGGTGACGGTGGCGGTCCAGAAGGCCTGACATGCTTCGCGGCGCCGGTGCGGAGCTACGGGGCGGACGCCTCCAGCACTTCGCGCCCCTTCTCGAGAGCAGCTCGACTCTCCTCCGGAACTGACTCCAGCCCCTGGTCGATGGTCGCCAGCGCCTCCTTGTCCCGGCCCTGGCGCCACAGCAGCTCGGCCAGGTTCAGGTAGGGCGGGGCACGGGTGGGATCATCGGAGATGGCTTGGCGATATGCGGCGTCCGCTCCGGTCACATCCCCTTGGTCGCGCAAGGTGTTGCCCAAGCGGTTTCGTAGCACAGGGTCTTCTTTGTTGGCCAGGAGCCGCTCGTAGACGGCGGCCGCCTCGTCGAGCCGGCCGAGGTTGTAGTAGGCCAGGGCCAACTTGCGCTGGGCGTTCACGTCGGCGGGGTCTGCCGCTGCGATCTCCCGTAGCCGAGGGAGCAGTGAAGCCCACTGCTCCCCGGAGGGTTGGATCCGGTCCGCGGTCGGCGCGACTGTGGGCTCGGTGAGGGCCTCACCGTCGGTCAACCGGTCGGTGGTCCCGGTGACCGAAGAGACGAGTGGTCCTCGAAGGCTGTCCGCGCTCTCGTCTTGCTCGTCTACCAACAGCCCTATGAGTAGCGCGATGGCGACCACGAGAGCGGCGGCCGCCACCAGGACCACGAGTGTCCGCCTCGGCCGGTTGCGGTGGCGCCGGAGTCCTTCGTCCCGGCCGGGAGGAGGAGGCCCCCCCGCGCCTACTTCTTGGCGCTCAGCTGTTCTTTGTAGGTCTCGAGTCGTGTCTTATCTTCTCCCGTAATGACGGTCAAGCCGCGATCCACCACCTTCAGGGCGTCGGTCGTGTTCCCCTGCGCTGCGAGGACCGAGGCCAGGTTGAAATACGCGGCGGCGAGAGAAGCATCGGCGGAGATGGCCTTCTCGTATTCGGCCTTGGCTTCCTCGATCTTCTTCAAATCGCGAAGGACGTTCCCGTAGTTGTTGTGGGTGAAAGCGTCATCCTTGAGCTGGAGCATCTTCCGGTAGGTGACCGCCGCTTCCTCGTATCTGCTCGTGTTGTACTGGGCGATGGCCAGCTCTTGGAGAGCAGCGAGGTCGTCGGGAGCGGCCTCCACGGCCTTCTCCAGGTCGGGCAATGCTGCCTCGTACTCCTCGACCGTGGCACCACCCACTACCAGTCTTTGCACTCCATCGGAGCTCGTCGGGAGGGTGGTGACGGAGCTCGCCGGGATGGTGGTCACGCTCGAAACTGCGGCAGTGGTCGTCGTCGCCTGCTCGTCCGCGCTCGAACACCTGGCCGCGAGCAAGGTCAGCGCGCCGAGTACGATCGCGACCAGGATAACGGTGCCACCGCTCCTAGCTGTCTTGGTCATCTCTGGTCATCTCCACTTCTCTCTTGTCGTCGGTCTCCGTCGATCGGTCCTCATCCGTCAAGGCACGAGCACTTCGAGCGCGTGCGGGTCGATCTCCACTGTGGCGGGCAACCTGCCGGCCAGCTCTCCATCGGTTTGGAACCACACAACATCTTTGTCCTCGATCGGAGCCAGTTCGGCCCGCTCTCCGCGTAAATAGACGACGTTGGCATTGCGCAGGTGGAGGCCGCTGGGCACTCCCAACCAGAAGACGGCCAGACTTGACCGGGTGGTTCCGGTGAAGAGCAACAGATCGAGCACGCCGTCAGTGGGATCGGCCCCGGGGGTGACCCCGAAGCGGCCCCCGTAGTACCGGCTGTTCCCGGCCACGAAGAAGGTCGTCCGATGCTCCTTGCCGTTGGCCCGCACGAGGAAGGCCGGAGGGCGCCCGGCGAACCCCGCCCGTATCCCGGTGCTGAGGAAGGCCAACTCCTTGAAACGCTTCTTGGCGCGAAGATCGATGTTCCGCACGGTGAGGGCGTCGATACCGGCGCCCATCATCAGCACGAAGCGGCGCTCGTTGACCTTGCCCAGGTCGAGGGAGATGGTCTTGCCCCCGGCGATGACATTGCACGCCCGCTCCACCTGGAACGGCAGCCCCAGCTCGAGGGCGAGTACGTTCACCGTGCCCGCCGGCACGATGCCTAGCATGGCCTTGCGCCTGGCTGCGTCATT
>JAZDLO010000009.1:0-2726 GCA_043801935.1 bacterium
CCCGTCGAACCTGTCGGCCCCCCGTGGCAACCCGGTCCTCGCCACGTCGTAGAGAACGTCTACAAATCACCGTTGGTGGGCGGCCAGTGGCGCGCGAGCACCAAATACCCGTTCGACCTGACCATCGTCAGCAATGTGGGCGCCGACATGATCACCGTGCAGGATAAGGTCCAGCCCTACACCGGAGCGTAAGCCGGCGGTCACGCGCGCTGCCTCGTCGATGCCGACAAGACGCGATGAAGGCCGCAGCCCGCGGAAACCTGCGGGCTGCGGCGCATGTGAAGGGACGAGTGCCGCCGGCGGACAGACGGCGGCTCCCTCCGGAGCTAGGCCTTCCAGAGCACGATGTCGCCCAGGTTCTGGTCCTTCTGGGTGGCGTCGATGGGACCGAGCTTCTGGGTGAGATAGCCCTTCTTCTCGATGAGGACGGTGTAGGTGCCGTCCGGCAGGTTCTTAAGCCAGAAGTCGCCGTAGTTATCGGTCTTGGTGGAGACCTTCTGGCCGCTTATGGTGTGGGTGGCGGTCACCGAGGCCCCTTCGGTGCACTCATCGGCTTCAGAGTCATAGACCGCCCCGGCCAGCCACTTCTTAGGTAGGTTTAGGTAGTACACCCGGGGGCGGGTGGGTAGTTCGGGCTTAAGGAGCTGGGCGGCGGATAGCTGGTCTTTTAGGTCGGCTTCTTCCCCGAAGGTAAAGGCCCCGGTGGGGCAGGCATCCGAGCAGCGGGTCTCGGTCCAGCCCCGGTCGATAAGGTGCGCGCAGAAGGTGCACTTCTGGGCCAGGTTAAGGTCGTCGTTAAAGTAGATGACGTTCTCATAGGGGCAGGCTTCCATACAGAGCTGGTTTCCCCGGCACTTCTCCGGGTCGATGATAACGATGCCGTCCGCTCTTCGGTAGATGGCTCCGGCCGGGCAGGCCTCCAGGCAGGGGGCGTTCTCGCAGTGCTGGCACATGCTGTGGTGGTAGGTCACCTGCACCTTGGGCACTGTGCCCCGCTCCAGGTTTATCACCTTGTTCCAGAACTGGCCGGTATCGGGCTGGGGCTTGGCGATGGGAGACCAGTCGTTAGCCACGTGCTCGTCTTTACAGGCGACCTGGCAGTTATGGCAGCCGTTGCAGATGGCCAGATCGATGACCATGACTTTGCCCATTTGGGCACCTCCATAGTTAGCGGCCTACACACTACCCCTCGTTGCCGTTCCTCTGTAAGAAGCTTTCGATGTAGGGACCCGCGTCCGGGTGGAAGGGACGGCTGAAAGCTTCCGGATACTTGGCCTTGAGCTCATCCAGATCGACCTTCTCGACCTCGACAAGGAAGCCGCTCACCGCATGGCCGAACGCGTTCTTCGAGGTGGTCTTCGAGGGGCATATGGTGTTCTCCGCTCCTCCCCGGTCAAGCTCTCCCGGGACTATGGGGTCGTACTTGGCTCCGTGATCGATGCCTACCACTCCGGGCATGATGCGCTCGGTCACGTAGGCTCCGCAGAGGATCCCGCCGCGGTCGTTGTGCATCTTTACGATGTCACCTTTCTTGATGCCTCGCTCGCCGGCATCTTTGGCGTTCATCCACAGCGGATGGTATTGATATCCGTCGGCGCCCCTGATCTTGCAGGTCTCGATCTCCCGCAGCCAGGTTATGTCCTCGTGCTGAGAATGCACGGACCACCTCGGGTGGTTCGACATAACGAGTAAGGGATACTTCTCCGCTTTGGGGTGGCTCAGACTCTCCTGGTGAGACACTCCGTAGGGGATGTAGTGGGGGACAGGCGGCCTTTCCTCATCATCGGGGAAATGCTCGGCCAGACCAGTGGCGTAGAACTCGATCTTGCCGGTGGGCGTAGTCAGGGGATTGCCCTCCGGGTCGTCGCGGAAATTAGCCAGTCCGCGGGGATAGTCTTTCCAATCCTTGTCGGTGGGAACGACGTAGTAACCCTTTTCTTTCAGCTTCTCCCAGCTCACCAGGTCCTGGACGCCGGAAGTCTCGTAGCCATACTTGATCCAATAGTCCTCGTCTTTTCCCTCTGTCACTTTGTCCAACAGCCCGAATCTCTCGGCGATCATGCAGACTATCTCGTAGTCGCTCTTCGACTCGCCGATCGGATCGATACACTTAGGCTCGAGGAAGATCGTCTCGAACTCTCCACTGCCCACACCGGTCCCTATGTCCGAAAGCTCGAACTTGGTGCTCACCGGCAGGACGATGTCGGCGAATAGACAATCGTTCTCCAGCCACGGATGCTGCGCCAACATGAACTCGATCTTGGGGCTTCTCATGGCCTGGACGAACCTGTTACCCCCGTTCCAGCAGGTCACCCAACTGGGGCTGTCCGTCCAGACCATGTGTATTTCCGAGCAGCCTTCGACCGGATAGACGTATTCCTTGAATTGATCCGTACGCGGCATGTACAGCATCGTGGTGCTACGCCAACTGATGGGCGGATTGAGAATAGCGTCGGGAACCAAGGTTTTGGGAATAATCTGCTTCGGGAACTTAAGATTCCAGGGAAGGAAGCTCCACCCGCGATACGCCGCTCCTACGGTCGGGACCGCCATGGCTCGAGGCATCGCCGTCCTCTCCAGGTCGAAGAAGAGTCGCGGTCCCAGCCAGTTCCATTCGAACATCTTGACCTGGTGAGCGCCCGGCTTGCCCAATCCCTGCATCGCGAGGAGCAAGACCTCCAACCGAGCGGGCTCGGTCGCATAGGGCCCCCGGATGTAGCCGCCCC
>JAZDLO010000015.1:0-25911 GCA_043801935.1 bacterium
ACGAGATGTACTGAGACATGTCTTGACCATGTCGTCTATCTCGTGGTCGTATATAGTCTCGATAACGGGTATACCCTTGACCTTCATCTGCTCGAAGCTGAAAAGCCTCTCGGCAGCCGAGTTAGCCAGCAAAATCCTCCCTTTTGAGTCGGTCAGCACGACGCCGTCCGTCAGGCTGGAAAGAATGGTCTCCAGCCTGCTTCTTTCACCGGTTACTGCTGCCATCGTGCTTCTGATACTGGATGACATCTCGTTGAAAGCGCGACTGAGGCGTCCTATTTCATCACTGGTAGTTGATGGAATCCGCTGGTCCAGCTTCCCCGAGGCGATTGCCTACGCGGCACTGGTAAGCCGCCTCACCGGCCTGGTTATCATCCGGGCGAGCAATGCAGCGAAAACAATAACCAGCACAGTGGCGACAGTAATACTCCCTACAATGACCATGGTCATGCTATTTACGGAATTTTCCACGGTGGTCAAAGGCAGGGCTACCCGCGCTGTGCCAAGCACTTTCCCCTGGTCAGTCACAGCTACTGCAACATACATCATGTTCTCATGGAGAGTAGCGCTATAGCGGGTAGACTGGCCGACGCCGGAGGCCAGCGCGGCGACAACCTCGGGGCGGGCGGCGTGGTTTTCCATGGTAGCCGGGTCCTGGTCAGTGTCCCCAAGAACCCACTGATGGAAAGACGGAGCGGTCGGATGCGACGAGAGGTCAAGACAGGACTGTTGGTCGTCGCTGCGATCTTCGCGGTCGTGATCATAGGCACGGTCGGCTACTGGCTGATTGAGGGCTGGGGCCTGCTAGACTCCCTGTATATGACTGTGACCACCATCTTCACGGTGGGGTTCAGCGAGGTCCATCCCTTGTCGCGGGCGGGGTCGATCTTCACCGTGGTGCTGATCTTCGGCGGGGTGGGGACCATTCTGTACGGCATCGGAACGATGGTGGAGTTCGTGATCAGTGGGCAACTCACGGGCGTGTTTCGGAGGAGGGTGGTGAGGAGGCAGGTGGACAAACTGGAAGCACACTACATCATCTGCGGCTACGGCCGGGTGGGGGAGTCGGTGGCTCGTCACTTCGTGGCGCATCGGGCGAAGTTCGTCATCGTCGATAACGATCCGGAAAGTCTCGCCCGTGCCGAGGCCGACGGGTTCCTCGTGATCAGCGGTGACGCCACCGCGGACGAGGTCCTGGAGGCTGCGGGCATCGAGCGGGCCAAGGGGCTGGTGGCCGCGGTCGGCTCCGACGCCGGCAACATCTTCGTGACCCTTTCCGCCCGGGTGCTCAACCCGGGGTTACTCATCGTCGCCCGAGCCAGCTCCGAGGACACCTTGAGCAAGCTCGAGCGGGCCGGCGCCGACCATGTGGTTTCGCCCTACGGGATCGGTGGCAAGCGGATGGCCAGCCTGATGCTCAAGCCGCTCGTCAGCGACTACCTGGAGGTGGTCACCGGCGGGGGAGAGCTGGAGTTCCGGGTGGAAGAGTTCGAACTGAACGCCCAGTGCTGTGCCGTCGGACAGTCGATCGAGGATCTGGGAGTCCGCAAACGGACCGGGGCCACCATCCTGGCGGTACGGCACGCAGGCACGGGGATCTTCAACAAGAACCCCTCTCCGGAGTCGCGCTTGAGCCCTGGAGACATGATCGTCGCCATAGGGACGCCGGCGGAGATAACCCGGCTGGAACAGCTCATCGGTGCCCCGGCACTGCCTAAGCCATAGGGAGGACGAGAGAGACGTGTTAGCCGAGCGGGTGCGAAGGGTGATCGCGGAGTGGGCCGCCGAGGAGGGCTGGAGCGATGTACCGGTGTGCCAGCTGGAGCGGCCGGCGGAAGCAGCCCACGGCGACTATGCTGCCCCGTTCTGCCTGCAGGTGGCCAAGGTGGTGAAGCAGCCGCCGCGGGTGCTGGCCGAGCAACTGCGTCAGCGCTTGCTGGCCGACCCGGATCTCGCCCGGCTCGTGGACGAGATCGAAGTGGCTGGTCCCGGCTTTCTGAACTTCACCCTCAGCAGCAGGGCATATGCGGAAGCCATGGCCGAGATGCTCGGCGAGGATGACACCATAGGCCGGGGGCCGCCCCGACGTCATCCCCGGGTGAACCTTGAGTTCGTAAGTGTGAACCCTAATGGCCCCCTCCACGTGGGTCACGGCCGCTACGCGGCCTATGGCGACTCGCTCCGTCGGCTGCTGGCCTTCAGCGGCCTGAACGTCGCCAGCGAGTTCTACATCAATGACTTCGGACGGCAGATGGACCTTTTCGGGCGCAGCGTGGCCGCCCGCTATGCCCAATCCTTTGAGATAGACCTCCCGGTACCGGAGGATGGCTATCAAGGTGACTACGTCAAAGATGTCGCCGCGGCGGTGCGTGCGGAGGTGGGCGACCGCTGGGTACCAGCGCTGCGGCTGGTGGCCGCGGCGGCGCCGGCGGGGGGCGACACCGCACCCGCGGCCGGCGCTATCGCTCCCGGGACCGGAGACTCCGACGACGAAGCTCCGGTAGAAGCATCCGAGTGGTCCGCCGATTCGGGGTCGGAGGAAGTGGCGGCCTTCTTCCGCGCGCGCGGATGTGCGCTCATGCTCGAAGAGATGAAGACCGAGCTGGCGCATTTCGGCGTGCTGTTCGACCGCTGGTTCAGCGAGACAAGCCTCCACGAGGGCGGACGGCTGGAGCAGATCATCGACCGGCTGCTCGCCTCCGGCGAGGCCTACCGGGAGGGAGATGCCATCTGGCTGCGCACCACTTCGCGGGGCGATGACAAAGACCGGGTGCTTGTCCGCAGCAACGAGCAGCCCACCTATTTTGCCGCTGACATCGCCTATCACGAGGACAAGTTAGACCGTGGTTTCGAGCATCTGATCAATATCTGGGGAGCCGACCACCACGGTTACGTATCCCGCATGAAAGCGGCCGTCGAGGTCCTCTCCGGACGTCCCGGGATGCTGGAAGTCATCATCGGCCAGCTGGTGAACCTGCTCGAAGAAGGTGAGCTACGGCAGATGTCCACCCGACGAGGCGAGATGGTCACCCTGGCCGAGCTGGTCGAGGCCATCGGCGTGGACGCGGCCCGGTTCTTCCTGGTGATGCGTTCCCAGGACCAGACCCTCGATCTCGATATCGGGTTGGCGCGCCAACAGAACCAGGACAACCCCGTCTACTACGTGCAATATGCCCACGCTCGCATCGCCAGCATCCTCAGGAACGTTCCTGCGGAGATGGAAGCCGCTATCCCGGATGGGCCCGCGATGTTCGTCTCTCCCTACGAGCGTGCGCTCATCAAACGGCTGGAGAGTTTCTCCTCGGTCATCCAGGATGCCGCCGAGCGGCGGGCCCCTCACCGTATCGCCGGATGGGCTCAGGAACTGGCGGGCGACTTTCACGTCTTCTACAAGCACTGCCGGGTCATCGGGGTCGAGCCGGCCGTAGGCGCCTCGCGGCTCGCTCTCTGTGTAGTGACCAAGAGGGTCATATTCCGCTGCCTCCATCTGCTGGGCGTCAGCGCTCCAGAAAGTATGTAGGGGAGAGGCCGTAGTGCCCGAACTCCCGGAAGTGGAGACGGTCAGACGTCAGCTGGCCCGGTCTCTCGTTGGAAAACGCTTCGTCGCGGTGGAGAAGGTGGAGCCGGCCATGCTCCGCGACTGCACCGAGGCACAGGTGAGGGACCTGCTGCCCGGCAGGCACGTGCGGAGCGTGCATCGAGTGGGGAAGTTCCTGATGGTGGGCCTGGACGGGGTCGCGTTCCTCACCCTGCACCTGGGCATGACCGGGCACTTCCTGGTGGCGTCGTCCGTCCCAGCCTCACCCACCCCTCACACCCGGTTCCTCTTTGCACTCGAAGCGGCGGATGGGTCCCGCGTCAGCCTGGAGTTCCGCGACATGCGCAAGTTCGGTCGCGTCCATCTGACCCTGGGTGGTCCTGCGCCTCGTTTGCAGGGACTGGGACCGGACGCGTGGACAGGGGCGTGGGATGGCGGGTATCTGGCCCGGCGGCTCCAAGGTCGCACGGCGCCTCTCAAAGCCTTTCTTCTCGATCAGCGGCACCTGGCCGGGATCGGCAATATCTATGCCGATGAGATCTTGTGGTGGACCCGGCTCTCGCCGCTGCGTCCATCCGGCTCCGTTTCCCCCGAGGAAGTGGGGCTCCTGGCGGAGGAGATCCCTCACCGGTTGGGCGAAGGGGTGCGGCTTCTCGGCTGCTCGTTCTCCGATTTCGTCGATACCGAAGGCAAGGCCGGCAGCTTCCAGGATTGGCTGCGGGCGTACGGAAAGCAAGGACAGGACTGCGCCCGTTGCGGGGACACCCTTGTGCGCACCGTGGTGGCGGGCCGGGGGACGGCATATTGTCCCGGGTGTCAGCACTAGGCTTCCGAAGGGGCCCTTCCGAAGGAACCGGGTACCCACGACAAGAAAAGCGAGCCCCGAGTGCACTCGCTTTTCACCTTTCAACGGCTCTCACTTCGGCCCCGCTTCGCTGTACTCCGCGGCCGTTTACCTCCGCGTTTCCTCTGCGGGCCCCTTTGTAAGCTCCTCAGATGCTGCGTCTGAGCTCTCGGGACTCACTAGGTATTCTACACGGCTTTCCCCGAGAGTCAAGCCTTCCGACCGCGTCTGCGGCGCTGAAAATGTCGCTGCATGCGAGTGGTGGGAGCGGAAGTCGAATCCGCCTGGAGCGGACCAGGATCGAGCGACGTATGGTCAGGGTCGGAAGGGGAGGCTGCGGAACCCCCAAGGGCGTGTGGTAGAATCCTACCTACCCCGGCAAAGCTGGTCGGCGAGCGGAGTTAACTCAGTTGGTAGAGTGCCAGCTTCCCAAGCTGGATGTCGCGGGTTCGAACCCCGTACTCCGCTCCATCTTCCTTTTTATCATCGTGCTCTCGAGGGGCGGTTCCCTTGTCCTTCTGGTACCCCCAGGGGTATGATGGCCTCGCACGAGCCACACGGAGGAGGTCGGGCATGGGTCCGAATGATGGAGGTGCAGTCCGAGCGAGCAGCGAAGACGTCGGCCGGGTCCTCAATCGGTTGGCCCGCATAGAAGGGCAGGTGCGGGGCCTGCAACGCATGATCGAGGAGGGCAAGGACTGCGAGCAGATCCTGGCTCAGCTGGCCGCAGTCAAGTCGGCGCTTGACCGGGTCGGGACGCACCTGATAAGCCACCGTATGAAGGAATGCCTGGAGGATCAGACGGGCGTGGAGCTCGATCCGGCCGCGTTTGAAAAGGCGTTCGCCGTCTTCTTCAAGTACGTTCAGTGCATGAGCTCCGCCGCGAGCCAGTCCATGGAATAGCGGTGGACCTGGGGGTCATGCTGCGCCGTGGTGTGAGTGCCACCGTCCAGGGCCAGTAGCGTCTTCTCGGTGCGTAGGTGCTCCATGAGTAAGACGGAGTGGTCGAACGGTACCACCTCGTCTTCTCGGGCATGCACCAGCAGCACCGGGCAATCCACCTGCGCTGCCAGCAGACGGCTGTCTTGCCGCTCGAAATAGGAGCGGAGGCGGGGCGTGTCCCAACGCGGCGCGGCCCCGCCCGGGTCTGCGGCTTCGCCCCCGCCCGCAGTGGCATCGTCGGTGTCGGCCCTCTCACTGTCGGCCTCGGCCTTCTGACAATCGGCGATCCCGTCGAGCATCACGTCTTCACTGGCAGGGCAGAGTAGGACCATGGCCGCAAAGCCGGCCCGTGACGCTGCCTTCAGACCATAGAACCCGCCCATGCTCGATCCCCGGTAGCAGAGGCGGCTCGAGTCGACGGCCGGGTGCGTGCGTAAGAAGTGGGCGGCGGCCAGCACGTCCTCCTCCAATGGTCCGTCGGCTTCGCCGCCGCTCTCTCCGTGGCCGCGGAAGTCAAATGCGAGCACGGCGAACCCGCTTTGGCAGGCTTCGCGGCAGAAGAGGTCGTGCCGCGCCCGTCGGCTGCCGGCTCCATGGCCGACGATGAGACCGGGCACCGGTATCTGCGCCGGAGGCGAGGGGAGGTACAGGGTGGCCGCCAGCTCCAGTGTGGGTTCTTGTCCGGCGCCGACTGCGGAGAGCAGACCCACGGAGACGATGGATGCGGGCTCGAGGCCCTTAGAAAAGCGTGGGCTGGTGAGGCTCAAGCTGCAGGTAGGCGACGTAGGGAGTATTGCGGAACAACTGGCGGTAGTCGAAACCGTAGCCCACGAAGAAGTCATCAGGGACGGTGAACCCCCGGTAGCGCACGTCCATGTCCGCTAGGCGCTGATGGGGCCGGTCGAAGAGCGTGCACACCTCCAGCGACCGGGGACGCCTCAGGCTGAGCGATCGTAAGATGTAGTGCAGGGTGAGGCCCGTGTCGATGATGTCCTCGACTACGAGGATATTCTTGTCCTTGACCGGTTTGTCCAGGTCCTTGAGGAAACGGATCGCCTTTTTGCCGGTCTCGGTGTGCTCCTGAAGGTACGAGCTGATGGCCAGAAAGTCCATTTCTAGAGGCAGATCGATCGCCCGCGCCAGATCGGCCATGAAGAAGACGGCTCCCCTGAGGATGGAGATCAGAAGGAGTTCCTGACCCTCGTAGTCGCGGGTGATCTCCGCCCCCAACTCCTCGACGCGCTTGGCGATCGCGTCGGCGTCGAGGAACACCTCACCGATCCTGTCATCCGGACGGTGCGAGCCGCAGGGCGGGGTCGGGGAGGGGGGAGCCGCCGCCATCTGGGTCTCACAGGCCGTACTTCTGGGCCATGCGAACGAAGTCCTTGCGGTAGAGCAGCTTGATACGGATGTCGGGATACTTCTCGCGCAGCTTGCGCACCTTGCGGTTCTTAGCGGTGACCAATGACTGCTTCATCTCCGTGACCTCGATGAAGAGGTCGAGGTCGGGAAGAAAGAAGTCGGGGGTGAAAGCCTCGAGGATGTTGCCGCGCTCGTCCCGCTCGAGGACGAAGGTGCGCGGCTCGTACTCCCAGGCGATCCGGTGGTAGTCGAAGAGCTTGGCGGCTTCGAGCTCGGTCCGGGTAGCGAAACTGGGTTCTTTGGTGCCCCGGTAGTAGGAGAAAGTAGACGTTTCGTCGATCATCCTGGAAGTTCATTCTACCAGCTGGGCTTGTGTGGTAACGTACCCATGTTTCCCGTTCTGGAGGCTGTTTTGACCCACACGCTTGTCTACCCCATCACCGCTTCGCACAACGCCGCCGGGCACTTGGAGATCGACGGCTGCGACGTGACCGACCTGGTAGCCGAGTTCGGCACCCCCCTGGTCATCTACGAGGAGAAGTCCATCCGCGACCAGTGCCGGCGCTATATGGAGGCGTTTCGCGAGCACACTGAGGACTTCGAAGTCATCTACGCCAGTAAGGCCTTCTCGTCGGTGGCGGTGAGCCAGCTGGTGCTGGAGGAGGGGCTATCCATCGACGTGTCTTCGGGAGGGGAATACCACGTGGCCAAGGTCGCGGGCTTCCCTGGCGAACGGATCTTCTTCCACGGCAACAACAAGACCCGGGAGGAATTGGACTACGTTCTCTCGGGAGGCGTAGGCTGCGTGGTGATCGACAGCTTCCAGGAACTCGCGCTGCTGGAGGAGTTGGTGGAGGCTCAAGGGGGTAGCCAGCGGGTGCTCCTGCGCATCACTCCCGGCATCGAGGCGCACACGCATTCGTATATCCAGACCGGGCAGATCGATTCCAAGTTCGGCTTCGGGCTGGCGGATGGGGTGGCGCTCGAAGCTATCCGGGAGGCACTGGCGGCTCCGCACCTCGATCTCGTGGGGTTGCATGCGCACATAGGCAGCCAGATATTCCGCCTGGACGCATTCCGCAAAGCGATCGAGATCCTGGTCCAGCTCATAGGACAGGCACACGCGAGCTTCGGCTTCGAGTGCCGCAATCTTAACGTGGGGGGCGGCCTGGGCATCCGTTACACCGAAGAGGACACGCCGTCGTCCATCGCCGAATATGCGGCGGTGAAAGTCGAGGGCGTGCGCGAGGAGATGGCAGCCATGGGCTTGCCCATGCCGCGTGTACTGATCGAGCCCGGCCGGTCGATAGTGGGCAAGGCAGGTATCACGGCGTATCGGGTGGGGACGATCAAGGAGGTCCCAGGGGTACGCACCTACGTGAGCGTCGACGGGGGGATGAGCGATAACATCCGGCCCATGCTGTACGACGCCCACTACGAGGGCATGCTGGCCAACAAGGCGGCTGCGCCCGCGGACACGACGGTCACCGTGGCCGGCAAGCATTGTGAGAGCAGCGACATCCTCATCAAGGATGCGGTCATAGCGCGGCCGGAGACGGGAGATATCTTAGTGATGCCGGCCACCGGCGCGTACTGCTATGCGATGGCCTCCAACTACAATGGCAGCCCCCGTCCCGCGGTCATCATGGTGAGAGAGGGGCGAGCGCGGGTCATCATCGAGCGAGAGAGTTACGCGGATCTGGTGGCAAGACATCACCCACTACGAGACCAGGGGGAAGCATGAGCGAGGAGATGGTCGTGCGCGTGGGGTTGCTGGGCTTCGGTACCATCGGGTCCAGCGTCTACCGCCTCATCCAGAAGGAGCACGATCAGATTCTCGAGGGCACCGGGGTCGATCTGCAGGTAGCCAAGGTGCTGGAGATCGATCCGGCCAAGACCCCGGTCGACGCTCCCGCGGGTCTTTTCACCACCGACTTCGCCGCTATGGTGGACGATCCGTCTATCGACATAGTGGTCGAGGTCATCGGCGGTACCGACGCCGCCTTCTCGTTCATCGACGCGGCCATGCGCAAAGGGAAGAACGTGGTCACGGCCAACAAGCAACTCCTAGCCGCTCGGGGCGAGGCTCTGTTCAACCTGGCTCGGGACGAACGGCGCCATCTGCGTTTCGAGGCGTCGGTGGCGGGCGCCATCCCCATCATCAAGGTGATGCGCGAGAGCATGATCGCTGCCGAGTTGCAGACGGTCTACGGCATCGTCAACGGCACCACCAACTATATTCTCACCCGGATGTACAATAATGAGGGCGACTACGCCGAGATCCTCGCCAAGGCTCAGGAACTGGGCTACGCCGAAGGCGATCCGAGCGCCGACGTGGGCGGAGCCGATGCTGCCGCGAAGATGGCCATCTTGGGCTCCATCGCCTTCCATTCGCGCGTCACCCTGGCCGATGTAGCCTTCGAGGGCATCGAGAGCATCACCCTGGACGACGTGCGCTATGCCAAAGACCTGGGCTTCGTGGTGAAACTCATCGGGGCCGCCCGCTTGATCGACGACCGAGTGAGCGTGCGGGTCTTCCCGGCCCTGCTCCCTGGGGACCATCCGCTGGCCGCCATCAGCGGCTCGCACAACGCCGTGTTCCTGCAAGGCGGAGCCATCGGCGAGATCATGCTCATGGGCCCGGGAGCCGGAGGGATGCCGACGGCCACGGCCGTAGTGAGCGACATCGTCTCCATCGCCAACACGAAAGACGTGGGCTTCCTCCAGAGTTGTTCGTGCTATCGCCGGCTGGCCTTCTATCCGGCGGAGGACGTGGAGTCGGCCTTTTTCATCAAGCTGAACGTGGAAGATGTCTCGGGCGTCCTCGCCCAGATCGCCTCGGTGTTCGGCCAACACGGGGTCTCCATCGCCAGCATGATCCAAAAAGGAAGGGGAGCGGAGGCGGAGTTAGTGCTCATCACTCATCCTACCCGGGAAAGGGATTTCTTCGCAGCCATCACGCAGGCCAGCGGTCTCAAGTGCTGCAAAAGTGAGCCCATGACCCTGCGGGTACTCTGATGGATGCCGTAGATACCCGTCCGTTCGGGGTGATCGAGCGGTACCGTCCCCACCTGCCCCTCAAATCCGGGACCGTCCCGGTGACGCTCGGTGAGGGCAGTACGCCGCTCATCCCGGCAAACTGGCTCAGCGCGGAGTTGGGGTGCCGGGTGTATCTCAAGTATGAGGGTGTGAATCCCACGGGATCCTTCAAGGACCGGGGCATGACCGTGGCCATCACGAAAGCTCTGGAAGAAGGGGCCACGGCGGTCATCTGCGCCTCGACCGGCAACACGTCGGCTTCGGCGGCCGCGTACGCTGCCCGCGCGGGCATGCGCTGCGTGGTCCTCATCCCCGAGGGGAAGATCGCCATGGGCAAGCTGTCACAGGCTCTCATGCACGGCGCGGTGGCCATCGCTATCGAAGGCAACTTCGACCTGGCTCTCGAGTACGTGAAGGACATCTCCGAGCGGCAGCGTATCACCCTGGTGAACTCCCTCAATCCCTATCGGATCGAGGGACAGAAGACGGCGGCCTTCGAGATCGTCGATAGACTGGGAGAGGCGCCGGCCATGCTGTCGATCCCGGTGGGCAACGCGGGCAACATCACCGCATATTGGAAGGGCTTCCGCGAGTACGAAGAGCACGGCCTGGCCGGGCGGCTGCCGGTAGTCTGGGGCTTCCAGGCGGAGGGAGCCAACCCGCTGGTGCGTGGTCAGGTGGTGGAGAAGCCGGAGACCGTGGCTACGGCAATCCGTATCGGCAATCCGGCTCGGGCCGCCGAGGCGCTGGCGGCAGCACGCGATTCCGGAGGCGTCATCCGCGATGTCACCGATGACGAGATCTTGGAGGCTCAGCGGCTGTTGGCTCAGAAGGAAGGTGTCTTCTGCGAGCCTGCGTCGGCGGCCAGCGTCGCCGGGCTGCTCAAGTACCGGAGCACTGGACTGCCCTCGGGCGATACGCTGGTGGCCGTGCTGACCGGTCATGGGCTGAAGGATCCGCAGACGGCCATAGAGCAGTCGCGGCCGATCATCCGCTGTCCGGCGGATCTTGCGGCCGTGGAAGAGATCATAGCGACCGCCGAGTAGGCGGCGTCCGAGGCTCGTCCCGCCGGTTCGGGGGCGGGCTGCGGTCGGCTTCACGGGCGGAGGTAGCCGAGATGGACAACGAGACTCGCTCCTGTGTCATCGCTCACCTGTCCGATCTGCACACGGGCTCGCAGTACTTCGTGCCCAACCTGCTTGACCGGGCGTTGGTCGAGGTCAACGATCTGGCTCCCGACGTGGTGGTGGTCACAGGCGATCTCACCAGCATGGGTTATCGGCAGGAATTCCGGGAGGCGCGGGAGTACATCGATCGTCTGGCCTGCCGCGACGTCTTGGTCGTGCCGGGGAATCACGACAGCCGCAACGTCGGTTATGCACATTTCGAGCGTTTGTTCGCCACCAGGGACACCGTGATCCGCAAGAACGGGGTCACGCTAGTGGGGGTGGATTCGACGGAGCCCGATCTTGACTACGGACGTATCGGCAGGCACCGTTACCCGTGGATCAAGGAAGCGTTCATGGCCCAACCGGACGACTTCAAGATCTTTCTTCTCCATCATCACCTGCTGCCCATCCCCGGGACCGGCCGGGAGCGTAACATCGTCAACGACGCCGGGGATGTGCTGGAAGTCCTGGTGGAGTGCGGTGTAGGGCTGGTGCTATCCGGTCACAAGCACGTGCCGTACGCGTGGCGGTTGGAGAACATGTTCGTGGTGAACGCGGGCACCGTTGCCACGCTGCGCCTGCGGGGAGACACGAAGCCTTGCTACAACGTCATCGAGATCGTGGGTGGCCACGTCACGATCTCACGCCGCTATCCGTTCCACGGCGGCGAGGTGATCGTGGAGTTCGACACCGGCTCCAAGGCATACATCCGCGACGATATCTGTTCTGAGGCGGAGCCGGGCTGATGAAACGGGCGGCCATCGCTTTGATCGACGGGGAGCACTATCCCCCGGTGGTGGTCGAGGCCCTCCAGCAGGCGGGCGATCGCTTTGAGTTCCGAGCGGCGCTGTTCCTCGGGGGCACCGAAAAGATCGAGGCCGGCTGCCTGGAGACCACAGCTGAGAGCATCTATGGGCTCCCAGTTCTGTTCGATAGCGACTGGACTCGGGGGCTGGGCCGATTGATCGATCGGTTCAGACCGGAGGTGGTCGTTGACCTAAGTGATGAGCCGGTGTTAGGATACGAGCAGCGTTTCCGTCTCATCAGTCACAGCTTGGCGCGGAACGTCGGCTACGTAGGTTCCGATTTTCACTTCAGCCCAGCGAGCTCCGATCGTCTTTCCACAGGTCCTTCGCTCTCCATCATCGGTACGGGGAAGCGGGTGGGCAAGACGGCGATCAGCGGTCACATCGCGCGGGTCCTTCGAGATGTGGTCACCGGGGATGGGGAGCACCCGGGGGTGGTGGTCGTGGCTATGGGGCGGGGCGGTCCTTCGGAACCAGAGGTCATCGATGGAGCGCACGTGGCCCTGACTGTCGAGGACCTCATGGCTTGGAGCCGCCAGGGCCGGCACGCGGCGTCCGACCATTTCGAGGACGCAGTCCTCAGCCGGGTGGTCACGGTGGGTTGCCGGAGGTGCGGCGGAGGCATGGCCGGGGAGCCGTTTGTCTCGAACGTGGCCGAAGGGGCGCGATTGGCAAACAGCCTGGGCCCCGGCTTGGTGATCTTCGAGGGCAGTGGGGCGGCAGTACCCCCGGTCGGCACGGACGCGCGCATGCTGGTAGCCGGGGCGAACCAACCGGTGGATCACATCGCCGGCTATTTAGGAGCCTACAGACTGCTCACGAGTGACGTGCTGGTGCTTACGATGGCCGAGGAGCCACTTGCCTCGGGAGAGAAAGTGCGTGCCGTCATGGAGGCTGTGAATGAGGTCAAGCCGGGCATGGTGACAATCCCTATCGTGTTCAGGCCCCGTCCGACACGGTCCGTGCAGTACAGGCGGGTGGCGTTGTTCTCCACCGCGCCGGCTGGGCAGGAAGCGCTACTGAGCCGGTACCTCGAGGAGCATTGCGGCTGCCGGGTGGACATGTTCTCAGGGAATCTTTCCGACCGGGCGGCCCTGAAGGCCGATTTCGAGCGAGAGGAGATGGCCGGGGTGGATACGGTCTTGACCGAGATCAAGGCCGCCGCCATCGATGTGGTGGCGGAAGAGGCCGCAGCCCGGGGGCTCGAGGTCGTGTTTGTGGATAACCTGCCGGTCGAGGTGGCTCCGGAGCGGGAGGGTCGTCTGGCCGAGATAGCCGAGGAGTTGGCTCAGTTGGCGAAAGAGCGGTTCGAGAGCCGGATGTAGTGCCCGTGAGCGGCGGCGAAGATCAGAGAGGGGCCGGCAACACCCTGTCGAGGCCGGAGAACTTCCCCATCCAGCTGGTGAGCGAGGGGAACAGGGTGCCGTTCTCGAAAGGGCTTCTGGCGACCACGCTCACCGCGACCGGGCTCCCTCCCGAGCGGGCCTTCGGTGTGGCCATGGACGTGGAGTGGCAGCTGTTGCAGGGCCCAGACCGCGACGTGAGTGTAGACAGGCTGCGCGAGTTGGTGGAGTCGGTGCTGGCCGAGAGTGAAGGGCAACGCTATCTGCAGCGCTATCGCACGTGGAACCGACTGGCCCGGGAGGATAGGCCGGTCATAGTACTCATCGGAGGAGCCACGGGAGTGGGAAAGAGCACGATCGCCGCTCAGGTGGCGGATCGCTTGGGGGTGGTGAGGATCATCTCCACCGACTCGATCCGGGAGGTGATGAGAGCCTTCTTCTCAGAGAGCCTCATGCCGGCCATCCACTACTCGTCGTACGAGGCCGACAAGGCGGTGCGGATCCCCCTGGGACCGGACTTCGATTCGCATGTGGTGGGGTTCATGGAACAGGTGGAGATGGTCAATGTGGGAGTGTTGGCCGTACTGGATAGGTCGATTAAGGAGCACACCAGTTTGGTTGTGGAAGGGGTGCATATCGTCCCAGGGATGCTCGCCTCCGCCGCAGCGCGCGAGCGGATGGAGGACGCGTTGTTCCTACCCATGGTGGTAGCGGTCAGCGATCCCAAGCTCCATCGCAGCCACTTCTTGGTGCGAGAGCAGGAGACGTCGGGCCGCAGGGTGTTGGCGCGCTACCTCAAGGGGTTCGAGGAGATCCGGAAGATCCAGGACTTCATTCTCGAGCGGGCTGAGACCGAGGGGACGCTGGTGGTGGACAACGTGAGCATCGACGACACCGTGGGGACATTGGTGGATGCCCTGTATGACCTCATCGAACAGACGGAGGGACAGAACAGTGGCGGGGATTGAGGGGCAGTGCATCTGCGGTCGTTTCGCCCCGGTCACCGAGGGTGCTGCTCTTGCGGCCGCTGAATGGGTAGGGCGGGGTGATGGCTTGGCGGGCGACCTGGCAGCGCGGGAAGCCATGGCTGCCCAACTGGCACACCTGCCGTTACGTGCGCGCGTCGTGGCGGGCCGCGGGTGCCACCGCGACGCCGGCGCGTTGCGGGTCGGTCAGGAAGTGGGGAGAGGCTCCGGGCCCTGCGTCGACAAGAGCGTTGGTGATCAGGGCGAGGACGACGAATGCGATCTCTGGGAACTGGCGCTAGACCCCTTGGAGGGCCATGGTGCGCTGGCTCGGGGTGCGGATGGGGCATTGGCGATGCTGGCAGCAGGGCCTGCGGGGAGTATCATGCCGGTGCCTGAAATGTACATGCAGAAGATGATCGTGGCCGGACAGGCCGCTGCCGTCATCGATATCGACGCTCCGGTGGTGGACAACGTGAAGGCGGTGGCCGCCGCCTTCGGCCGGCGGCCTGGAGACCTCACCGTAGTGGTCCTCGATCGGGCGCGTCACGAGGACTTGATCGCCCAGATCAAACGCTCGGGCGCGCGACTCAAGCTCATCGATGATGGAGACGTCTTCGCGGGTGTCGCCGCCGCCGTTCGAGACGCGGGCGTCGATATGTACATCGGCATCGGGGGCTCCACCGAAGGCATCATCACCGCAGCGGCTTTGCGCTGCCTGGGCGGCGAGATCATCGCTCGCTTCTGGCCTGTCTCTCGCTACCAGGTCGAGCAGGTCAGGGCGGCCGGTATCGAGGACATCGAGGCTCGGTTGACCACCGCCGACATGGCGGGAGAGGGTGTGCTCTTCGTGGCCACCGCGGTGACGGGAGGACGGTTCATGCGGGGGATCGACATCCGTGCCGATGGAGCCCGCACCGAGACCCTGGTGTTGTGTTCGCGCTGCCGCGCGATACGAGTGACGAAGACGATACACCGGCCGGAGAACGGGGAGCAGCAGGTGTGCCTGGAGACCAGATGACAGAAGAGCGGATACGGGACCTACCTAAAGAAAAGAAGACCTATGACGAACCAAAGTGAGGAAGGCGAACATGTACCCACGACAGGAAGCAAGACTATGGCAATAGCGGAATTAGAGCCTAAGCTGCTCTCCGACCTACACATGGTCGCGGGCGAGCTCGGGATCAAGAATTTCAGGAAGTACTCGAAGCAGGATCTCATCATGAAGATCCTCAACGAGCAGTCGCAGGAAAGGGGTCTACAGTTCCGTACGGGGCTGCTCGATATCCTGCCCGACGGCTATGGGTTCCTGCGCACCCAAGGGTATACGCAGTCGGACTCCGACATCTACGTGTCGCTCTCGCAGATACGTCGCTTCAAACTTCGCCGAGGCGACGAGATCACCGGGCAGGTGCGCACACCGCGAGACAACGAGAAGTACCACGCCTTGCTGAAGATCCAATCGGTCAACGGCATCGATCCTGAGCAGGCCCGGCACCGGCCCACCTTCGATTCGCTGACCCCCCTCTTCCCAGATGAGCGTCTTCGCCTGGAGACCACTCCGGATCGGATCGCCGCCCGGGTCATGGACCTACTCAGCCCCATCGGCAAGGGGCAGCGCGGTCTGATCGTCTCGCCGCCCAAAGCTGGAAAAACCACTATTCTCAAAGACATCGCCAACTCCATCGCGGCCAACAACCCGGAGGTGCACCTTATGGTGCTGCTCGTGGACGAGCGTCCCGAGGAGGTCACCGACATGGAGCGCACGGTGACCGGTGAAGTGGTCAGCTCGACCTTCGACCAGCCGGGTGAGAACCACGTCCAGGTCACCGAGTTGGTGCTGGAACGGGTCAAACGGTTGGTGGAGGTCGGCAAGGATGTGGTGGTGCTTCTGGATTCCATCACTCGGATGGCCCGGGCCTACAACCTGCAGGCGCCTGCGAGCGGCCGCATCCTTTCCGGGGGGGTCGACTCCACCGCGTTGTACCCGCCGAAGAAGTTCTTCGGCGCCGCCCGCAACATCGAGGAGGGCGGCTCGCTCACCATCTTGGCCACGGCCCTGGTCGAGACGGGCTCGCGGATGGACGAGGTGATCTTCGAGGAGTTCAAAGGCACCGGTAACTGGGAAGTGCGCTTGAGCCGGCAATTGGCCAACAAGCGGGTCTTCCCGGCCATCGATATCGAGAGCTCCGGGACGCGAAAAGAAGAGCTTCTGATGGACGCGGCCGAGGCCAAGATGGTGTGGAAGCTGCGGGGGGTACTGCACGCCCTCGACCCGAACGCCGCCATCGAGCTCCTGATCGACAAGCTCAAGGAGACTAAGTCGAACACCGAGTTCCTCGAGCAGATGCGCAAGAACGCCCGCTAGCGGGCGAGGGAAGGGGCGAACGGCAAGGGGCGGGCGGTGACGGCGGATGTAACGGGCGCAGTGGGAGTCGGCGGCATCTCCGTCGGCCATTTCTCCGACCGCGAGGGTTTGACCGGCTGCACAGCAGTGCTAGCCCCCGACGGCGTGACCGCCTCGGTGGACATCCGGGGAGGAGCCCCGGGAACGCTGGAGACGGCCCTACTCTCGCCGTATGCTTCGGTGAGCGAGATCCACGGCGTCCTGTTGACCGGCGGCAGCGCGCCGGGTCTGGGGGCAGCCGCGGGGCTCACCAGCTTCCTGAAAGAGGGAGGCTACGGCTATCGGACTCCCTACGCTCGGGTGCCCCTGGTGGCGGCGGCGGTCATCTACGACCTCGGCGTGGGGAGCGCGCAGGCTTGCCCGCGGCCCGAGGATGCATACCAGGCGGCTGCGTCGGCTGGAGGGCTGATCGAGGAAGGCTCAGTGGGCGTCGGGACCGGGGCCACCGTCGGCAAACTGCTTGGCGGGGGCGGGCTGATGAAGGGTGGGATCGCCTTGCACGCGGTGCGGCTGGGCGGGGGGGTGACGGTCAGCGCACTCACCGTGGTCAATTCCCTGGGAGACGTGGTCGACGAGGACGGCTCCATCCTGGCTGGGGCCCGGCGGGCGGGCGCTTTCGTCGACAGCAAAGAGCTGCTGCTGGCCATGTCTGAGGCGCCGGCGTTCACCTCGATAGAGAGCACCACGCTATCCGTAGTCATGACCGACGCCCGGCTCGACAAGCTGCAGTGTGGGATCGTAGCCCGCATGAGTCACGACGGCTTCGCCCGAGCCATCAATCCGGTACACACTCCCGTGGACGGCGATTGTGTCTTCGTGCTGGCGACAGGCGAGAGGACCGGCAACATCTTCCAGGTGGGGGCTGCGGCTGCGGAGGCGGTTGCGATGAGCATCCGACGCGCCGTCCGTGCGGCCGACGGGCTCGACGGCGTGCCCTCGTTCAAGGATCTGGCTCGCGAAAGCGGAGGCTCCGATCGGACAGGCGACCTGCGGACCGACCGCTAGCTACCGTGACCCTCTGCGTCACCACTGTTTCCGAGATGCAGGTCACGCTCGACGAGGCCCGCACGCGGGGCGCCTCCATAGGGCTGGTGCCGACGATGGGGGGACTTCATGAGGGGCACCTCTCCCTCGTTCGGAGGGCGCGCTCCGAGAATGGATTGGTCGTGGTCTCGATATTCGTCAATCCCACGCAGTTCGGACCCCACGAGGACTTGCAGCGCTACCCTCGTGATCTGGCGGGCGACTTGGTTCTGGCGCGCGAGGCTGGGGGAGATCTTGTCTTCAGCCCGACCGTCGAGGAGATGTACCCGGAGGCCTACTCCACATGGGTGGAAGTGGACGGGCTGACGGCAGGCCTTTGTGGCGCATCGAGGCCCGGGCACTTCCGGGGCGTATGCACGGTGGTGACGAAGCTCCTCAACATCTGCCGGCCCGAGCGGGCCTATTTTGGCCAAAAAGATGCTCAACAGCTGGCCGTGGTCAAGCGGATGGTGCGGGATCTCAACCTCGGAGTGGACATCGTCTCCTGCCCGACCGTCCGGGAGGCGGATGGGCTGGCCGTGAGCTCACGAAACACCGGTCTCACGGCGCAGGAGCGGGTCCAAGCTCCTGTCCTCTACCGAGCGCTCCGCGCCGCGGCCGAACTGGTGCAGCGAGGAGAGCGTGACGCGTCCGCCCTCGAGGAGGCGATCCGGGGAATGCTGGCGGAAGCCGACCTGGGGAGGATCGACTACGTCGATGTGGTACGGGCGAACGATCTCTCACCGATGACCACCGTGTCCGGTGAGTGCCTCATAGCCGTGGCGCTGTGGTTCGGCGGCACGAGGCTCATCGACAACATCGTCGTGACGGGGTGAGCCCGGGGCCGAACGCGGCAGGGTCCGCGCCGGCGCCTTCTAAATCTTTTCCCGGGGGCTGCCGATAGGCCGAATGGACGATGGAAGCCTATAGAGGCAAGGCTATGCTGCTCCAGGGATCGATCCACAGGTTCAATCTGGTAAGCATCCTGCAATTCCTTGCGCAGAATGCCGCCACCGGCGTGCTCGAGGTCCGCGATTTCGAGGAATACGGCTTCATCTATCTTGTCGACGGCCGCGTGGAAGCGATCTCCCTGCCGATAACGGACGAGAAGCTAGGAACGCGCCTCCTCAATGCCGGTTGCTTGAGCGTGCGCCAACTCTCGGAGGCCCTCTTAGAGGATTCGGCGCTCACCCACGACCAGAGGAGGCTCAAACCGCTGGGGCAGCGCCTTATCGAAAAAGGCTTCACGAGTGAAGCCAAAGTCCGCGAAGTCATGGGCCAGCAGACTCTCGACCAGGTGTTCGAGCTCGCCCACTGGCAGAACGGCGTCTTTTCGTACAGCGAACCCGAACAGATGCCCAACTTCCAGATCGCGATCGAGGGCGACGTGCAGGAACTCCTCCTCGAGGCCCACAAGCGCATCGACGAGGGAGGGCTTTCGCGGAAGACCGGGAATGTGGCGGTGCTTGAGACGTGCTACGCGTGCCCCCTCAGTGAGGAGTGCACGCCCGCGATCAAGACGAAGTACCTCAAAGAGGACCTCTGTCTGTGGCGCAACATGGGGGCTGTGGTGACCGATGAGTACGAGATGTTGCGCGACGCCCGCCTGCTCTACCGTTCCAAGGATGAGAACACCAAGCCTGAGCTCGACGCGTCGCTCGACTCGTACTAGCCCTTCCCCGCGGAGGGCGCGAGGTGGTCTGCGACCACCCCGAGAGCGTCGCTGCCTTCTTCTGCAAGCTCCACCCCCAAGCGGCCCGGGAACCGATCACGGGTCTCGACCCTCATTCTCCCCTCCTTCGGGCTGGCCCCTCTTCCCTACCCCGGTGGACGAGCTACCCCGGCGGACGAGCTACCTGGTTGTACGGGTCCCAGTACAGATCCGACGAACGAGTAGCTCGGACCCCGCTGCCCGCTGCTGGTCCCGCGTATACCGCGGTCGGCCAGAAACTTCTCCAACTGAGCGGCGGTCTTGAAGGCAGCCGGCTCTCCCACCAGGCGCTCGAGGATCGCGACGAGCCGAGTCCACCCGCGGGCATCCATCTCCAAGATGAGAACGCCACCGCCGGGGCGGACCACGCGCGCCATCTCACGGACGGCCGCGTCCTGATCGCGGAAATGATGGAAGGCGTCGGAGCACAGCACAGCATCAAAATAGCCGTCGGGGAAAGGCAGGGCGTCCGCCGTCGCCAGCCGCACCGACACCAGAGGATCGGCCGGAGCCCGGAGAAGCATCTGCCGGACAGGGTCGACGACGACCACCTTGGCGCCGAGAGCCTGGGCAACGCCGGCTCCGAGGTCTCCGGTACCGCCTCCGAGGTCGAGGAGCAAGCCCTCCGGGGAGACGAAGGGGCGGAGCCGGTCGGCCAGGAGCCGGAAGTCATCCTCCGACCAGCGTCGGGCGGCGCGCTTCATCAGGGGAGCTCCCCATCGAAATACAGACATCGCCATCCCTGCCCTGGGGAGTCAGCGCCTCAGCCTACATGAGGCCGCTTCGGTCACCGTTTCTCCCAGCGTAGGAGATAGGCCACCTGGCTGAGAGTGCTCCCCGCCTGGATCTCCCGGCGCAGGCGGTTCTCCTTCTCCAGCACATCCATGGCCCGATTGGTGTACTCGATCGCCTTCTCGCGGGGGATGACGCATACCCCGTCGTCGTCCGCGATGATCCAGTCCCCGGGCGATACCCTGACCCCGGCTATCCGCACCGGCACCCCTATCTCGCCGAACCCCTTGGGCTCACCGGCGGTGGGCGTGACCGATGAACAAAACAGGGGAAAACCCAGCCGACGGATGTCGCCGCTGTCCCGCGCCGCGCCGAAGATGACCACCCCGGCCAGGTTCCGTTGCATGGCGGAGTTGGTGGCGAGCTCGCCCCACACGGCCGGCGCGACCCCACCTGCGTCGATGACCAGCACGTCACCAGGCTGTGCCGTATCGATGGCCTCCACGGGCTTGGCCCAATCGCCCGGGTGGGTGCGGACGGTGAGCGCCGGGCCGACCAGTTTCGTCCCTGGGGTCAGCGCACGCAGTCCGGGGATATCGCCGGTGCGATGGAGAGCGTCGGACACATTGGCAGCGGACACTCGCGACAACATCTCCCGCACGTCGGGCCCGGTAGCCCGGACGAAGAACTCCGACTCGAGCGGCATCATCGTCTCCATGGCCTGTTTCACCGCCCGGGCGGCGGCGGTCGCATCGGCCGCCTTGCTGATGGCGCCCCCCACCACAATGATGGAGGCTCCCGCCTGAAGGGCGAGGGGAGCGGTCTCCGAGTTGATACCCCCAGCCACCGCCACCGGTATCGAAACGGCCTGAGTCACCGCTCGCAGCGAGTCCCACGGAGTCTTGCCCTGCATCTGCTCGTCGATGGCCACGTGGATGCCGACATAGCTGGCCCCCATCTCCTCGACGGCCAGGGCACGGGCCACTACGTCCTCGACTTGGACCATGTCGACGATGATGTCGGCTCCATAATTGCGGGCCGCCTCCACGCATTCCCGGATAGTGGCGTCGGAGGCCGCGCCCAGGACCCCGACTACCTGCGCCCCCGCTTTGGCCGCGGACTCTACCTCGGCCCGCCCGGCGTCCATGGTCTTCATGTCGGCGACGATGGTCAGCGAAGGCCAGCGGGACTTGATCTCCCGGATCGCCTGCAGGCCCTCGCTCTTGATGAGTGGAGTACCGGCTTCCAGCCAATCGACGCCTCCTGCCACCGCCTCTTCCGCTACCTGCAAGGCCCTGGGGAGGTCGACGAAGTCGAGCGCCAACTGTAGTACCGGTTTCATGAAGCGGCCCTCCTTTTCCTCTATCGTACGCCGAGGGTCTGAACGATGACCGTACGTTCGCGTGGCCGGTTATCAAAGCAGACGAAGCAGATCTCCTGCCAGCGACCCAGGCAAAGAGCGCCCTGCTCGAAGGGTATGACCAATGAAGGACCCAGAAGACCGGCACGCACGTGAGCGTGTCCGTTCACGTCGGGGTGAGTGCGATTGTGCTCGTACTCCGCCGTCGGAGGGGCTATGCGGTCGAAAAGGCTACGGAAGTCCTGGACGACTCCAGGCTCGAACTCGAGAGTGGTGACCGCCCCCGTCGCCCCGGGGACGAAAAGGGTGACCGTGCCGGCTTGAAGGCCGGTCTCGTCGACCAGACCGCGAACGTCGGCCGTGATGTCGACCACGTCGGCGTCTCCGACCGTAGTGAAATGTATGCGGTCGGTGAAAACCGTGACTGCACCCGAAGGCGCGGGCGCCGCTGTCATGCTCGAGTCCTCCCTGTTGGCGGTCGTTGCGGCTCTGGGTCGCCTCGTTCCCTCATGATGTTCCCTGTCTAGCGGATTCTAGTGCTGGCGAGGGGTCAAGGGCCGCGAGGAGGTCTGCGAGCTCGCCGATGGCCGCGGGGTCGACCTCGCCTCGCGCGCGGATCAGGTCGAGGGTGGCCAGACCGAGGATCCTGTAGAGAGGGACGAGGTGAGGCGCATCCACGTCCAAAGCCTGCATGTGTTGGGCAACGGTGCGTCTGTCGCCTCGGCTGAGCGGTCCGGTAAGGGCGGGTAACGTGCCATGGGTGCTGATATTATCCAGAGTCGCTGTGACCAGAGGCAAGAAGAGGGAGAGGGCTTCTTCCCGGGGTAGCCCCGCCTTGATGAACAGCTGCTCGGCATGGTGCTCGAGGGTGACCAGATAGTTGCACGCGAGTGTAGCCGCAGCATGGTACAGGGCACGCTTGTCGTCGGCCAGAAGGAAGGGCCGCGCCCCCAGCCCGTCGGCAAGCGCGAAACCAAGGGCTGCAGCGGGGGAGGCCTCTTCAATCACCGACGGGGTGATGGCGATAGCGGCGCCGGCGAACCGAGCCGGCCCGCTGGTGGGATCGGTGAACGTCTGGAGGGGGTGAAAGACCAACGTCGCCGCTCCCGCCTGCCGGCAGGGGGAGAGAACGGTCACCGAAGTGGCGCCGCTGGTGTGAGCGACCACCGGCATCGAGTCTGCAGGCCGGCGGCGGAGCTCCGCACCGAGTCCGCCGGCCACCCGCGCAAGGGCGTCGTCGGGTACAGCAACGACGTAAAGGTCCGGCGAACGCGACACCAGCTCGTGGATGTGCGCCGCAGCCCGCTCTCCCAGGCAGGCCTCCGCCCGTGCGCGGCCCGCCGCAGTGCGCGCCGTGAAGCCGACCAGGTCGGCCCCGCGGGCGCGCAAGGCGAGCGCTAGGCTTGAACCAAGCCGTCCGGCGCCGATGACTACGAAACGAATGGAGGAGAGCGCGATCACGGGTCCCGGGGCGGAAGGTCCGTCGTCCCGACATGTTCCAGATGTGGGTGTCGCTTCGATGAAATACCTGCCTGTTCCAGTTCTGCCTGCAGATACCAGACGTGGCTCGGTCGTTCCTTGGGGTCGGCCGGGACCGACGGACGCATGCGGCTCGCGGCTCCGCCTCCAAATGGTAGGCGCTCCGGTCGCAGGGCGTATACGTCACGATCCCAGGCGGTGCCCGGGTAGAATAACAGTCGCCTGTCCCTGCGGCAATGTGCCGGTCACGGCGGCCGCACTGCCGCCCATAGGAACACGGTCATCTGCTACCCTGAGCCTCATGAGCGACGAGAAGCCAATTCACGGCAGCGACGGCAGGGCCGAGGCCTTGCGCTTGCTGGGGGAGTCGCTGCGCGATTGTTCCTCGTGCGGTCTGTGCCGGGGCCGCACCCAAGTGGTGTTCGGGGTGGGGAGTCCTTCGGCCGAAGTGATGTTCGTGGGAGAGGGCCCCGGATTCCATGAAGACCGGCAGGGTGAGCCGTTTGTCGGGCAGGCCGGGAAGCTCCTCACCGAGTTACTCGGGCAGATCGGCCTGACGCGAGATGATGTATACATCGCCAACGTCGTGAAGTGCCGGCCGCCGGAGAACCGCGACCCTGCGCCCGATGAGATCGAGGCCTGCAGCCCTCATCTCATGGAACAGATCGCAGTCATCCGGCCAAGGGTGATATGCACCTTAGGCCGTTTCGCCACTAAGCTTCTTGCCGACACCGAACTGGGCATGACGGCCGTGCACGGGAAGGCCAAGGAGAGGGTGCTGGCGGGGGTGGAGATCGTCGTGTTTCCCGTGTTCCATCCGGCCGCGGCCTTGTACACCCCGGCGAACCGGCAGGTGCTCGAGGAGGATTTTGCGAAGCTACGGCATCTCCTGGCGCAGGGTCCGAGAGCAACGCCCGGGGACGCAGCCTCCGGAGAGCCGGCCGAACGATCCCGCGACGGCTCCCGAGAACCGGATCGCCCCTCCTCTCAACGCGTGGAGCAGCTGCCTCTGTGGTAGAGACCGGTCACGTTGTGCTGCGCGAGCAGGGGGTGGGGCTGAAGAGGCTGGAGCGGATCGGGCGCAGACTGGCCCGGTGTCTGCGGCCGGGGGACTTGGTCCTCCTCTATGGGCCGTTGGGGGCGGGCAAGACCACACTCGTCCGTGTTATCGCCCGGGCGCTCCATGTTTCGGATCCGGTCAGAAGCCCATCGTTCACCATCGCGAATATCTACTCGGGAGCCGTCACCGTCCAACATCTGGATCTCTACCGCCTCGATGAGATCGGCGACGACGACGCTCTGGCTCTGGAAGAGTACGCGCGAGGAGATGCGGTGACTCTGGTGGAGTGGCCTCAAGCCGGTCTGGACCGCCTGGGACCACCGGCTTGGACCGTGCGTATCGGCCATGAGACCCTGCGCGAACGCTCGGTAGAGGTCGAAGCTTGGACGACCGATGCGCGCGGGCGCTGGGACGCCACGGGAGACGCGGATGGGTGATCGACTGGTGATGGCTTTGGAAGGCTCCACGGGGATGTGTAGCGCCGCTCTGCTGCGCCTGCGCCCGGATGCCGAGAGGGATGGAGGGCGTTGGGCGGTGGCCGCCCGGCGGACAGACGCCGATCGCCGGGGACAGGCCAGGGTATTGCTGCGGCTTATGGACGAGATGCTGGAGGAGACGGGTAGCCAGCCAGGGGACCTGGGCGTCGTGGTGGTCGGCACGGGTCCGGGCACCTTCACGGGGGTGAGGATCACGGTGGCCACTGCCCGGGCGTTGAGCCTGGCCCTCGCCGTGCCGGTGCTGGGTGTGAGCACCTTGGGAGCGCTGGCGGCATGGGCGGCGACAGGCGCGCCCGGGGGTGCCTCGGCCGCCACCGGCGTAGGAGCCGCCCCCGGCGCCGGCGCCGCCCCGGGCGCCGCCATCGCCGGGAGACCGGTGCGCCTGCTCGTTCCGGTGGTGGACGCCCGCCGGGGCCAGGTGTTCTATGGCCTTTATCGACCGGCGTGGGCAAGAGCGGGGCCGGACACGGGACGTTGGCGTCGTTCGACGGAGTTCGGGGTGTGTGATCGAGGAGCGCTGGGTGGTCTGGTGGCAGCGGCGATGGACGATTCTCCCCAGGGAGATGGTCGTCACGACCTGAACGGGACCGTGCTGGTCGTAGGAGAAAGCCCCGCTCTGGTCACCGATCTTCCCGGCGGCGTTCTCTTCAAGAGGGCCGACCTGGGGGCGGAATGGCTGTTGATGGGGCAGGATTTCCTTGAGGAACCGGGCTCGCTTCCCCAGGGAGCGCGATTGGCGCCCTGGCTGACTGAAGCGTTCGCCCCGCGCAGTGGTCCCAAGGCCGCGGAACCTGTCGTGGGCGGCTTGGGCAGCCCGGAATCGGTGACGCCTATATACGTCCGTTCCCCCGACGCCGACATCCACATCACCAAGATGAAGGACCCGTGGGCGGATGGCTCCGGGGACCGCTAGACCACCCATGCCCTTGGTCACACGCGATATGGGGGCCGACGATCTCGTGGCGGTGACTTCCATCGAAGCGGCCTCTTTCGATCGCCCTTGGACCAGAGCGATGTTCCTTGACGAGTTGGCGCAAGAGCTCAGTTGGCGCGAGGTAGCGGTCGATCCCGGAGGGAGGGTGGTCGGTTTCCTGATCGGGCGGCGCTACCCGGACGCATGGCACCTTATGGATCTCGCCGTATCGCCTCCGTATCGACGCCGGGGGGTGGGCAGGGATCTAGTGGGCCGATTCCTGCGGGCTGCGGACGCCGCCCGCATGACCGTGATCCTCGAGGTGCGGCAGCGAAACGTGGAGGCTGTGGCCCTGTATGAAGGGCATGATTTCGTCACCGTCGGAAGGCGGCGCGGCTACTACACCGACACCAACGAGGACGCATTGGTGATGGCCCGCGATGTGAGCGATGCGGGCGATGTGGGCGATGCGGGCGATTTGGGGCTTCATGGTGGAGCTGACCATCAGCTCGAAGCCTCCCGTCATCAGGGGCTTTCGGGGCCGCTACTCGCCATCGAGACCTCATGCGACGATTCGGCTGCGGCGGTGCTGACGCCGGCCGGGAAGGTGCTCGCGTCCGTGGTGCACTCGCAGGATGCCATCCACGAGCGCTACGGCGGCGTGGTGCCGGAGGTGGCCAGCCGGGCGCACGTGGAGCGCATGACGGCCGTCGTGAGGGAA
>JAZDLO010000019.1:0-21252 GCA_043801935.1 bacterium
AGATCGTGGCATTCGATCATGTGCGACTGGGAGTCCATGCTAGAACCCAGGGGGTCTCCCTCCCCCGGCCCCAGGTACTCCGCCCGTGCCCGGCAGGAGGCTGTTGCCGTTCGATTGCGTGCCGGACGCCGCCGAGGACGAACTCGAAGTCTGCGTTACCACTTCTTGGCCTTCGCTGAGGCCGCTTATGATCTCGGTGTACGAGTCGGTGGAGGTGCCGACCTCCACGGTCACGTTGACCGGGGCACCATTCTCCAGCGCCTGGACGTAGCTGCCTCCTCCGATCTGTGACTTGACCGCGGAATTAGGTACGGCGAGCACATCCGGGGTCACTTGCGTGATGATGTTCACCGAGACCGTCATCCCGCCTTTGACGAGCACATTGGAGATGTCGGGGACGATGATCACGTCATAGGTGACCACGCCCTGGTTATTGGTGCCCTCCGCGCCGATCCGGGATACCTTGCCTGTCATCTCGAGGTCGGCCAAGGCATCGAAGGTGATAGTGGCCTTCTGACCCACTTCCACCCTGACGATGTCGCCCTCGGCCAGGACCACCGTCGCCTCGAAGCTGCCCAGATTCGTTATGACCATCGTTTCTGAGCTTGTGGTCGATGACGAAGTCGCCGAACCAGCTGCCGCCTGCCCGGTAGTCCCGGTAGAGCCGGTGGCGCCGCCGACGCTGTCCCCGTTCTCGATATTCAGGGCTGTTATAGTTCCCGACGTGGGAGCCTTGACCTGCCGCTTGGCCGCGTTCGCCTTGGCTGCTTCGAGCGCCATTTCGGCGGAGACGACTTGGGCCTCGGCCACTTTGATCGAGGTCTGGCTACTGGTCACCTGTTGCCTGGCGACCTCGATGTCGAGCAAGGTGACGGTGGAACCGGCGGCTGCGTTGGCCTGGCCGACCTGAGTCGTCTGGGTGGTCTGAGCATCCTGGCTTGTCAGCTTCACTGAGTCGGCGGCGACGAGGTAGCCGGTGCGACTCGCGGATATCTCAGTGGTGGTGGTCAAGAGGGTGGTGGTGGTCGCGAGAGAGGTGGTCGTCGCCGGCGGGGTTGAAGTGGTTGTCGTGGTCGGCGCGAAGGTAGTCGTCGTTGTCGACTGAGTGGTCGGCGGCAAAGTGACGGTAGTGCTCGGGGGTCTTGTCGTGGTGGTGGGCTGAACAGTGGCGCTCGTCGACTGAGTCTCGTACTGTTCTTCAAGATCCGCCACGGTCTGCTCAGCCTGTAGCACCGCAAGCTGGGCCCTTTCCAGCGAGTCGTGCGCCTGCGCCAGGGAGTTCTCGGCGTTGGTGACTGCCAGGTCCAACTCGGCATTGACCATGGTGAAGAGAGGCTGGCCCTCCTCGACGGCATCACCCAGCTTCACATTCAGGTCGGCCACCTCTCCGCTTATGCCGGGGTCTACGGTCCTGCTGCTGGTCAGACTGACGTTGCCGATCCCGGAAACGGATGACAAAAGGGTCATTTTCTCTGCGGCCTGGGTCGTGTACGTAACTTGGACGTCAGCACTGCCGCGGACGCCCCGATACACGAAGAAGGCCACTAGTGCGACAATAATGACGAGAGCGACGACCACCACCGACCGGGTCCGCCTCGTCTTCGAACGTTTGGTCTTTGTCATGACATCCCCACGATCTGCCTGGCCCTGTCCATGCTCCTGAATGGACGCTAACAGAGCGTCCATAAGGTGGGTATAAATACGAAGAAAAGGGAGGGGCGTCGGAGCGATGGTCGTCGCCCGTGATGAGCGCCCGCGGGAACGGATAGCCGCCCTGTACGAGCGGTGCTACAAGATGACCGTCGAGGGACCCGGGTTGGCGGCACGTGTCCGTCCCGAGAACCGGGAGCGGTCTCTCGCCTCCAAGTCTCTAATGGTCACGGTCGGCGAGTTTCTCGCCTGGCTCGATCGGCCGCAGGATGCGACGACCGGCCGGCTAATCCCGGTAGACCAACCGTCCTTCGATCCTGCTGCTAAGGTTCTGGTGCGCCAGCAACCACTCTCGGAGTACCGTCTGGGCCGAAGTCGCTGCCACCCTGCTCGATCCCGCCGCCGTCAGTTCGGCCTGCTCCAGGTCGAGGTACGGCTTGGCGTTCTTTGCATGGTAGCCCTGGAGGATGAGCGTGTACGTCGCCCCGTCATCCACCGGCTTGCCTCCCACCTCCAACGACTGTAGCGCCCGGGCGCCGTTGGAATAGACGGCTCGCACGGCGCCGTTCACCTGATAGCATTCGCCCTCGCCGTCCCGGTTCTCGGGACGCATCCAGTGAGCGACCGTCTTCTTGAGGGCCGCGCCGCTCACCGTGTAGCGGGTGAGCGAGTCGTCGTAGGGGAAGCAGGAGATGAAGTCCATGAGGCTCACTGCCGGCCCCATCTCCCGCACGCGCACCGACCCCGCCCCCAAGAGCACCACGTCGCTCTGGGTGCCCTCAGCCAGAGCGTCGGCCAGCAGGTTGCCCAGCGTGCTCTCCTCCTCGCGCTTTGGATGGGTGAGCATCTCCGCGAACTTGGTGATGATCACCGAGTACTTGCGATCCACCACCGACTTGAACGACTCGATGAACTCGGCCATGCGCAGATCGGGCTCGGCGATGTGCTCGTCGATGGGGATCAGCTGCCACTTCGACTCCACGATGGAATTGGTGTCATCGTCCACCACGATGTCGAAGCGCCCGACCTGATTGGTGCCGGTGCCGGCCTGGGCGATGAGGATGCCGTTGACCTCCTCCGGCTGCGAGAGCAGCGTGTGGCTGTGCCCGCCGATGATGATGTCCACGCCCCACTCGGGCCGCAGCATGGCCGCCAGCTCCTTGTCGGACTCGAAGCCGATGTGGGTGAGAACGATGGTCAGGTCGATGTCGTCGTTCTTGAAGGCGTCGCAGATCTTCCCCACCTCGGCGCCCGCTTCCTCCAGCGTGACGAAGGTGCCGATCAGCTCGTCGAGCCTGATGGCGTCCATTGTCTTCTCGGTGAGTATGCCGGTGAAAAGGATGTCGAACCCGGCCATGGAGATGATGTGGTAGGGCCGCATCATGCGTTTCTCGAACGGCTTGATATACAGGTTGGCGTTGACGATGGGGAAGTTGGCGATCTTCTCGAGAAACAGCAGGTGTGGCAGACCGTAGTCGACCTCATGGTTTCCCAGGGCGACCACGTCGGGGGCGAGGTAGTTCATGATCTGCATGGTGGAGGTACCTTTGAAGTCGGAGTCGATGATCGACCCCTGCACCATGTCGCCCGATATCACGTAAAGGACGTTCTCCTCCTCGGCCCGCACCTTGTTGATGTAACCGGAGAGCAAAGGTAGGCCGCCGATGAGCTCGCCGCCGCCAGCTTCTTGCTCGGCCAAGAAATCCCCGTGCATGTCGTTGGAATGCAGGATGGTGAACCTGCGCGTAACGCCCATCTCACACCTCCCGTCGGACATCTGACCCCTGCGACCGGCGCGACCGCATCAGACGGCGCGACCGATGCGACCGGTGCGTAACATTCTCGGATCAGCCCGCCGACCCCGCTCATCCTAGCATCGTCGCCTGGTCGCCCGCTGAGCGCGTTTGCGGTATCTTCGTCGGGGCAGGAATCTCCAGGAGGTTCGGATGTCGAGATTGACCGATGCTCTGCGCAGTCTTGCGGCCATGGCCGGCGGCGGGGTACGCGAAGCTGGCCGGCCCCGTTCTCCGAACGCGGCCTCGTCGTTTCATCTCATCTGGGAGCTGCCCGCGGTGGCGCGATCGGCGCGACTGGTCGAAGTGTCCGCCGTGCTTGAGATCGTCGTCCCTCCGGAAGTACCGGCTCTCTATTTCTGGGCCCTGCAGGTGGACTTTCTTTCCGGCGCTCGCGCGCGTGGGGGGGCGCACGCCGGACTGCAGTGGAACCGGCGCTATCCTGGGAACACCGCCGTGAACTGGGGCGGATACGCATCGCAAGAGGACGGGGGCGCGATACTTTCTGGTTCGGTCTCCGATCTGCCCGGCTTCCCCGATGATCCCCACACGGTCGCGTATCCCTGGGAACCTGGACGTCCGTATCGACTCCGGATCTTCCGCTCCCCGGACCGGCCGGGCGCGTGGCGCGCGGAGGCGACCGATGTATCGGCGGGGCGGACCTCGATCATTCGCGATCTCCACGTGGATGCCGGCGGCGAGGGCGGATATCTAGTCCGCCCGATCGTGTGGTCCGAAGTGTTCGCTGAGTGCGACGCCCCCTCAGTGACGGTGCGCTGGAGCGGACTGGAGGCGCTCGATGAGGCAGGCGCCAGGCTACGGCCCGACTACGTGCGGGTCAACTACCAATCGGTCGGCGAAGGCGGCTGCTCGAACACGACGGCGAGCGAAGACGACGATGGGCTCCTTCAGGTGACCAACACCCCGCGCACCGCACCGCAGGGTGCGTCGCTTGGCATCGCGCAGCGCTGACTCACGCCGCCGGGATCCGCACGGTGAAGGTCGAACCCAAGCCCACGGTGCTCGCTACCTCGACGCGGCCGCCGTGCTGTTCCGCCACGTGGCGCACGATGCTCAAGCCGAGGCCCGTCCCGCCCGTATCTCGCGACCGGGCCTTGTCCACTCGATAGAAACGTTCGAAGACCCTCGTCTGTTCGGCCAGCGGGATCCCTACGCCGTCATCCTTGACGGCAAGGACGACCCATCGTCTTCCGTCAGCAACGGCCTCGGTGCGCACGGCCAGCGTGATATGGCCCCCGGGTTCCGTGTAGCGGATGGCGTTGTCGAGCAGATTACGAACGAGCGTACGCAAAGCTACCTCGTCCCCCATCACCACGGCGTCGTCCACGACTTCCACGGATAGCTCCTGGCTTTTTGCCCGGGCGTGTGCCTCCAACTCGGCGGAGGTCTCCGCCGCCAGCCGGGCAACGTCGGTGCTCGAGAATCCTGCCTCTACGGATGCGTCTGGTTCCTCGATCCGGGAAAGGATGAGAAGGTCGTTGGCCAATTCGGTCAACCGCCCGATCTCGGCCGACAGCCGGTCGACGAACACGCCGGCCTGCTCGGGATCCTCGTCAACTGCGTGCTTCAGGGTCTCGGCTAGGAGTGAAAGGCCGGCAAGGGGCGTCTTCAGCTCGTGGGAGACGTTGGTGGCGAAGTCGCGCCGCATATGTTCCGTGGCGAGGCGCGCGGTCTCATCCCTGATCACGAAGAGCACCTGTCCCCGCTGCGCTCCGGTCGCCTGTAGGGGGACGACCTCCACGGCGAGGTACCTCCGGCCGGATAGCTCCAGGACCTCGGTGATCGGTCGTCCCGCATCCTGGGCTTTCTGGGCAAGCGCGCGAGCGGGGAACGCGCGGGCCGCCAGCACGAAGGGGCTGCCTTCCAGACCCTCGAGAGCCGCCCCTAGAATGCGCCCCGCGGCCGGATTGCCGGTTAGGAACCGTCCGTCGCCGTCGAGCACGATCACCCCGTCGCTCATGGCGCTCAATACCTGCGTCGACCGCTCCTTCTCCGCGTCCAGCTGGCTCACACGGGTATCCAGTTCCGAAGCCATCGTGTTGAGCGAGGTGGCCAGCTCTCCCAGTTCGTCGCTTCTGCGGACACTGGTGCGATGGGCCAGATCGCCGGAAGCGACCCGTTTGATCATGTGACGCAGCCGCTCCACCGGCGTCGTGATAGACCGGGTGAGGAAATAAGAGATGACGAGGGTCGGCACAAGGAGGATGGCCCAGACGATCAGCGGCACGCGCCACGACGCGGCCAACATCGCGTCGATGCGGCTGGCGGGCAAGGCTGCCCTCAGTACTCCTTCCGACCACGCAGCTTCGCTCGGCGGCAGGGGGATGGCGACGTAGACTTCCTGCTGCCCCAAAGTCGTCGAGTGGCGGCGCTCTCGCCCCTCGTTTCCGGCGAGGGCCTGAGCCACTTCGGGCCGGCCGGCGTGGTTGTCAAGGGTGGCGGGATCGACCTCGGAGTCGGCCAGCACCGTGCCGTCACGGGCGATGAGGGTGAGGCGCAGACCTCCCGCGTCGCCCGCTTTGTCTGTGAGCGTCTGGAGGTACGCGGCGCCGGTATCCAGCGACTGTTGGGCTTCCTGCTCCAACACGGCTGCGAACTGGCGATCTTGCAGGGACATGTCGTCCTGTAGCCGGTCGAGAAAGACACCCCGCAGGACGAGTGCTGCCACCAATGCCACGATCCCCGCGAAAACCAGAGTGGTGAGGGCGAAAGCGAGGGGGAGCTTGTAGCGGAGGCGCATCAGAGATCACATTGTCCGGCGGGGCCGCATCAGCGCGTAGTCAGTCTGTAGCCGACGCCGCGGACCGTCTGCAGCATGACCTCTGCTTCCACCTGCTCCAACTTGGCCCGCAGTCGACGCACGTGAACGTCCAAGCTGCGCGATGCGGGGAGATACCGGTGCCGCCATACGCGCTCCACGATCTCTTCTCGAGGGAAGAGGTGGCCGGGACGGGAGAGGAGCAGTTCGAGCAGGTCGTGCTCTTTGGGGTTGAGCGCCGCCTCACCGCGTGCGGTGCGTATGACGTGGGCGTCGCGGTCGAGCACCAGATCTCCGGTGCCGACTGCGCCCCCTCCGATGGAGTCGCCGGCGACCGCGATGCCGGATGGCGCGCGCCGCAGGCGCGCCTGGATACGGGCGAGCAGAAGATCCAGGTCGAACGGCTTGGTGATGTAGTCGTCCGCGCCGAGTTCGAAGCCCGCCAGCATGGTCTCGCGCTCGCTCCGCGCGGTGAGCATGATGATCGGCAGACTCGGCTTGCGCCGGACGATCTCCTTACTGGCGGTCATGCCGTCCAATCCGGGTAGCATAAGGTCCATGAGGACCAGGTCGACGCTCTGGGCGAGGGCGGTCTGCAGGCCGGCACGACCATTGTGTTCCTGCAGCACCTCGTAGCCTGCCCGGCGCAGGTTGTAGGCTACAAGGTCGGAGATGGTGGGATCGTCCTCGACCAGAAGGATGCGCTTCTTATCGGTCTCTGGCATCCAGCCCCCGTTGCTTGCCTGTGCAGCACGAAAAGGCCTCGGCGGACAATTAACGCACGCTTAACTGAATGTTAACACCCGGCGCCTCCGCCCCTGGTAGCCTGCGGGGCGAGAACCGCGATTCCTGGCGCAATGAAGAAGTCGCAAGGACGAAGAGGCGGAGAAGAGAGATGAAAGCAGAGAAGACAGGATGATTCTGCGAAGTACGCGCACACGGGTGGTCGCCGTCCTCGTGCCGGCGCTTGTCGCAGTGGCGGCCCTCGGAGTCGTCACGGCTGGTTGCGGCAGCGGTGGAGAGCTTCCGAGTGCCGGCGGGGCCCGGGGCGGCGCGCTCGAGGCGAGCCTCAACGGCGCCGGCGCCACCTTTCCCAAGCCTTTGTACGTTGAATGGATCGGCGAGTTCCAAGCCGTCAACACCGGCTTCAAGATCAATTACCAGGGCATCGGCTCGGGCGGCGGTATCGAGCAGTTCACCAGGCTGACGGTCGACTTCGGTGCGTCTGACGCCCCCATGAAAGACGAGGAGATCACCGCGGCCGAGACCGCCAGCGGTGCCAAGGTCCTCCACATACCGACAGTGTTCGGCGCGGTCGTCTTGGCCTACAATCTGGAAGAAGCATCGGAGCTCAAACTCGACTCCGACGCGGTGGCGGCCATCTTCCTGGGCGAAGTCAAGAAGTGGAACGATCCAAAGATCGCTTCTCTCAACCCGGGTGTGATCCTGCCCGACAAGGACATCAGAGTGGTCCATCGCTCGGATTCTGCCGGCACTACGAACATCTTCACCGGCTACCTTACCGAAGTCTCCGCCTCTTGGAAGGACAAGGTAGGGAAGGGCAAAGAGGTGCAGTGGCCCGCCGGGGTCGGGGGCCAAGGCAATGACGGCGTGGCTGCGGTCATCCAGCAGCAGGCCGGAAGCATCGGCTACGTGGAACTCTCCTACGCCATCGAATCCAAGTTGACCGTGGCCTCGCTCAAGAACAAGGCCGGCAACTTCATCGTTCCCAGCCTCGAGTCCACTTCTGCGGCGGCCGCGGGCGCCACCTTTCCCGAAGATCTGCGCTTCTCGCTCAACAACAGTGACGGCGCCCAGGCTTATCCCATCGTCGGCGCCACCTGGATCCTGGCCTATGACAAGATGAAAGACCCGGCCAAGGCAGAGGCTCTTTGGGCCTGGCTCACCTGGTCCCTTAACGACGGTACCGCGATCGCCGCAGAGCTCGGGTATGCCCCCCTCCCCGATGAGCTCAAGGCACTGGCTCTCGCCAAGGTGAATGAGATCGGCGCCTTCTAGCCCGCCCGCCGGGGCCTCCCTCCCCGGCAGCTCCTCCGCCGGGACACCGTCCGCGCGTCTTTGGCAGAGAAAGGGAGTCGGCCGCAGGGCCGATTCCCTCTTCGCCGTTCTTGCCGGGCTCTGTGGGGTGCTGGTGCTGCTGGTACTCGCCTACATGGTGATTTCCACCACGGGGACGGCGCTGCCGGTCTTCAGGTCCCAGGGGATCTCGTTCGTCACGAGCAGTGAGTGGAGCGCTTCTGAAGGCCGGTTCGGAATCCTGGCTTTCATCTACGGGACCGTCATCACCTCGGTGATCGCGTTGGTAATCGCCATCCCGCTGAGCGTGGGGGTGGCACTCTTCCTCTCCGAATACGCGCCTAAGCGATTGCGGGGTCCGATCGGCTACGCCGTCGACCTGCTGGCGGCGGTGCCCAGCGTCATCTACGGGCTGTGGGGAGTCTTTGTGCTTCTTCCCCTCTTCCTACAACCTGCGGCCGACTTTCTGGCCAAGTACCTGGGTTTCATCCCCATTTTCAAGGGACCGGCGTCTGGGCTCTCGTACTTCGGGGCCGGGGTCATCCTGGCCATCATGATCACCCCGATCATCAGCTCGTTGACCCGGGAGGTGTTTCGCACGGTCCCAACGGCGGATCGTCATGCGGCATACGCGCTGGGGGCGACACGGTGGGAGATGGTCAGGCAGGCAGTGCTTCCCAGGGGGAAAGCCGGGATCGTCGGGGCGACGATGCTGGGGCTCGGGCGGGCGCTGGGTGAGACCATCGCCGTGGCGCTGCTGGTCGGTTCGGCCGCTAAGTTGGACACCTCGGTCGTCCACCCGGGCTACACCATGGCTGCCGTGATCGCAAACACGTTCGCCGAGGCCACCGGCGAGCACATCCGTGCCCTGGTCGGCATCGGCGTGGTGCTGTTCGTCATGACCATCGTCATCAATATGGCCGCCCGCGCCATCGTGTGGCGGTTCAACCGGGCATGAGCAACGGCAGGGGATCCAACCGCCTCGACGACGGGCCAGTTCTGGATGGCGCAGCCCGCGACGTCACCGGCCGGTGGGCCGGCGGGCGGATAGCGCCGGGCGTGTCGCTGCGCGATTGCCGGCCGACACAGCGCCGGGTCTGGCGCAACCGCCGGAACGCCATCCTCGTCGTGCTCGCCGTGACGCTGACCCTGATCATCGTCGCCATGATCTTGTATCAGATCATCAACAAGGGCATTCGCACGATGGATTGGGAGTTCCTCACCAGTTCCCAGCCTTTCAGCCTGCGCCGCACCGGCGGCGGATTCCTGAACGGCTTGATCGGGACGGGGATCATGGTCGGTCTTGCCACGGCGGTCTCAGTCCCCGTGGGCATCCTGGGCGCCGTCTACCTGGTGGAATACGGCAAGGGCAACTGGTTGGCCAAACTCATCCGCTTCTTCTCCGATGTCATGACCGGGGTCCCCTCGATATTCGTCGGCCTGTTCGTCTACACGGCCCTGGTGGTCCAGTTCGGGTTCGGCGCACTCATGGGGGCGGCCGCTCTCGTCATCATCATGATGCCCATCGTGGTCCGTTCCACCGAGGAGATGCTGAAGCTCGTCCCGCCCGAGCTCAAGGATGCCAGCTACGCCTTGGGCGCGGCCAAGTGGCAGACGGTGCTGCGCGTCATCCTGCCCTCGGCGGCACCAGGCATCACCACCGGCGTCATGTTGGCTGTGGCCCGGGCTGCGGGCGAGACCGCGCCTCTCCTGCTGACGGCTCTGGGATCGATACAACTGACGGCGAAACTGTGGGGTGAGCCCATCCAGGCCCTGCCCCTGGCGATCTTCGACGGCGCGCGCAACCCGTTCGCCGCGGGGCAGGCCAGGGCCTGGGCGGGTGCGCTCGAACTGCTTCTCATCGTATTGGTGTTCACCATCGTGGCCCGGGTAGTGGCCTCAAGGAGTCGTATCTCTCGATGAGCCTCGACATTCACGAAACCGCGCCGGCGTCGCCGTCGGTAGCCTCGACCGGGGCCGGAGCCGAGAAGCCCGTTTTCAGCGTGCGCGATCTCAGCATGCACTACGGCAAGAATCTTGCCCTCAAAGATGTGACCATGGACATCAGACCGCGCAGGATCACGGCCATCATCGGGCCGTCGGGCTGTGGGAAGAGCACTCTCATCCGCTGCTTCAATCGCATGAACGAGCTCATACCGGGCGCCCGCGTGTCGGGGGAGGTGCTCTATCACGGCGAGGACATCTACGCTCCGGGAGTCGATCCCGTGATCGTGCGTCGGCACATCGGCATGGTGTTCCAGCGGCCGAACCCGTTCCCCAAGTCCATCTATGAGAACGTCGCCTTCGGGGCAAAGATCAATGGCTACAAGGGTGACATGGACGAACTGGTGGAACGCTCGCTGCGTCGGGCGGCCTTGTGGGAGGAGGTGAAGGGCCAGCTCAAGAAGAGTGCTCTGGACCTCTCCGGCGGCCAACAGCAGCGGCTCTGCATCGCTCGCGCGATCGCGGTGGAGCCGGATGTGATCCTCATGGACGAGCCGGCTTCGGCCCTGGACCCCATCGCGACCGTGCGGATCGAGGACCTCATGCAGGAGCTCAAGCAGGACTATTCGATCGTTATCGTCACCCACAACATGCAGCAGGCCGCTCGCGTCTCGGATGAGACCGCTTTCCTCTACACTGAGGTGGACGAGACGACCTCCGCTCGTTGGGGGATACTGGTGGAGTTCGGGGATACCAGCCAGATCTTCACCCGGCCGCGGGACAAGCGCACAGAGGACTACGTCTCAGGCCGCTTCGGCTAGGCCGTCCGGGAAGGAATGGTTGACCAATGCGAGACGCGTTTCACAGAGAACTGGAGAGCCTCGACCAAGAGATCGTACGCATGGGCGCTCTGGTGGAGCAGAGCACGCAGATGGTGACCACCGCTCTGCTGGAGGGCGACAACGAACTGGCTCAGAAGGTGCGCGACGGCGACGATGCCATCGACGATGTCTTTATGGACATCGAGAAGCGGTCGCTGGCGCTGCTCGCCCAGCAGGCACCGGTCGCCGGCGATCTGCGCCTGATCGTGGCCATTCTGCGAGTGGTCAACGACCTGGAGCGGGCCGGTGACCTGGCCTACAACATCGCCAAGTTGGCGCAGGGCGAGGACTTCCGCCGGCCGGCCCTCAAAGAGGTGCGGGCCCTGGTGTCGGATCTGGGCCAAGCGGCAGGACTGCTCGTCGGCGCAGCCATCGACGCTTGGGCCGCCAAGGACGAGCAGCTGGCGGCCGACATCGCCCGGCAGGACGACAAGATCGACGACCTTCACGCTCAGCTTCTCGAGAAGCTGGTAGAGCTGAAGGGTCAAGAGAGCCTAGGTCCGGCGCTACGACTGGCCTTGGTGGGCCGCTATTTCGAGCGGATCGGCGACCATGCCGTCAACCTGGGCGAGCGGGTGCGCTACTTCGTCACCGGCAACGAGGAGCATCTAGGTTAAGTTGCAGCCATGGCTGCACCCGCGGGCGTGTAGCGGACCGTGTTCGAGGAGGGGCTTGGCGCGCGCAGCGGCGCGCCAAGCCCCTCCGTCACTAAGGTCCGAGAGCCTCGCCGGCGTGGCCTCGGCCGTCTCTGCGGCCGGCGGCCTGCCTAGAAGCTCACTCCCTGCTCCGCGGCCATGGTCCGAAAACGGGTTTCGATGGCCTGCAGCCGGTTGACGTAGCTGTTGAAGCCGGAGACCCTCCGGCCGTAGTACACGGCGGCGAACCGATCCCAATCCGGTTGGGCGGAGCCCAAGATGGGGAGGTAGAAGCCATCCATCGCCGACTTCAAGTACCGGCCCCAGGCGGCCATCCCGAGCGCGGGAGTGGCGAAGGAATACCAATCCTTGCCCGCGACCCAGACGCGTCCATCGGAGAGCAGACCCCAGGGGGTCCCGGCGCCGTGATAACGCATGCAGCCGAAGTTGTTGCGCCGGGCCAAAGCGCCTCCCAGTTTCGGATCGCCCAATGACGTCTCGGCGGCCATGATCACCAACTGTGACAACGGCGGGACCCCGTACCACTCAGCGTTCTGCAGGACCATCTCCCCGGTCACCGGGCTGTTGTGGGGCTGGAACAAGTACGCGTCCATGAATGCCGTCAGCGCCCGCTGATCCGGCGTATGCGAGGCTTCCTGGAGCGCGGTCTGTGCTTCACCGACTTCCGCCGCGGCCCCCGTTTCGGTCCCGGCGTCTGAGGCCGGGCCGGCCGCGAGTGCGTCGGCGCGGTAGAGCACCAGGCTGAACTGGGCTCGGGTCATGGGAGCCAGGGGATAGAGGCGGCCGGCGTCTCCCGAGAAGAGGCTACGTTTGACGGCCAGAGCTAGATAGGGCCGGGCCTCAGGCGAGATAGCAGTCCGGTCGGCGAAGCGGCTCAAGGCGTCGTCTACCTCGTATGTGGTCAGGCTCTGCGCCGCTGTTTCCAGACCCAGACTGCGGATGGTCACCGTAGCCATCTGTTGCCTGGTCAAGGAGCCTTGAGGCCGGAAAGTCCCGTCGGGGTACCCGCTCACCCAACCGGCGGCGAGGGCGGTCTCCACGTACGATGCGTAGGTAGCATCCACGTCGGAGAAGCTGGAAGCCGGGGAGGTGGGCTCCGCTCCCCGCCAGGCGACGAGCATCTTGGTAGCCTGACCGCGGGTCAGCAGGCCATCGGGCTGGAAGTCGCCGCCGGCGACTCCGATCACGATCCCTCGACCGGCGAGGGACTCAATGGCGTCGTGGGCCGGGTTGGTCTCTGATACATCGGGAAAGGTGGATGGGTGGGCTTGGGCGGGTGAGACGGCGAGGACCCCGATCAGCATCGCTGCAAGGAGCAGCACCGCCGGGACCGCAAGCGTGATAGTTCTCTTCATACCTCTGCCTATGTTTGTTTGCAGCTGCGTGAGAGCTGGGTGGAGGCAAGGCAGGGCCAAGGCATGCGTCGTCCGAGAACGCGTGGGCGTGTCGATGCACGTCTGCGCGCTCAACATGGTGAAGGGGGATTCTTATTAGAAGAAAGTCTCGCGACGCGCTTTGGGCCTGGTCAAACTCTCCAGCTCGCCCTCTGCCAAAGTCTAAGACTGTGAAGACTAAGGCCGTTTTTTGCACAACGGCGCGGGATGATACCAGACCGGCCGGTCGATGTCACGCCCGCCCGCCCGCGGCCACTCCGGGGGCGCCTGTGGTCCCCGGGCGTCTCCGGGGCACCGGCTGTTGGGTCTCAGGTCCCTTCTGCCCCTCCGGTCTGCGGACAGCGCAGGTTCCCCGTCGCAGATCCTCAAGGTAGTCGAGTAACTCCTCGGGCGCCATGGGCCTTCCTATGTAGTAGCCTTCCCCGTTGTCGCAGCCGAGCGCCTCCAGCAGCCGCCATTGCTCGCTGTATTCGATCCCTTCGCCCGTGACCGTCAGACCCAGCGTGTGGGCGAGGGCGGTGATCGAGCGCACGATCTCGAGTTCGGTATTGTTGTGGGCGATCTTGGAGATGAAGGAGCGGTCGATCTTGATCTCCTGCACGGGGAAGGTGGTCAGGTGCAGCAGCGAAGACCAGCCGGTGCCGAAATCGTCGAGGCACAGACGTATCCCGATGCGGCGCAATTCCTGCATCACGTGCTTGGATTTCAGCGGATCGCGGATGAGGGCGGTCTCGGTCAGCTCGAGGACGAGGCTTTCAGGAGACACGCGCCATTCGTCGAGACGTTGGATGACGTCTCTCACGAAGTCGGTCTCGGTGAGCTGCCGGGGGGAGAGATTGAGGCTCACAGGCAGTCCGGCGGCCGGATTCCCGGGGGCTCGCCAGCGGCTGAGCTGGCCGCATACCTCTTCGAGTGCGAGGACGCCCAGAGGCACGATGAGGCCGCTGTTCTCGGCTACGGTGATGAACTCGTCGGGGAACACCGTGCCCCGCCGCGGATGACGCCAACGGACGAGCGCCTCCAACGATGTGATCGTGCCGGTCTTGAGGTCGACGCTCGGCTGGTACGCCAGAGAGAAGTCCCTCTGCCTGATCGCAGTCCGTAGATCGGTCTCGATGCTCATGGTGCGGAGTACCGACTTGTGCATCTCCTCGTCGAAGATGCGATAACAGGCTCTCCCCGCCTCCTTCGCCTGATACATGGCCGTGTCGGCCGCGCGCAGGAGGTCCTCCGGACCGCGGTAGGAGTCTTCCCATATGACCACTCCCAGGCTGGCGGAGGTGAACATCTCCTGCTGGCGGAAACGCACAGGAGCATGCAGTTCCTCCTGTATCCGCTCCAAGACAGGCAGCACATCGCGCGTGCTGGAGATCTCGTTCAGGAGGATCATGAACTCGTCGCCCCCCATGCGGGCCACGGTATCCACCTCGCGCACACAGCGCTTCAGCTTGACGGCGACGCTCTCAAGGAGGACATCCCCGGCCAGGTGGCCGATGCTGTCGTTGATGAGTTTGAAGTTGTCGAGGTCCAGCACTATCACCGCGAAGAGGGCGTCGGCGTGCCGCCGGGCATGGCGGACGGCGCCATCCAGCTTGGCCATGAACAGAGTGCGATTGGGCAGGCCTGTGAGGCTGTCCGTGACGGCCTGCTGGCGCAGGCTCTCCTCCATGAGTGCCCGCTCGGTCACGTCGCGGATCACCAGCAGCCGCCCCAAAATCTGGTCGCGCTTGGTGATGTGCGAGCTCTTGACCTCGAAGTGACGATGGTCGTCGTTCTCTCCCCACGAGAACTCGGTCTGGTCCACACCGGCCGCATAAGGCGCGGCCAGTCGTGGCCAGGCTTCCCAGGTCTCGGCGAGAGGCCGGGAGAGTATCCGCGCCGCCGGCCGGCCGATCAGACGCTGGGCGGCCGCATTGAGATCGACGACCCGGCCGGCCTCGTCGAGCACCAGTAGGGCGTCCGTCATGTTCTCCACCAGGGCGCGCCGGGCCACGGGGACCAGGGCGAAGAGGCGAAAGCGGAACAGCCCCCAGGCTACGACGATCGTCGCCGACCCCAATACGGCCGGGGTGAAGTCATGGAGGGGCAGGATCCCCGGCGCAAAGACGTAGACCATGTTCCAGACCAGGGGCATGGAGACGCCCACAAGTACAGCCGTGGGTTGTCCCCGATAGCGCGGCGGCGCCGCGCGGATCGCTCCTATCAAGAATGCGGCGGCGACGACCGTCACGATGTAGCTATAGCCGCTGTGGAGCCAAAACCAGGGCCCGAATGTGCGGCCGACCACCGCGTACGAGGCACTGGTGTCCAACCACGCTTCGGTGCGCATGAGGTGATGGAGACCGTTCGTCCACATGAGCGCGAGCGAGACCAGCGGTACGATGCTCAGCAGGAGCAAGTTCCCGCGAGTGGACCAGGAGCGGCGCCCGGTGTAGGCGAGGGCCATCACCAGCCAGGCTACCGGCATCGACACGATGAATAGATACTGGAGGTCGGCCCAGAAAAGTTTGGATCGCAGGCCCACCGCCGCCAACTCCAAAGCACCGCTCGCCGACCAAAGAACCGCGATGAGGGTGATGGCCACGAACGGGAGCGCGCCTGGCAGCGAACGATTGTGCCAGGCATGCCGACCGAGCCCGAATGCGACGGGGACTACGGCAGCAAGCAGCAGAAGACTTGGTGTGAAGTCAAAGTGCATGCATGTTCCTTAAACGTTGTGTCGGCAGAACGGGCATGGGACTGTAGGTGTCCCCCCGGGCTTTGGGGCGGCGCTGGCAGCCCCCCGATCGATGCTTTTACGCGTTCAGGATTAGTTCAGGAAAGTGGTGAGAACATACTGCCATGGAGTCACACAGCATTGCTCAACCCCCCTCCTGAGCTGTGGCCCCAACCCTGTCCGGTGGATGTCGGACCCGACCGGGGCGAGACACCACCACGCCCACACGGCGGAGACGGCGTTTGCGGCGCCCGGCTCAGCCGGGCGCCGCGCCCGCCGTGTGATCCGCAAGCTCTCACCTCAAGCCCCGTCTCTTTTGCTGCACCTTCTTCCGTGACCTGAGCGCGGACTGCTTCTCGGCGCTTGTGCGGAGCCGTCCGCCGGGCGATACTACGAGGACCATGATGGAGCCTCACATCTTCGTTCTAGAAGACGACCCCCAGATGCGCTCTCTGCTGGTCAGGGGGTTGCGCGAGGAGGGCTATGAGGTTCAGGGCTACGCCACGGGCACCGAGCTGCTGCGCAAGGTGGCCGAGTCGGTGCCGGACCTCTTCGTCATCGATATCGGACTGCCCGACACCGACGGGCGCGACGTGTGCCAAGCCATCAGGGCTCAAGGGGTGACGGTGCCGGTGCTCTTTCTGACGGCGCGCGACTCCCTGCCCGACCGGCTATCGGGCTTCCGCGTGGGCGGAGACGACTACCTGACCAAACCGTTCGCCTTCGCCGAGTTGCTTGCCCGGCTCGAGGCGCTCGTCCGCCGGGGCGGGTCGGAGCGCAGGGTCGCGACGGGCGGGTTGACCCTCGATCCGGCCACACATGCGGCGTCGTGCGGCAACATCACCGTGCCCCTGACCCCCACCGAGTTCCGCCTCTTGGCCAAGCTGGCGGCTTCTCCTGGGGAGGCGATACGGAGGAAGGCTTTGATCGAAACGGCCTGGCCTCATGGGGCTATCGTCTACGACAACACCCTGGATGCCTACATCGCCCGCTTGCGGCGCAAAGTGTGCTCACTGCCAGGTTCCCCGCGGATAGTCACGGTGCGCGGCGTGGGCTACTCTCTGCAATAGGCTCGACACGCGTGTGACCCCGCCGAGACGGAGATGGGTATGAGGCGCTGGTTCTCCCGCATGGGCGTCCGCGACCGGCTCCTGCTGGCCGTGCTGGCCACGGTGGCAGTGGCTCTGATCACCATGACCGTGGTCTTCAACCTGGTGTTGACCGTCAGCCTGACCTCCGACGCCGACAAGCGGCTTCAGACCATGGTCCTCGACGAGAGCCGCATCATCAGGATCACCAACGGGCAGGTGAGTCTGCCCCGGCCTACGGGCGACATCAAGGAGTTGGGCTCTCAGGTCTGGGTGTTCGTGGGCGGATACACCGTCACCGCCCCAGCTGTGGACCCGGCCATCGCAGCGGCGGCAAAGGCGCTGGACAATCAGCCGGCCCAATTCGCCGACGTTCCCGAGCACGAGGTGCGGTTGTACGGCATCCCCCTCTACAACGAAGGGACCCGGATAGGCACCATCGTGGCGGGTCTGTCGATGGTCCCCTACACCCGCACCCAGAACCTGACCCTGCTCGCAACGGTGGCCTTCACGGCCGTGCTGCTGATCATCGTGGGGTTCGCCGGCCGCTGGGTGCTGAACGCCGCTTTCCGGCCGGTCATGAGGATGACCTCCGAAGCCGAGGCCTGGAGCACGGAGGACCTCGACCGGCGCTTCGAGATGGGCGAGCCGCACGATGAGGTCACACAACTCGCGCACACCCTGGACGCGATGCTCGACCGCTTGGCGGCCAGCCTGCGTCGGGAGCAGCGGTTCTCGGCCGAGGTGTCGCACCAGCTGCGCACTCCGGTGGCCAAGATCAAGACCGAGGCCGAACTGGCCCTCCGCCGGGAGCGGGAGCCGGTTTACTACCAGGAGGCACTTGGCTCGGTCCTACACAGCGCGGATCAGATGGCCCGCACGGTCGAGGCCCTCCTGGCCGCGGCTCACGAGGAAGGCAGCCTGGCCCGGGGCCTCGCCGACGTCTGGCAAGTGCTGGCGGATGTGGTCACCTCGATCGGTGTCTTGGCCGAGGAGAACCAGGTGGAAGTGAGGGTGCAGCCGCCCGCGCGCGATCTGCGCGTGGGAGTGGAGGGTGACATCGCGGTGCAGATCCTCCAGCCCGTCGTGGAGAACGCCTGCAGGTTCGCGCGGTCGGAGGTGCTTTTGGGAGCCGTGCGCAACACCAAGGAAGTGTACTTCTTGGTGGAAGACGACGGCCCCGGAGTCATCGAAGAGGAGAGGGAGCGCATCTTCGAGCCTGGGGTGAGAGGCTCGGCGGCCGAAAGCGAGTTGAACGTCTCCCGGGGAGCAGGGCTGGGTCTCCCTCTGGCCCGGCGGCTGGCTCGGGCCGCCTCGGGCGACGTGGAAGTCCGGCAGGGGGACATCGGAGCCCGGTTCGTCGTGCGGTTGCCCAGCGGCTAGCGCGGCGCGCCGCACATGGCCGGCCGCCCCACGACTCGGTCCGGCGCTTCCGCCGGCCGGCGGCGCTAGCGGTACCAGAGGATCCGATCCGCCTCCAGCGGCACCAGAGCGGCGGTATGCCACGGCACCACCCGGGGCGTGTAGTCGCCAAGGGGTCGGGTGGCCGGCAGCACAGCCGTGTAGGTGTAGGTGGTGGGGGAGGAAACGTCCTTCTTGCTTGTGCCAGAATTCCCGCTTGCGCCGGAAAGAGGGGTGAGTAGGTGCCGTTCAGGCGGTGCAGCCCCGGACACCGGCGGCCGGCCGTCTTCTTCGGGTGTGGCGTAGTCGATGGGCTCCGCGTAGAGCTCCACCCGGACGGAATCGGGAGGGACGGATCCCAGCTTGACTTTCACCGTGAAGACGTAGGTGTTCCCCTGTGGCCCGACGTTGGGCCCGGCTCCAAAGTCCACGAACTCGATCTCGTTCCAGTGTTCGGCAAGCATCGTGCGCCAGGCTTCGATCGCGGCGGCAGGTGAAGCGGGCGAGCGGCTCGTCATAGCGTCGCCGGCGGCCGCGTCGACGGTCGCGCCGTCGCGGGGTTCGGCGGTCGCGGAGCGCGCCCGGTAGGCGGCGGCGGCGGGGAGGTAGTACTTCTCCAGGTACTCCTTCAGCATGCGGTTGGTGGAATACTGGGGCGTCAGGCGGGCCATGCTCTCCCGGACGCGGGCTATCCACCGGCGGGGGATCCCCTGTTCGTCGCGGTCGTAGAACTCGGGGATGATCTCGTTCTCGAGGAGGTCGTAGAGGCGCTCGGCCTCGATAGCATCCCAGGCGGGGTCGGCGCCGTGCTCCAGGCCGTCTCCCAGAGCCCAGCCCACATCGGGCGAGTAGGCCTCTGCCCACCAACCGTCGAGCTCCGACAGGTTGAGACCGCCGTTCACCAGCACCTTCATGCCGCTGGTGCCGCTGGCCTCCCAGGGGCGGCGGGGAGTGTTGATCCACACATCCGCCCCGTGCACCAGATGCTCGGCGATGCCCATGTCGTAATCGACCAAGAAGATCACGTGCGGGCGGACGTCGCAGCGGCTGATGAACTGCGTCCACTCCCGGATCATGGCCTTGCCCGCGGTGTCGGCGGGGTGAGCCTTGCCGGCCAGCACCAACTGCACCTTGCTCTGGTCGCCGCAGAGGATCCGCTCCAGCCGGGCGGGATCGTGGAGGAGAAGGTCCACCCGCTTGTAGCTGGTGAAGCGTCTGGCGAATCCCAGAGTGAGCACGGCCGGGTCGCACAGGCAGGTGATGTCGGACCCCAAGGTCTCGAGGCTGCCGGCGACGGGTCCCTGCCGGGTGACATGCTCGCGGGCCACGGCGATGAGCTTGCGCCGGTTGGCGTCACGAAACGCCCACAGCTCCTCGTCGCCGACCTGGCGGATGAGGTCGCCCAGACCTTCCAAACCGTCGAGCCAACGTCCCTTGCCGCAGGCCTTGGTCCAGAGGGCGTCGGCTTCCTCCGAATCCCAGGAGGGGACGTGCACGCCGTTGGTGACGTGGCCCACCGGGACCTCGCGGTGCGGCCATCGGGGGAAGAGGGGCTGGAAGAGGCCGCGGCTCACCTCGCCGTGCAGCCGGCTGACGGCATTGACGGCGCCACTGCCTCGGATGGCCAGGTAGGCCATGTTGAACGGCTCCGAGTCCGGGCACTGCCCCAGCGCGAGCAGCCTCTCCATCCCGATGCCGAGCTCGTCCGCGTAGGCTCCCAGGTACTCGGACACCAGCGCGGGCGGAAAACGGTCGAAGCCAGCTTCCACCGGGGTGTGGGTAGTAAAAAGGTTCCCGGCTCTCGTGGCGGTGAGGGCCACCTCGAAAGTGACTCCCCAGTCCCTCATGTAACAACGGGCCCGCTCCAGAACGGCGAGGGCGGCATGGCCCTCGTTGAGATGGCACACGTCGGGCTCGATCCCCAGTTCGCGCAGCACCCGCCACCCGCCGATGCCCAGGATCATCTCCTGCTGTAGCCGCATCTCGGGGCCGCCGCCATACAGCTCGCTGGTGAGGCCCCGGTCGGCGGGGCTGTTCACCAAGTCGTTGGCGTCGAGCAAGTAGAGCTTGACCCGTCCGGCGCGGACCTCCCACACGCGCACGCGCACGGTACGCCGGGGGAACTGGAGGGTGACTCCAAGCCACTCGCCCTCGCTGTCGCGGAGGGGCATTATGGGGAGCTGCCCCGGGTCGTTGAAGGGGAAGAACTCGATCTGGTCGCCATGGCTGTCCAGCATCTGCCGGAAATAGCCCTGCTGCCAGAGCAGGCCGACGCCCACCAGGGGCACGCCCAGGTCGCTGGACGCTTTGAGGAAGTCACCGGCGAGGATGCCGAGGCCGCCGCTGTATATGGGAAGCGCCTCGCTCAGGCCGAACTCCATGCTGAAGTAGGCGACGGGGCCGAGGGGGGCGGTCAGCGGCGCGGCCGGCCGCGCGGCGGCCTGGGCCGCTGTGGCGCCGAGGGTCGGGGGGGCGGCAGGACCCGCGCCGGCGGGCAGGGGCGGCTGCGCCTCCGCGGCGCCGGCGACGAGAGAGTCGCCATCGGATACCTCTGAGCGCCGCGGGACAGTCGCACTGCTGGTCTGTTCGAACCAAGAAGGCGCGTCGAGAGTCTCCCGCCACGCTTCCAGGTGGCGCTCGACCAGCCGGAGAAACTCGGGATCGGCCGCGAACTCCTCTAGCCTGGTCTGAGCGATGGTCTGCAGGATGTGCCAAGGATTATGGGTGGTCTCCCAGAGTTCGGGTGCCAATCGCTGCCAGAGCTCGTCGGCGGAGTGGCTCCATGACCAGCGCATGTCCAGGGCTAGGTCCCCCAGCCCTTTGAGCGCCTCGGGCACGGTCGGCAGCGCGTAACGAGGTTGGGCGGTCATCATGCGCCTCCTGTGCCTCCGCGGGCGCCTGGCGCGCGCCCGG
>JAZDLO010000164.1:0-9555 GCA_043801935.1 bacterium
TCCCCCTTTCTAGTACCCTAGCTTCTCGAACAAGGTAGCGAGCTGTCGCAGGTTGGCGCTAGGATGGGTCGCAAAGCCTCGGGAGGACAGGGGAACGTGTTCGAGCCCAGCGAGCCAGCGCGGTTCACGCAGGTGTTTGGCCAGGATGTCGATCCGCCCGACCCCTGTCGAGTATTCGTAGCCAGTTTCCTCATCGCCGCCATTGGCGAAGATCGCCCAGTCTTGGGCGAGTGAGTGGCGCTCTGCGGATGTGGAATAAGGGGGACGGCGCCTCCCAACTGTGCGATCTAGGATTGATTCAGGCCAGCAAGTCCCTGGCGACCTTCGGCGCCAGGGTGCCTTCGACCCTAGTTTCGACCCCAGCCGAATGAGAAGCGGGGGTGCGTGGTGCACAGAAACTACTGATTGCCGATGCAGGTCCGGGTCACATTTCCGCCCGTCCCGGACATATGAAGAATGGAAGGCTCTGGGAGGACGGGCGGGCGTCATGGGCCACGCGCCCCGCACCCGGAGCCGCCTGGACGCAGGGCGCCCTCTGACCGGAGCTCGCTCGCGGAGCCTAAAGGTCCGCAGGCGAAGTACACTTGGCATCGGCCCGAGGTGGCAATAGGGGCAGATACGGCAAGAAGGGTCCACAAGTGGTGACGGACGAATCGGGCATTGAGTCTAACGGGCTGAGTCGGCGGCGATTTTTGGGAGTACTCGGCTTCCTGGGCGTAGCTGCACTCAGCGGGTGCTCCGACTCAGGCACGCCGGCGCCTCCGCCAACCCCGGGAGTCAACGCGGGCCCTGAACCGCTCGCCTATCAAGCTCCTGCCCCCCTGTTGCGCCCCCCTACCGAGACCGCACCCCTGGAGGTGAGCGCCCAGGTCTGCGTGGTGGGGGGAGGGGCGGCCGGCTTGGCCGCCGCCACCTCCGCTGCCCGCCAGGGGGTCCAGACCCTCCTTCTCGAAGAGTCGTACAAGGTGGGTGGCAACCTCACCCGCGGACTGGTTAACCTCGACAAAGTGGCCTGGGGCGGCTCGATCATGGTGGGCGGTTACTTCCGCGACCTTCTCAAGACCCTGGAGATCGAAGGCCAGGCAGTGTACCCGTCTGAAGAGACCGCCTTTTCCACCCAGTGTGATCCAGACGCTCTCGAGCGTAAAGCCCTCCAGTTCGCCGGCCAAGCCGGAGTCAAAGTCCGCCTGGGCGCCCCAGTGACCGGGGTGGAGAAGGACGGAGCCCTTCTGCGGGCCGTGTGGGCCCAAGGGCAGGGGGCGACGCTTCGGGTCACAGCCGAGGTCTTCATCGATGCGACCGGCGACGGCCACCTGGGCTACCTTGCCGGCCACCCCTACTGGTTGGGGGACCGCAACCACGGCGACGTGCAGGGACAGACGCTCATTTTCTATGCCGGTCCGGTGGACTGGGACCGGCTGTCAGACTACGTAAGACGCGAGGGAGGCTTGGTTGATGCCTACCGCCTTGTGGGCCTGCGTCCTTTTATGGGGCGCCTGCAAGCCCGAGGAGGCGTACTTGCCGAAGTTCAAGCGGGCATGCTCATCAACCGCAACCTGTGGCCCGAGATGGTGTCTATCTCTGCCAGCGAGACCTACCAGAACCAGCTGGAGCCCAATGCCTTGGTTCAGATAATGGAAGTGCTGGGCGAGCAGAACCGGGAGATACACCACGCGCTCACGGTAGAGGTCCCCGGTTTCCGCGATTCACGCATTATCCGGGTGGCTGACCGCCCCTACCTGCGGGAAGGCCGTCGTCTCGTCGGCCACTATCAGCTGAGCGTCGATGACATTGGCGAGAGTCGCAAGCCGCAGGACTCAGTCGCTCGGGGCTGGTACCCCCTGGACCTGCACGTGCACGACAGCCCAGGCGGAAGCCAGCATGCACCCTTCAGGGCCGGGGAGTATTACGGCATCCCCTATCGCTGCCTAGTGGCTCGGGACCTGGACAACCTGCTCATGGCCGGCCGCTGCATATCGGTCACCCACGAGGCTCTCGGTTCCACCCGCATCTCCCCGGTCTCCATGAGTCTGGGCCAGGCGGCGGGCATCGCTGCCGCGCTCTGCGCGCGGCACAACCTGAAGCCGAGCCTGGCGCCGATCAAGGACATCCAAAATGAGATCCTGGCAGCCGGCGGGTTGATATGAGCAGCAGGCGCGGGAGAAGGCCCGGGACGCTACCTACCGGCCCAGCTGCGTGAAGGCTCCTGCCTGTTTTCAGCGACGTCAACGACGGCTACCGCTTCTATAAACAGATCGGCGAGCTCAAATACCAGGGGATAGTGAATGGCTTCTCCGACGAGAGCTTGCGCCCCGATGACCCTATCCTTCGCCAGCAGCTGGCCAAGATGCTCGTGCTGGCTCAACTTCGTCTGGCCGATGAGAACTACTCCAAGGTCCAGGGTCATTCGACGCAAACCCCAACATACTCATACCCTCTTGGCTATCTCAAGACGGCAGCGGCAGCCGTCTATCTACCTTGGAATGAAGCCCTAGGCGCGGGCGCCCTGAGTACCATCACGAGGCTCGAGCTCGCGATGGCGTTGGCCCCCATTGGGGACGGTATTCTCGAACCTCCTCCGTCCACCTACCGTCTGCCCTTCCTAGACGTGCCCGCCTCGGCTGCCAAAGACGTCGCACTCCTGGACTTCAACGTGCATGGTACGGAGTCGGCGAAGGAGGGCTGACCGAGCCACCGAGAGTATGCGCGCTCTACTCCCCACCATGACCTACGCCCCTCGCCCATGGAAGCCCTCGAGGGTGCCGATCCCTGCGTGCTGCTCACGGAATAGGAGGAATTCATCGGGCTGGATTGGGCCCGGGTGAAACAGGTCATGGCCCGGCCGATCGTCATCGATGGGCGCAATGCGCTGGATGGCGCCTCCCTGGCGGAGTTGGGCTTCACCTACGAAGGAGTGGGGACTCGGCTTAGGCCACGCTAAGGTTGGCGGCTTCTGGCTGCGCGATGGCGTATCGCGATTCCTCCAGCCACGGATGGGGCCGCGGCTGCATGGCTGGTCTGCTTGTGGACCGGCGGCGAAGTGTCGACCGGTCACCATGCTATAGTCTCGCGGCCCCGCGCTGACGGGGACCCGGACCGAGGGAGCCCTGCCTCATATTCCTTTGTTGCGGCCCGACTATGCAGCCTACTAAAGCCCTTCTGCCATCTCGTACTCTTCTGCGCCCGCATCCGCGCCAGTGGCGCCCCGGCGGCATAAAGACGCGCCTCTGGCTCCTCGCTGGGATCGCCGGCGCGCTCATCGTCCTTTCGCTGGTGCCCCTGTGGGAGCTGTGGACGGTGAACGTCGCCGGCACCCTGGTCAACCGAGCCATCGTGGCAGAGGCTGCGGCCGCGACCGAGACCGCTGCGACAACCACGGCGGCCGCGAGCGGCGGCACCACCGCCGTCGGTGCACAGAGCGGGGCATCCGCTGCCGCGGAGGCCGCCGACAACACCGCCGACGCCGCCAAGGCACGGGCCGACCTCGAACGGGCCATGGCCCTCATGGACGCCGCCGCCTCACGCGGCCCGCATACGGCCGCCCGGGAGATCCCCATCTGGCGAACATACGGAGCCGCTGCCAGCCTTGCCCCCTCGGATCACGCCTTCGAGCTGCTCCTACGGGCTCGTGACGGGGGGCGCCTCGACCGGTTCGGGGAGCTGTGGCTGGGAGAGGTGGCTTCAGCCACCGAGCACTGGGATGTGGCTACCGAGGCCTACCGGCGCATCGATGCGAGCAATCTCCTCATCCACCGGGCGGAGATGTCTCTCGAAGCGGGGGACAAGGACCTGGCCATACAACAGTACCTCTTGGCCAAAGTGAGCCTGGAGGCAGCCATCGACCGCGAGACCGCCGAGGAACTGCTTCTCGACCGGACCGGCACTCGACCATCCGCCACCGAGCAGCTCCTGAGCCCACCGGCCGAGCGCGTTACCTCGCTCTACCGCATCGGACGCGGTCTCTTGTCTGCCGGCCGGCCTCTCGAAGCCGTCACCGTCCTGGAGCAGGCGCTCAAAAAGGCGAAGACCGACTCTCCCGGTGCCGTGATCGAGCAGTCCCTGACCCTCAACCTGGCTTTGGCACTGGCCCGCACTCTCCCCTCCGCGCCGGACAAGCAGCTCGTGACTCTTAAGTACAGCTACTCGTACTTCCCCGACGACGAGGTCATGGTCTCTGTCGACGCGGTCGTCCGCGTCCGTGCCCTCGTCCATACGGGGATCGGCTCCAGTCGGACCGCCCCGGTATGCGTGCAGGCCGCCCGCACCCTACTACTCACCGGTGACGACGAGCAAGCGGTGTCTTTGTTCAAGGAAGCCATCAAACTCGATCCCCGGCTGGCCGAGGCCTATCTCGGCCTGGGCGGCTGGTACGAGGGCAAGGGAATGATCATTGTCGCCCGAGAACTCTACAAAGAAGGCGCCGAGCAACTCCCGGCCGACCCTCAGATCGCCGGAGCCTACGCCATCGCCTCGTATAAGAGCCTGCCGCCGAAGAACGCTCTCCCGCTGCTGGAGCACGCCTGTCAGATGGACACCCGCGACCCTTACCTGTTCGCCCAGCTGGGTAACTGCTTCGTGGACCTAGGCCTGATCGCCCAGGCCCGGGCGACCTATGAGGAGGGGTTGCGCCGGGCACCAGATGCCAAGCCTCTGCTGGACCGGTTGGCCGCGCTCCCCCACCCCACCAGGAGCCTCCCGTGAGCACGCCGGGCACCGCATGGAATGCGGGCGCCACCCCCGGGACTCGCGCCACTACGGCCACCCGCACCGCTCTCACTTTCGTCCGGGTGGGCGCCGGGCTGCTGGGCGTGGCACTTGTCTTCTCTCTCTGGGCCTCGCCCGACCGCAGGAGCAGTCTCCCCTGGTTCGCCGTCGCCATCGTGGGCGTGATCCTGGTGCTCGTCGTCACCGGCCGCCCGCTGCCGGCCATCGCCCGGAGGGTGCGCCCCACCCACCTCCTGTGGTTCTTCCTCGCTGCCGGGTTCGTCACCCTGGTAGTCACCTTGCTGACCAGCCGCTGGCCGGCCTATAAGCTCTCCTGGCTCACTTCGGTCTATGTGGCTCTCCCCTCCATTCGCTCCCTCCCCTTGTGGTGGACCCAGACAGGCCTTCAACCCAACCAGACCGGAGGGTCCCTGGCCCTCGTGACCGCCTTCGCAGCCACGGTGGCCGGGGCACCGTCCCTGCGCCGGCTCTACCGCTGGCCCGCGGTCTTCCTCACCGTAGCCGGATTCGTGGTGGTGTTCATGACCGGCTCCCGAGCGGCTTTGGCCGGCCTGCTGCTGGCCGTGCTCCTGGTGGCCGTCCTGCGCACCAGCCGCTGGCTGTGGGCCTGGGGGAGCGGGCTCGTGGCCCTCCTGGTGGCACTGCTCGCTTCGGGACAGTTGACCCGGATCTTCCACTTCTTCGTTTACGACGAGACTCTGGACACCAAGCTGGTGGCCAGGCTCGATATCTGGTCGTCGGCGCTGAGCGGCATCCAGGACCACTTTCTCACCGGCATCGGACTGGGCGTGTTCAACCAGGTGATGCCCACCCGCTACCCGTATCAGACCGTGGGACTCTCCTTCCCGGTGTCACAAGCGCACAATCTGTTCCTGGACACGGCTTTGGCCATCGGTCTGCCGGGGATGATCGGCCTCCTGCTGCTTCTCGTCGGTTGCGTGATCCTCGCGGTCCAGGGACTGAAGCAGAGCGATCTCATAGGCGCCGTATCCATAGGGATGCTGGCTTCAATAATCGTCTATCTCATTTTTGGAGTCGCTGACTCGATCAGTCTCTCGATTCCCACTAGCTTCATCATCTGGCTGTGGGTATGCGCGCTGGCCATTATTCTTCAGCGTGTGGAAATGAACCAATACGTGGCATGCTAGGTTATGCATTATCTGTATAAGTGTGCAAGTGGGGTCGTCCATGACCAAAGATAAGGGGTTCGAGTTGATACCCCAGGCCGTCCCAGCCCGGCAGCGGTCAAGTTTCTACAAGCAGATCATCACCGAGTTCCTGGACAGTGGCCAGAGGAGCGTCGCCATCCGGGGCACCGACCGCAAAGCGGTCACCCTGGTGCAAGGGCTTCGCAAAGTGCTCGAGGCGGAGAACATCGAGGGCGTAAAGGTGGTCCAGCGCTCGCAGGAGATCTTCCTGACCAAGGACTGACGCGACTGGCGCGGCCACCACCGGCCGATAGCCCCGCGCGCACAGGAGGCCGCCCCACAGGGGCGGCCTCCGTCTTTCTGCCCTGTCGGCGCCCGAACGGCCCCGATCAGCGCTTCTTCTTACCGATCTCCTCGGTGTTGTCGCGGATGCGGAAGAAGATCACGATCATCCCATAGCGATGCCCCGTTGCGGCCGGCTCCCGGGGTGACTCGTATGACTGCCCTTGCCGAATCGATCATCGGACTCTTTGTGACCGAGGTCATCCGTAAACGCGGTCCCCGGAAGAACTTGGACGACGTGGAGTACGCGACTCTGGAGTGGGTCGATTGTTTCAACCACCGCCGGCTCCCTGAACCCATCGGCACCATTCCCCCGGCGGAACTGGAAGAGATGTTCTATCGTGAGGAGGTCTCGGCCGAAGAGGTCGGACTCAAACAATCGAGTCTTCAATGAACCCGGGACGGTTCAGTAGGAGGCAATTCCAGTTGCCTGCCGGGTGCTTTCGACCTAGACTCAGGTAGACAACATTCGAACGTGCATTGATCAGCTGCGCTTCGCGATCAAGAGTCTGGGGAGGATCGTCATGCGTCTCAAGCCTGTCATACTCACTTCGATCGTGGGAAGAAACCGTCGGCGACTGCTGGTGAGCCTGTGCACTGGTGCCATCGTGCTGGTGGCTCTGCTGGTGTCGATCGTATCGCTGGCCTTGGCCGTTGACGGCTTCCCCGACGTCCCTGCCACCCACCCGTACCACGACGCCGTGGCCGATCTCGCATCCCGGGGCGTCATTAGCGGGTACACCAATGGCGACTTTGGTCCGGGGGACCCGGTCACGCGCCAGCAATTCGCCAAGATGATCGTGCGTACCGGGGAATACCCCGTATCACTGAGTGACATCTGTCCCTTCACCGACGTGGCCCTGCAGGTGGGCACTGATCCCCTATATCCCTCTCGATACGTGGCGGTGGCCGCGGCTCACGGGATCACGATCGGCAAAACGGCCACCACCTTCGACCCCTACGCCTACATCACTCGTTACCAGGTCATAACCATGGTCGTTCGAGCGGCCGACGATCTGCAGCCGGGTCTGCTGGCAGTTCCTCCGCCACTTTGGACCGGGACTGCCGGTTGGGGGAACGATCCCACCCACGGGGCCAACGCCGCCCGGGCTGAGTACAATGGCCTGCTGGCCGGACTCGACCTCTCTGCTCTCAGCCCCTATGGGAACATGAACCGGGGCGAGGTGGCCCAGGTCTTGCACAATCTGCTGGGCAAGCTCACGCCCACCACGACCACCACGACCGCCACATCGACGACCACGACCACCGAGGTCACGACCACGACCACGTCATCGTCGACGACCACGACCTCGTCGACCACGACTACGACTGCCTTCGGTGGCGGCAATGGGCTCATCGCCTACGTGTCTTTCCGGGACGGCAACGCCGAGATCTATGTGATGGGGGATAACGACGCCGCACCGGCGCGCCTGACGAACAACCCAGAGATTGACGATTGGCCCGATTGGTCGCCCGACGGTACGCGCATCGCCTTTACACGCTACACGGGCGGTGCGCCCGACATTTACGCGATGAACGCCGACGGCACGATGCAGGTCAACCTCACTACCAATGCGGCCACCGATTCTGGCCCCGCCTGGTCACCCGACGGCACGCGCATCGCCTTCCATTCCAATCGCGGCGGCGGTGCCCTGCAAATCTGGCTGATGAAGGCCGACGGCACAGGGTTGCTTCCGCTCACGAGCACCCTCCAGCTCAACAGCAGTCCTGACTGGTCGCCCGACGGCAACCGCATCGCCTTCGAGTCCTACCGCGACGGCCAGCGCGAGATTTACGTGATGAACGCAGACGGCACCGCGCCGACCCGACTGACGTTCAGCGGCAACAACTACGGGCCGCAATGGTCGCCGAGCGGTGACCGGATCGTGTTCAGTTCCTCGAACGGCATCTGGTCGATCAAGTCGGACGGCACACAGTTGACCCAGTTGACGATCAACGCCGGGCCACTGATCTTTGACCTGCACCCCGCCTGGTCGCCCGACGGCACCCAGATCGTATTTGACTCCAAGCGCAGCGGCAACCAGGACCTCTATGTAATGAAAGCCGATGGGACAGGCATGCAGCAGATCACGACCAACGCCAGTATGGACACGAATCCCTCCTGGCGTTGAACGAGAAGGATCTGTCTCATGTGAGTTAGAGAGAGAGGAATTATGGGGTTTTGGGGGCGCGGGACGCTCCCAAAACCCCACCCATCAATCATTAGCACCATTCAAGAACGACCCGAATACAAGAATCTACCTGACGAGGCCGTGGGCATTGTCGATTGTGAAACGGCTGCTCCGCGCAATCTCGCCATCTCCGAGGACGGGCTAGCCCAGCCGCTTGGCGCACTCAGGCTTGCCTTCCATGGACACGGGGCGCCATGCTTTATTGTCTCTCTGACGTCGTCTTGCACCGTGCTCACATGAGACAGCCGCAGTGGGTGGCGGCGGTCGATCTGCTCCCCACCCAGTTGGTCGCCACCAGACGGTCGCTGTTGGAGAAGGCAGCAGCTGAGGAAGCCTTGATCATGGCCTTTCACTTCCCATTCCCCGGACTCGGCCGTGTGCTGCCGTGAGCCGATGGCCGGCGAGTTTGAGATGAAGAGGGGGCGTACCTTATGCCGAACGTTGCGAAGTTGGAGGTCAAGGAGGATGTCCGATGCCTAGTCAAGGCGCTGCGCCACAGGGACATGAAAGTAAGGGACTCCGCGGCGGTAGCCCTGGGACGGATCGGGGACGCCCCGGGCGATGGAGCCGCTCGTAGCCGAACTGAAGAGGGTGCATGATCCCCATACCCCGGGGCGCGGGGAGAGCGACCTGCGGCGACTCGCGGGTATAGCCCTGGGTCAGATCGGGGACGCTCGGGCCGTCGAGCTGCTCAAGGCCGCGTTGGAGGACAAGGCGTTGCGGCAATACGCGGCGCGGGCCGTGGGTCAGATCGCGGATCCGGGCCGTCGAGCCGCTCGGGGCCGCGCTTTCTCCCGACCGAGTTAGCTCTGCTCGTGTGACTTGCCGGATAAGGAGAACCAGTTGCCGGTCTTGCTCGTCGCGCGGATGCCCGTGGCGAGATGACGGTTTTGGTCTTCCAGCCTCGACCGTCACCAACCTGGCATGGCGATGCCCCCGAGCGGCGGTGGGATGAGTCGGAGATCTTGCACGAGCCGCGCGTTTGAGAAGCCCTGCCAGTGGGCACTCGGTGAATAGAGAAGCGGCATGTGCGCTTGTTGAACGGTGCGCCGTTCGAGTGCGGTCGGTAGTATGAAGATGCACCTCAAGTCGGTGGCACCGTTGGTGTCGTCGGAAGCCGGGGGAGTGGTGGCGGTCCGAAGTCGGAC
>JAZDLO010000046.1:0-2328 GCA_043801935.1 bacterium
TCATCGCCTCGCCCTCCCCACAGCCGCCCTATGTACGGTGCAAAGCCCATCCCTGACCGCCCGCTTCTCGCAGCGCGTCATGCCGGGCTTGTAGGTGGAGGCTGGAACCCTGGCAATGCATCTCGTCGCGTCGTCCTCGGCCATCATCGGGCGGTGGCAGGTCGGGCAGCGGTTCATTGTATTATCCTTGGCAAATCGTGAGCCAAGTCCCCGGACACTGCCTTGGCTCGGACGCGGTATGCAGGGATGGAGGTCCCCTGCCGGGCGCGTGGAGGTCATGAAGGACCCTCCAAATAGTACCTGAGCCCGACTTCCGCCTCCCGCCACCAATCCAGGCCCAGGGGTTGCGGGTTGATGGCTACAACTCGCATGGCTCCGATCTTCTCGTCCCCCACGATGGCCTGCATCCGGGCCGCGAGTCGAAGCATGAAGTCACCGTCCCCGTCGCCATGGATTCGTCCCAGATGGCAGCCGAAACAAAGCGTGGTCCCGTTGTTGATGTCGCAGGCAAGGGCCATGGAGTGCGCCCTGCGGAATAGCCAGTGGTGGGCTGAAAGCCCCTCGGTCTTGCCGCACATGACGCATTGGTACTTGTCCCGCTTCCTGACCGCCAGGGACCACAGGCCGCCGGTGCCTAGGATGCGCTTCTTGATGGCCTTGACCAGGAGGGATGGCGAGACCCGGCCTGTCGCGGCCCGCTTGGCCCTTGGCCTTGCGGGGCGTCTATCCGGCAATCGGCCTTCCGCCGCCTTCCGATAAAAGGACACCTTTCTGAGTAACGACGAGAACTCGGCCTCGGTGACTTTCATGGGACAAGCCGCCATTCCTTGTACGCCTTGCCCTCGCGCCTCGAACCGACGACCTTCCCCACCGCCGCCAACTCCGAAAGGCGGGTCGCCAGGTTGTTCTCCGAATGGGTCTTGATGCCGAATTCGTGGATAGCCAGGGGCCTGCCGACCTCGGCCAGTACCCGCAGAATCTCCTGCTTTGCAGTGATTTTCATGCCTCTCCATGCCCTGCCATTCGCAGGGCCTCTTTCTCGTAGTTCCGATGGTTCATGAGCGCGTAACTGCGCTCCTCCAGGGCTCGGCAGGTGGTCTTCAAGATGTCCCTGGTCCTGATGATGGTCGCCAGGCGGGCTTCAACAACGATCTTGCGCTCCGGGGCCGCTAGGTCCTGGTACGCCGGTTCCCCTTTGACAATTAGGGTTTCTATTGCCCTGGACACGATCAGGTGTTGGTCAACATCGGCCATCATCTCAGCCACCCTCGGGTACTCCCTGATGGTCCTGTTCAGGTCGGCCTGGATGCCCTCCGGCCCGGCCGGCAGGTCGGACTTGACGAATTCCTGGGCCTGCTCGATCTCGCCCTTCCACTGGTCCAGCCACTCGCTGAAGGTCACGAGGGGACCTCGAAAACATCTATACCGCCGACCATCTGCTCAGCGGCCTTGCCCATGGACCGGACGACCCCTCCGATCTTCACCGAATCCGGGGTCATGTACTCACGTTTGATGGCTCCTGGGGCCACGATTCGGAACTTCTTGACCATGCGGATCACCGTCTGACGCTTTGGTGTCGCGCTCGGAAGGACCACCACAGGGGCCGGTGCGGCAGCGGCTTCCTCTATGATGACCTCGGCCCCTTCCGCGTCTCCCGCTTTCTGGGCGGCCTCTGCCGCCTTTAGGGCATCCTCGTCAGCCTTCTTCTTGGCCTCTGCCCGCAGGCGGTCCTCTTCCTCGCGCCTTAACTTCTCTTGAGCCTCGGACCAGATGTGGAGCTTGCCCTTTCCCAACTTGATGGCATCTTCCACCTTGTCGAGATGGGCCGACTCCTGATCGCAGATGGTCTGGTGGGCAGTCTTGGCGGCCGCCTTCGAGTCTCGGAAGTCCTCGACGATTTTCTTCTTGAGCACCAGAAGCCCGCGACAGTAAGAATCCAGGGCTGAGTAGTCGAGATTGCTCCCGATGCTCCATTCTTGGACTCGGACCAGCGCGTCCTGCTCGGCCTGCTCCAATTCCTTGACCGTCGTTGTGATTTGGTTCATTGCTCTCCTATTTGTAGTGCGTGGCCGCAAAAAAGGCTGCGACCATCACCCTCCAATGCGTCTCGTTGTCCCGGTCAGTGTGCGGGATCAATCGGTAGTCCCCATCCAGTAGGCGAAGCTCGTAGCGGTTCACGATGGGGATATTGTTCGCCATGAGGTTGAGTTTGTAGGCCGCGAGCTGGAGGGGTGTCCGCTTGTTGGCCGTCGCGGGCTTGAAGTCCAGCACCGAATGGACCCCGAGAATGTCCCCGTACCAGTCCGGGGTCCCGCAGACCCGGAGGAT
>JAZDLO010000055.1:0-2442 GCA_043801935.1 bacterium
AAGGCTCCGTGTTCTTTCTCTCTGTCGTGCCGAGCCGCGTGCGTGCGGATGAGCTTGCCGGCGACCCAAATCTGCACGGTATCTCCCACCACCCGCACCTCCACCTGTTTTAGGGCGAAAGGATTGCCCGCCCGATAGCTGGTGCCGGCGAAGCTGATGTCGCCTCGACAGTCCACCTTGCGGATGACCGGCCTGCCTACGGTCCCTGGGCGCGGCCGCGTCCCGCGAGGTCGCATTCTAAAGAGGGCCGCTTCTGCTTGGGCCGGGCGGCGGCGGGCACAGTTGGCAACGAGGTCTCCGACCTTGGTTGTGCCGGCCCCGGCATCCGCAGGCGGGCGATCGTGAGATGCGGCCTGAACGGCTGTTTCTCACGCGTCATCACGCCGGCCGTCTCCAATCCCCCCATCACATGCGGCCGGGTGCCGTATGCGATAGAGTCAGTCTGTCTCTGCAAGAGTGAGCTCAGCCGGGGGGGAACGCGGTACTCGACGCTCACTCGCGCAGTGTTTGATGAGAAAAGCGGATGGACAGTTTAGGAGGAGCGGTGGAAAAGGACAAGGCCCTGGAGATGGCTGTTCTGCAGATTGAGCGCCAGTACGGAAAAGGCTCCATTATGCGGCTTGGGGACGAGTCGGCAGCCTTGCGGATCCCTGCCATATCCACCGGGTCGCTGGGTCTCGATCTCGCCACGGGGGTGGGAGGTGTGCCGCGTGGCCGGGTAGTGGAGATCTTCGGCCCTGAGTCCAGTGGCAAGACCACCTTGGCCCTGCACATCATCGCTGAAGCCCAGAAGGCCGGAGGCAAGGCGGCCTTTATCGATGTCGAGCACGCCCTGGATTCGGCGTATTCACGCCGGATCGGCGTTAACATCGATGAGCTCCTTGTCTCCCAACCCGACAACGGTGAACAGGCCCTGGAGATCACCGAACTGCTCATCCGCAGCGGGGCCCTGGATGTCATCGTCGTCGACTCCGTGGCGGCGCTGACGCCGCGCGCGGAGCTCGAAGGGGAGATGGGAGACTCCCACGTGGGACTGCAGGCGCGCTTGATGAGCCAGGCTTTGCGCAAGCTGGCCGGTACCATCAGCAAGACGCAGACCACCTGCATCTTCATCAACCAGCTGCGTGAAAAGATCGGGGTCATGTTCGGCAACCCCGAAGTCACTCCAGGCGGCCGCGCCCTCAAGTTTTACGCGTCTGTGCGGTTGGACATCCGTCGGATCGAGACTCTCAAGGAGGGCACAGACGCTGTCGGGAACCGGGTTCGCGTCAGGGTGGTCAAGAACAAGGTCGCGCCCCCGTTCAAGGATGCTGAGTTCGACATTATGTACGGCACCGGTATCTCTACCGAGGGGGACATCCTGGATCTGGCGGTCAACAACAAGATGGTGCAGAAGAGCGGGGCATGGTTCTCGTATGGAGATCAACGCCTGGGCCAGGGACGAGAGAACGTGCGGCAGTTCCTCCGCGACAACCCCGAGCTCTTGGCTCAACTTCGCCGGGAGATCATCGAGGCGATCAACCCCGAATGGAGGAACGTGGGGGTGCCTGCATCCGAGGGCGAGTCGTCTGCAGCGGCGAAAGCAGCCTCTGGGCCGCCTGCGGCAAGTTCCTCCGGGCAAGCAGCTTCGGCTTCGACTACGGCTTCCTCGGCCGCGCCGTCCGGCCCCGCGGTTCCCGGCCCTGCGGCCGGCGACGCGCGGTCTGCCGGCAAGTAGCCTGGTAACTTCGCGGCGAGGCACTCGCCGGCCCGGCCGGACTGACCTGGAGGCTTGACGCGGAAGGCGACCGGCAAGGAGCTCGCCGTCCCGCGTGACGGAATTGTGACCTCCCTTGTCCCGCCCAACCGACGACCCGACCGGGTCGCTGTGTACGTCGAAGCGTCGTTCGCCTTTGAGGTGGATGCCGGACTGGCTCAGGGCGCGGGACTTCGGGTGGGCGCTCTTCTGAGTGCTGTGGCATGTCGTGCGTTGGCATTCCGTTGGCAGGTAGCACAGAGGCTCGAGCCTGTCGTCCAGCCACGAGTGTCACCTAGGTACCGGAGCCACTGTCGGGGAGGTACCGGAGCCGTGTCCCAGAGTGTCACACACCTACCGGAGCCAATGTGGAAACTATGAACCGGGACTGCACACGGGTCCACGCGGGCTGTCGCGGGCTGTCGCGCTCGGGCCACTCGGTGTAAGTTCACTCCGTGCCCGGCGTTGCAGAGGAAGAGCGGTGAGCTCGGTCGCGCCAGAGGAGATGGCGCGCTCCGGGCCCGCCGAGGCGGCCTCCCTCGAGGAGGAGCTGGTTCGGCGGGCTCAGCGGGGCGATCGCGAAGCGCTGCGGCAGCTGCTGGGTCAGCACGCCGACGCGCTCTACGGGCGCGTTATCCTGCCACGGCTGGGCGATCCGGCCACCGCCGAGGACCTACTGAAGGCAACCATGGTGACCGCCATCGAGA
>JAZDLO010000099.1:0-2573 GCA_043801935.1 bacterium
GCAACTGGTAAAGAAATGGAACGCGGACGAAGCCTCGCGACGGGCCGCTGCCCTTGCTTTCTACACCTTCCTCGCCCTCGCCCCGCTCCTGATCATCATGGTGTCGATCCTCGGTCTCATCTACGGCAAGTCGGGCGCTGAAGCCGACATCATCGAGCAGGCGCAGAGCGCGGTCGGCCCCAGCGCGGCATCGGCTCTCAAGACCGTCATCGAGAACGCCGCCAGCCCCAGGGGCGGGATCATCGGGGTGATCGCGGGCGGTGCCCTTCTGGTCCTGGGCGCGTCCGGTATCTTCTCAGAGTTGCAAACCGACCTGAGAGTCATCTTGGACGTCCGGGACCACTCCCGGCGGAGGATCCTGAACAAGGTGGTGGGCCGGCTCTTCACCTTCGTCGCTCTTCTCGGCGTCGGCCTGCTGCTGCTCGTCTCGCTCGCTGCCGGCGCCCTGATCTCCGGCTTTGCCCACCGGCTGGGTGCTCGTTCCCGGCGCCGAGCATCATCCTCCAAGTCGCTGAGTTCTTTGTGTCCCTCGGAATCGTGACGGTGCTATTGGCTTTTCTCTTCAAAGTCTTGCCCAATGCCGTACACAGGTGGAAGGACGTTTGGGTGGGAGCGCTTGTCACGGCGTTCCTTTTCAGCATCGGGAAGCTCGCCATCGGCCTATATCTGGGGAGGAGTAGCACGAGCTCCAGCTACGGCGCGGCTGGGGCGTTCATAGTGCTTCTCGTCTGGATCTATTACTCGGCCCAGATCCTGTTCTTGGGCGCCGAGTTTACCGCGCTCTACGCCAACAGGCGGGCCGAGCGTGCCCGTCAGCTCAAGAACGGACCTGAGCCAGTAGGTGGGTCGGACAACGGTGAACGCGGAGGAGATAGGAAGTAGGTCTGAAAACACAAAACGCCGGCCCGAAGGCCGGCGTTTTGAGGTATCGCTTGAGGGCGACTCTTACCAGCGGTTCCCGCTGCTGTAGCCGCCGCCGCCACCGAAGCCGCCGCCGCCCGAACGAGGCGCACGGGGCACCTGTTCCTTGGCCACGTCGACTTTGAGCGCGCGACCGTCGAGCTGAGTGCCGTCGAGAGCGCCTTTGGCCTTTTGGGCCTCTTCAGCCGATCCCATCTCCACGAAACCGAAGCCCTTGGGGCGTCCGGAGTCACGGTCGGTGATGAGATTGACCGAGGCCACCTCGCCGTGCGGCTCGAAAAGCGTCCTGATGCTCGCTTCGGACGTCTCATAACTGAGATTGCCCACGTACAGTTTTGCTGAATTCACTAGATCCTCCATGAACGGAGTTACATTGCGACAAACGAGAGGGCAAAACTGGAGACTGGGCGGGGAGTTTGAGAAGCTCGGCGCTGCGCCTGGAGAATGTTCCTAACGAATGCTTGGCCGCATTATAGCACAGCGCAGAAATCGAGGCCGGCAGCAAAGTCGGCCGGGCTCAGGAGGATTTCTGGCCAGGGGATGGAAGAATTCATCACCCGGAAAACCAGTGACCTCCTACCTACGCCCTCCCATCCAGGGGAGGGCGTAGGGCTTCTGACGACTCACGGGGAGCCGAATCCGGCTCCCCGTGGTTATCCAGAGAATCGCTCCGGCCCGACCCCGTGCAGGTTTAGGCGCCGGGGGAAATGGATACCGCCAGAGTACACCAGCGGGGTTCGAAGAGGAGGGAAGATGGATGGTCTGGGCGATCTCGTAACCATAGTGGCTGCCATCGCTGTGGTCCTTGTGGCGCTCATGCCCGGCAGGATCTTGGACCTCGTTCGGTCGGCCCGTCGCTCCAAATACGCCTCGGCCAGATGGCCGGGCTCGCGTGGGGAGTCGAGAGTGCCCGACCCGGCCGAACGAAGGCGGGGTTAGATCGCATGCCCGCGTATATCATCGTCAGGGTTCACATCAACGATGAATCGGGCTACGCGGAATACCGGCGGATGGTCGTTCCCACGCTAGAGACGTACGAAGGTCGCTTTCTTGCTCGGGGAGGCCGGGCCCAGATCCTCGAGGGGAGCGGGACTCCGGGCCGGGTGATCATTCTGGAGTTTCCGACCTACGACCAGGCTCTGTCGTGGTACACGTCCGATGAATACGCGCCGGCCAAGCGTCGGCGCCAGGCCTCGTCGGACGCCGAGGCAATCCTGGTCGAGGGCCTGTGAGAGGACACCCTTAGTCGTCTTACTCGGCCAGCAATCCCGCCAAACGCCCAAAGACGTCCTCACCGCGAAACCAGCGTTTTTCCGCATCCTCCTCGCGTAGGGCCAGCCAGACCCCGGAGCAGAGCTCGACGGGCCGCCCGGCACAGCCCCTGCACGCGATCGGCCGGGAGCTGTAGATGAGGCACCGGCTATCGGCCAGCAAGGGGCACGAAAGAGCGCGCCGCTCGCACAGGATCGCCTGGGCCGCCGAGCCGCCGGCCCGATCAGGAGCGAACGGGCGCGCCGCTTCCTGCCGGTCTTGGCGCCACCGGCACCACGCCCGCCAACTCGCCGATCACGTTGATCAGCTCGGTGTCGCCGGGCACCACGACTTTGGCGTTCTGGGAGAGAGCGCGCTCGACCGCCTCCAGTTTCCGCAGC
>JAZDLO010000107.1:0-3568 GCA_043801935.1 bacterium
AAGTCGAGATCCCATGCTCGACTACCAGGGCAGCCGCGACGTCATCCTGAGTGGAGAGCGGGTTGGACGCGCAGAGGGCCAATTCAGCGCCGCCGGTGGCCAGGGTGCGCATGAGACTGGCGGTCTCGCTGGTCACATGCAGGCAGGCGCCGATGCGCACGCCCTTGAGCGGCTTCTCTTTCGCAAAGCGCTCGCGGATGAGGGCGAGCACCGGCATCTCCTTCTCCGCCCACTCGATCCGCAACACCCCGGACGCTGCCAGGCTCTTGTCCTTCACATCATGATCGACCACGGTCCATCTCCTTCTTGTCAACATCAAGCTATCAGCACGGCCGCCGCCACCCGCAGGCCCAGATGGGCCGCCACGATGACCACCGGCACCAACTCGGAACTTGCCGCGGCGTAACCCTGAGCGCTCGCTACTTCCGCCTCGAATCCAGTCAGGGCGGCATCGTCGAGCACTCCCGCCACCACTCCCGAGACTACCATCATACCCTCGCCCGGCCGCGCGTGGCCGGACACGACCTCAGGCGCATAGACCCCGGTCATGCTTGGGAAACGCGGACCCAGTCGATCGTCGTTGGGCCCGATCAGTGGCGAGCGCCAGGTCAGGTTGGCGTGATCGGTCACTGCCACCAATCCGGCTGGACGCGGAGACGCATCCCCGCTCCCCCTGCCGGCGCCCCGGCATATATAGCCTACGACACCATCCCGGCTTCGCCTCCGGCCCCACCCCGCCTGGGCGTGCTCCTCGGGGTCGCCGCCCAGCATGGCCTCCCTCAACGAATACACCTCTGCCGCGGTCAGACGACGGGAGAGATCGCCCACGCCCACGTCCCTGAGCGATACGACCGTGCCCTCCGGGCCGGCCAGGCGTTCGGCCAGTGCCGCCGCGACTCCGCACGAGCGTAGGTCGACGCGCGGACCGACGAGCACTCTCATTGGCTGGGGATGGAAAGCATCGACTGTGCCACCGCCAGCATCTCCTCCTTACTAAGAAGATGGGAGAGGGTGTTCGACACCCAGTAGAGCACGCCGTCGGCCTTCCACCAGATGTGGTCGACCTTCTGATTGGTCCCGACGATGGTGAAAGTCGTGCCGTCGTGCTTGACTTCCCCGCCCTTACTGGCGGCGGGGGCGTCGAGCCAGGTCGTCTCGGTGATGCCCATGTACTGGTCGGTGTATTTCCCTGCCTCCTTCAGCCGGTACAGCATCTTGAAGGCGGGCTTCGTGCCCCCGCCGACCTCGATGTCGTACGTTGCCCCGCTGGGCGGCATCCGCTCGACGAATCCGTAGCCATCGGGGAGATAGGCGGGTGCCTGTATCGGGAAGGGCACCATCTGGGCGATCGTCTTCCAACCACCGGCGCTGGGTATGGTGTCCGGACTCGGCGGAAGGGCGAACTTCGGCGGCAACTGGAAGTCTTTCCCCAGGGTGACTGTGACCCGCTGGACGGAACTGCTCCTGCTAACCGACTCCCCGGCGCCCACAGCTTCGGCAACCTGCTTGGCCTCGGTAGACATCCCCGAAGGATACTTGACCGAGGTCGACTTCTGATTCGGCTGGTCGGCGTTGCCGACCGTGTAGACGGCCGCCCCCAGACTGCGCAGCCATTCCCCGGCGGCCGCCGCCTCTCCCGCGCGCCCGTTCGCATTGAGCACATCCAGGTCTATCCCGCTCAGATCGACGTTGGCGAGAGAGGTGCTCGTCGACGAAGAGCTGGAACTTGCGGTGGTCGTGCCGGTCGCCGCCGCGGCGCCCGGCATGGTGAGGAAATCGCGCACGGCATCCGCAATGGCGGAGTCGGCGGCGATCACGTACGAGATGCCGCCGATGGTATCGGTGGCCCCGGTGAGGCTGATCTGGCGGATGCGCTCGCCATCGAGCCCTATGCCCCAGTAGGCCAGCTTGAGGATGTCGTTCGCTCCCAGATCGGTGTTGATGTTCTTGAACAAGGCGGTGACCAGTTTCGGCAACTTGAAGGGTAGATCCCAACCCATAGCTTGCTCGCGGAGGGCTGCCAGGAATCGCTGCTGGCGCTCCATCCGCCCGAAGTCCAGGTTGAGGTCGTGACGGAAGCGCACGTAGTCGAGGGCATCCGCTCCGCCGAGCAACTGGTAGCCCGGGGCCAACCTGATCAACTCCCAGCGAGCATCGTCGTTGTAGTAGCGCCGGTCGACGTCCACGTAGACTCCGCCCAACGAATTGGTGATGTCCTGAAAGGCGTTGAAGTCGACCTCCAGGTAGTGGTTGATGTCGACCCCGGTCAACTGTTCGACAGTCTTGATGGTGAGGGCCGGACCGCCCAGGGCAAAGGCGGAATTGATCTTCTCCAGCCCATAGCCCGGGACGTCCACCCGCAGGTCGCGGGGCAGCGACATGACCGACAGGTAATCGTTGTCGGGGTCGATATGCACCAGGATGATGGTGTCGGAGCGCCCGTATTCCTCTTCTTCATCCTCCCGGTGGTCGGATCCCAGCACCAACAGGTTCATCGCCGACGGGGAGTCAGGGGTGTCGGGCACGGAGACGATCGTGCTGCTGGGCTTCTCCGTCAGCACCGCCTTGACCTCCGGCGCAACGCGCTGGTTAGCACCGGCCACCTGACCCCGGAACCACAGGTACGATCCTCCTCCCGCGGCCAACAACAGCACGAACAGGCCCACCAGGCTCCAGAGGACGACGCGTTTCCAGCCTCCCCCAGACCGGCCCTCCACGGCATACAAGGTGTAGGGTCTTTCGCTCAACGCACGGCTCCGCTTGGCACTACGATCATCGACTCCGCCACCTTCAGGAGCTCCTTCTTGCCCAGGTAGAACGACAAGGTGTTCGAGACCCAGTAAAGAGTGCCGTCCTCTTTCCACCAGATGCGATCGGTCCTCTGATCGGTTCCTACGATGGTGTACGTGATCCCGTTGCTCTCCACTTCTTGGCCCGCGCCGGCCGCCGGGGCGTCGAGCCAGTTGGTCTCCGTGATCCCCAGATACTGGTCGGTGACCTCTCCCTCACGGGTCAGGCGGTAGACGACCTTGAGGGCCAGCTTTTCGTCATCTCCCTTGACGATGTCGTAGGAACCTCCTGTCACGGGCATCCTGTCCACATAGGCGTATCCGGAGGGTAGATATCCGGGGGCCATCACCTGGAAGGGCGCCGCGGCGGCGAAGAGCTTCCACAGACGGCTGTTGGCGATCCGGTCGGGATCGGTGACGGCCGGGGTGGAGATGACCGACGTGGAAGTCGTAGGGCTGACGTCGGTCCCGCTGCCGGTGGACCCGCTCGAGGCTGTGGTCTGACCGCTTCCCCCCGCGGCCGGCGCCGTCATCAGCAGACTGAGCGCTTCGTCCAACGCCCCCTCAGCCGGGATCACATAGGAAACGCCGTCTCGCGTCTGTATGTCGCCGATGATGCTCAACTGACGGATGCGATCCCCACTCAACCGGACACCCCACGCGGCCAGCTTGATGATGTCGTTTGTGCCCAAGGTCGTGGAGATGTTGTCGAACAGCGCGCTCACCAGCCCAGGTAGCTTGATGGGCAGATTCCAGCCCATCGCTTGCTCTCGCAGCGC
>JAZDLO010000116.1:0-40674 GCA_043801935.1 bacterium
GGCCACGGTGGGCGAGATCGGCAACGCGGAGCATGAGAACCTCACCACCGGTAAGGCGGGGCGCAAGCGCTGGATGGGCGTCAGGCCCGGGGTGCGCGGCACCACTATGAACCCGGTGGACCACCCGCACGGCGGGGGCGAGGGCTCCACGGCCCCGGGTCGCCACCCGGTGACGCCCTGGGGGGTCCCCACACTGGGTCACAAGACTCGGAAAGCCAAGAAGCCATCGAACAAATACCTCGTCAGACGACGGGGAAAAGGGAGGTAATAGAGCTTCGTGGCACGTTCATGCAAGAAAGCTCCCTTCGTCGAAGAGCGGCTGATGAAGCGGGTAGAGACCATGAACGAGACCGGGGAGAAGCGTATGCTCAAGACCTGGTCCCGGGCATCCACCATCTATCCGGAGATGATCGGGCACACGATCGCCGTCCACGACGGCCGCAAGCATGTGCCCATCTACGTTACGGAGAGCATGGTGGGCCACCGGCTGGGCGAGTTCGCGCTTACCCGCACCTTTCGCGGTCATGGCGGCAACAAAGAACGCCGCATGAAAAGGAAGTAGGGCATGGTCAACGCTACCGCCAAGTACGTACGGGTCTCACCGCGCAAGGCCGGTGACGTGGCCCAACTCATCCGAGGCAAGCGGGTGACCGAGGCCAAGGCCATATTGATGCTCAGTCCGCGGGCTGCGGCCAAACTGGTGGGCAAAGTCCTCGACTCCGCCGTGGCCAACGCGGAGAACAACCACAACCTCGACGCCGACGACCTCTATGTGGTCCAGGCGTACGTCAACGGCGGCCCCACCATCAAGCGGTTCCGGCCGCGGGCGATGGGGCGGGCCAGCCGCATACGCAAGAGGACGAGTCACATCACCGTGTGCATCGGCGAGCAAAAGGAGTCGTAGCAGGTGGGTCAGAAAGTTCATCCGGGAGGCATGCGCCTCGGCATCATCCATGACTGGAAGGCTCACTGGTACACCGAGAAGCATTTCGCCAGCTTCCTTCACGAGGATCTCGCGATCCGCAAGCACATCCAGAGGAAGTTGGGTCACGCCGGTCTTTCCACCATCGTCATACGCAAGGATACGAACAAAGTGGTAGTGGACATCCACACGGCGCGCCCCGGCATCGTGATCGGCAAGTCGGGTTCAGAAGTGGACGCGCTGCGGCGCGAACTACACGATATGACCGGGAAGACCGTCCACGTCAACATCGTCGAGATCAAGCGGCCTGAGCTGGACGCGAACCTGGTGGCTCAGTCTATCGCCGAGCAGCTGGCCAACCGGGTGAGCTTCAGGCGGGCGATGAAGCGGGCCATCACGTCGGCCATGCGCTCGGGCGCCGTTGGCATCAAGGTCAGGTCGGGCGGTCGCCTGGGCGGGGCCGAGATGGCGCGCACCGAAGGCTACAGTGAAGGGCGGGTGCCGCTTCACACTCTCCGGGCCGACATCGACTACGGTTTCTGTGAAGCTAATACGACGTTCGGCAAGATCGGCGTGAAGGTCTGGATAAACAAGGGCGAGATCATGCCCGAGGGGTTCGACCAGAACTCCAGCGGGCAAGCGGAGGCCCGCTTAGGGTGACGGCCGCCGGCTCCCGCCCGGGGCTGCGGACTCAGGCGCTGTAAACGCGTGGGTCCGTGGACATGAGGGCGAGGGACCTGGAGAAAAACGAGGATAGAAGATGTTAGTACCAAAACGGGTCAAACACCGAAAACAGCATCGAGGCCGCATGGCCGGGAAGTCGAAGGGCCAGACCACGGTCCAGTTCGGCGAATACGGTCTGCAGGCGCTGGAGCCCGGCTGGGTCACCAGCCGGCAGATCGAAGCTGCGCGTATCGCCATGACCCGCAAGATCAAACGGGGTGGGAAGGTGTGGATCAACATCTTCCCGCAGAAACCCATCACGAAGAAACCGGCGGAGACCCGGATGGGCTCCGGCAAAGGCTCGCCCGATCAATGGGTGGCCGTGGTCAAGCCGGGCCGCGTGATGTTCGAGCTGGCCGGTGTTCCGGAGGATCTTGCCCGGGACGCCATCCGGCTTGCGGCGCACAAACTTCCTGTGAAATGCAGGTTCGCGACCAGGGAGGACGGAGGCATTGAAGGCTAAGGACTTGGTCGAACTCGCTGACGAGGAATTGGTCCAGCGTCTCAAGCAGTCGCGCGAGGAGCTGTTCAACCTGCGGTTCCAGCACGCGGCCGGCCAGCTGGAGAACACCGGCCGCCTGCGCCAGGTGCGTCAGGATATCGCCAGGATCATGACGGTGCAATACGCGAGAGAACGGGCGAGGGAACTCTGATGGCCGAGGAGCGAGCGACGGCACAACGGGAGCGGCAGGGCGTGGTCGTCTCCGACAAGATGGACAAGACGATCGTCGTGCAGGTGATCGCTGTCAAGCCGCACGCCCAGTATAAGAAGGTGGTACGGACTACCAGCCGCTTGAAAGCACATGACGAGCAGAACGAGGCACGGGTGGGGGACTCGGTGCTGGTGCGCGAATGCCGGCCGCTTTCCCGGGACAAGACCTGGCGCCTGATCAAGGTGCTCGAGCGGGCCGAGTAGCCCGGCGGCAGGAGATGGGTGAAACACGATGATACAGGTGGAGACAAGACTCAAAGTGGCCGACAATACCGGCGCACGCGAGCTGCTGTGCATCCGCATCAAGGGCGGGTCGCAACGACGCTACGCCGGGGTGGGCGACGTTATCGTGGGGGCGGTCAAAGAGGCAACCCCCGGTGGTACGGTCAAGAAGGGTGACGTGGTGCAGGCGGTGGTAGTGCGGGTCAAGAAGGAATACGGACGCCGGGACGGCACCTACATCGGCTTTGACGAGAATGCGGCCGTGCTGATCGACCGGCAGATGAACCCCCGGGGCACGCGGATCTTCGGTCCGGTGGGCCGGGAACTGCGTGAGAAGAACTTCGCCAAGATCGTCTCGCTCGCGCCGGAGGTGCTGTGATGGCGAAGGCCCCCGCGCACGGCAAGAAGTTCCGGATCAAGCAGGGTGACACCGTCGAGGTGACCCAAGGCAAGGAGACCGGCAAACGCGGTAAGGTCATGCGCGTGCTGGCGAACGAAGAGCGGGTGGTGGTGGAGAGGGTCAACTTCATCAAGCGGCACGTACGCCCGTCTCAGAAGACGCCGCAAGGCGGGGTCATCGAGCGCGAAGCCAGCATCCACATCAGCAGTGTGAAGCTGGTCTGTCCGGGTTGCAGTCAGGCCGTCCGGGTGGGCGTGCGCATGGAGGGCGAAGACAAGGTCCGCTACTGCAAGAAATGCAACGTCCAGGTGGATAAGGGTTAGCGATGGCAGTTCCCAGGCTAAAAGAGAGATATCGCACGGACATCGTGCCGGCTATGCGTGAGCAGTTCGGCTACAAGAACGTCATGCAGGTGCCTAGGGTCACCAAGGTGACCGTCAACATGGGCGTTGGGGAAGGGATCCACGACGCCAAGCTGATGGAAGAAGCCGGTCTTCAGCTCGGCCAGATCACCGGGCAGAAGGGGCAGGTGCGGCGGGCACGCAAGTCGGTAGCCAACTTCAAACTGAGGGCCGGCATGCCGGTGGGCCTGCGCGTCACTCTACGCGGTGACCGCATGTACGAGATGCTCGACCGTCTCCTGAGCGTCGCCCTCCCCCGTATCCGGGACTTCCGTGGAGTCGGCCCCGGCAGCTTTGACGGCCGGGGCAACTATAATCTGGGCGTGCGTGAGCAGATCATCTTCCCCGAGATCGACTACGACAAGATCGATCGCCTGCGGGGGCTCGACATCGCCATCACCACTACGGCAAAGACGGACGACGAAGGACGGGCGCTCCTCAAGTTGATGGGCATGCCCTTCCGTGAGAGCTGAAGATAGGAGCATCAGCGTATGGCAAAGAAATCAATGATCGCTAAGGCACGGCGGCCGCAGAAATACGCCGTCCGGAGCTATAACCGGTGTCTCCGCTGCGGCCGGCCCCGCGGCTATCTGCGTCGCTTCGGTGTCTGCCGCATCTGTCTTCGTGATCTGGCCCACCAGGGACTCATCCCTGGGGTCACCAAGTCGAGCTGGTAGGAGGGGTCATGTCGCACACCGATCCCATCGCCGATATGCTTACCCGCGTCCGAAACGCCAACAAGGCGCTCCACGCGCAGGTCGAGATGCCGGCTTCCGCGCAGAAGGTGGAGTTGGCCCGGCTCCTCAAGGACGAGGGCTACATCACCGCCTATTCGGTTGTACGGGAAGGCAGCTTCGGTAAGCTCGTGGTCGAACTCAAGTACACCGACGGCCGTCGGCGCGTCATCTCGCAGGTGAAGAGGGTCAGTAAGCCGGGCCGACGCATCTATGCCAAGAAAGACAACCTTCCCAAGGTCCTGGGAGGCCTGGGCACGGCCGTCATCTCCACCTCGCGTGGCTTGATGACCGCGCGGGAGGCGCAACGGCTAGGTGTGGGCGGCGAAGTCGTCTGCTTCGTCTGGTAACGCCATGTCTAGGATAGGTAGAGCACCCATAGCAGTCCCGGGCGATGTGGAAATCAAGATCGCCGGGCATCACGTCGCCGTCAAAGGCCCCAAGGGGGAACTGTCTCTTGATGTTCACCCCAGCATGGGGGTCGCGCTGGCCGACGGTGTCATGACCGTCACTCGGCCCAACGACTCGGGCTTCAACCGCTCTCTGCACGGGCTCACCCGTACGCTCCTTTCCAACATGGTCACCGGGGTGACCACCGGCTTCCAGAAGAAGCTGGAGATCGTGGGCGTCGGTTACCGGGCCTCGAAGAAAGGCTCCGACCTGGAGATCCTGGTCGGGTACTCCCATCCGGTCGTGGTCCTACCCCCGGAGAACATCGAGTTCGACCTACCCGCGCCCACGCAGATCGTGGTCAAGGGCATTGACAAGCAACGTGTCGGCCAGGTGGCTGCCGAGATCCGCGCCATCCGTAAGCCCGAGCCGTACAAGGGCAAGGGTATCCGGTACGAGGGCGAAGTGGTGCGGCGCAAAGTCGGCAAGCGGGCGTAGTAGGAAGAGGACGTTATGAGCATTCAGAGTGATAAGAACCGGATCCGGGAGCGGCGCGCGACCCGTGTGCGCAGCCAGGTGCGCGGCACCTCCGAGCGCCCGCGGCTTTCCGTCTTCCGATCCAACCGGGCTATCTGGGCGCAGGTCATCGACGACGGTAGCGGGCGCACGCTTGCCAGCGCCGGTAGCGTCCACTTGTCTGAGAAGGGTCTGTCGAAGAAAGACCAGGCCGTCAAGGTCGGCGAGATCCTGGCCCAGCGGGCCAAGGCCGCCGGTATCGACCGGGTGGTGTTCGATAGGGGACCGTATCTGTATCACGGTCGAGTAAAGGCTCTGGCGGACGGTGCTCGCCAGGGCGGCCTGGATTTTTGAGGGAGAGAGAGGTAGCACTTTGGCGCAGATCAAGGCAGATTCGCTTAACCTTCAGGAGAACGTGATCCATATCAACCGCGTGGCGAAGGTGGTCAAGGGCGGTCGGCGCTTCTCGTTCACGGCTCTGGTGGCGGTCGGCGATGGTGAGAGTACGGTGGGCATCGGCTATGGCAAGGCCAAAGAGGTCCCACTGGCGATCCAGAAGGCCATCGAAGACGCGCGCAAGAACCTGTTCGTCGTGCCCAAGCACGGCACCACCATCACCCATGAGATCCTGGGTCGTTATGGCGCCGGCAGGGTGTTGTTGCGGCCGGCTTCTGCCGGGACGGGCGTCATCGCAGGTGGCGGTGTGCGGGCGTTGCTCGAGCTGGGCGGGGTGCGCGACGTCCTCACCAAGTGTCTGGGCACCACCACCCCCATCAATATGGTCCGGGCGGCCGAGCAGGGGCTTCGCGCCCTGCGCCGGCCCGAAGACATCGCCCTGCAGCGGGGGAAGACGGTGCGCGAGATCGTGGGCTTGGCGCCGGTCGAGGAGCCGCCGGTTGTAGCCGGGGCTGGAGAGTGACGCCGTGTTGAAGATCACTCAGGTGAAGAGCCGCATCAACCGCAAGAAGGACCACAAGGGCACGCTGGATGCGCTCGGCCTCAGCCGCATGCACCAGACGGTCTATCACGAAGACACTCCGGCCATCCGGGGTATGGTACATAAGATCTCGTACATGCTCGAGGTGGACGTGGTCGACATCAAGGAAAAAGGATAGAGATGGGAGACATCTTCCTGCACAATCTGCGGCCCGATCCCGGAGCCCGGCGCGGCAAGAAGCGCGTGGGTCGCGGCGAAGGTTCCGGAGTTGGCAAGACGTCTGGTCGGGGCCACAAGGGGTCCAAGCAGCGCTCCGGCGGACAGATACCCGCGCGGTACGAGGGGGGCCAGATGCCCCTGCACATGAGGCTGCCCAAACTGCGCGGTCCGTTCGCCAAGACCGCCATGCCCATCGGGCCTTTCCGTACCTACACGACCCCGGTCAATCTGTCGCGTCTCGCGGTTTTCGGTGCGGGCGAGGTGGTATCCCCGGAAGCGTTGGTGGAAAAGGGCATCATCAAGAAGCCGGACGAGAGAGTGAAGATCTTGGCGATGGGCGAATTGGCCCAGCCGCTCACGATCAGAGCTCACGGCTTCAGCGCTGCAGCCGTGGCGAAGATCGAGGCCGCCGGTGGCACGGCGGAAGTGATCTAGCAGAGTGCGGGCCGCCGAGATGCGGATCATAGAGATGAGAACCTGATGCTGCAGTCGTTGCTCAACGCCTGGAGGCTCCCGGATCTCCGGAAGAAGCTCCTGTTCACGGCCATGATCATCGCGATCTACCGGCTGGGCGCCTACATCCCGGTACCGGGCGTCAGCGTCGAGTCCATCAAAGAGATGTTCAACACCGGGGGCGTTTTCGATTTCTACAACCTCTTCGCCGGCGGCGGTTTGGAGCGGGTGGCCATCTTCGCCATGGGCATCATGCCCTATATCACTGCGTCGATCATCATGCAGTTGCTCACGATGGTCATCCCCCGTCTCGAGGCGCTCATGAAAGAAGGCGAGTCGGGGCAGAAGAAGGTCAATCAGTACACCCGGTATTTCACGGTCGTCCTCGCTCTGGTCGAAGCCATCGGCTTCGTGTTCCTGTTCCGGAGCTATGGGGCGTTCCCGGCCGATGCGCCGCTCACGCCCCTGCGCTTCTTCCTCATCGTCCTGACCCTCACCGTCGGCACGGCTTTGGTCATGTGGATGGGTGAGCTCATCACTCAACGGGGTATCGGCAACGGGATCTCGCTGATGATCTTCACCAGCATCGTATCCCGGCTCCCCAGCGGTCTGGCCAAGCTCTTCACACTCAACCCGGGTTACTGGATACTCATGGGCATCATCGCCCTGGTCGTAGTGGCGGCCATCATCTATGTGACGGAGGGCCAGCGGCGCATCCCCGTGCAGTACGCGAAGCGGGTGGTGGGTCGAAAGGTCTATGGCGGGCAGAGCACCTATCTGCCGCTCCGTATCAACATGGCCGGTGTCATCCCGGTGATCTTCGCCTCTTCGGTGATGCTGTTCCCGGTCACGCTGGCACAGATGACGCCCTGGGCTTGGGCCAAGAGGTTGTCCGAGATCATCGGCCCCAGTTCCTGGTGGTACCTGGTGGTGGAGGTCATCTTGATAGTCCTCTTCACCTACTTCTACACGGCCGTACAGTTCAACCCTATCGACCAGGCCGACAACCTCAAGAAGTATGGGGGTTTCGTCCCGGGCATCCGCCCAGGACGTCCGACCGCCGCCTATCTCGACCGCGTGCTGACCCGCATCACTTTCCCGGGCGCCATGTTCTTGGCGGCCATCGTGCTGCTGCCCACGGCGCTCATCCGGGGTGTCAACATCCCCTTCTACTTCGGGGGGACGTCCCTCCTGATCGTCATCGGGGTGGCGCTCGACACGATGAAGCAGATGGAATCTCAGCTGCTCATGCGGCATTACGAGGGCTTCCTCAAGTAGTGCCGGGTCAAGGAACGGAGAGACAGGTAGCATGACTCAGCTAAACCTCATCTTGCTCGGACCGCCTGGTGCGGGCAAAGGTACGCAGGCGAGCCGCATCGTGGCCGAGTACGGCATCCCCCACGTTTCCACGGGCGATATCCTCCGCTCGGCTGTCAAGAACCAGACTCGGATGGGTCTGGAGGCCAAGACGTTCATGGATGCCGGCGAACTGGTCCCCGACAGCGTGGTGATCGGCATCGTCAAGGACCGTTTGCAGGAGTCCGACACGGCGCGGGGGTTCTTGATGGATGGGTTCCCGCGCACCATCCCCCAGGCGGAGGCTCTGGACGAGGTATTGGAGGGCTTGGACCGGGGAGTCACCAAGACCCTTGTGATCCTGGTTGACGAAGAGGATCTGGTGCGCCGGCTCACCGGACGCCGCATCTGCCGCGTCTGCCAGGCTCCGTTCCACGTCCTGTTCAACGCCCCGAAAACAGAGGGCGTGTGCGAGAAGTGCGGTGGCGAGCTCTACCAGCGCGACGACGACGCTGAGGTCACGGTACGTAATCGCCTGGAGGTCTATCGCGAGCAGACCGAGCCGCTCATCGAATACTACGACCGGGCTGGAGTCGTGGCCCGCATCGACGGCGCGCAAACGCCCGAAGCAGTGTACGAGGATATCCGTGAGGCACTGGGCCCGGCCGGAGAGTGAAGGACCGGCTCGTGAGGCCACGGAGAGCAACTACGAAGTGATAATCAGGAAATCGCAATCGGAGATAGAGAAGATGGCCCGCGCGGGCAAGGTGGTCCGGGGATGCTTGGACCTTCTAGCTCAAGAGATCAGACCGGGCATCACGACGAAAGAGTTGGACCGGATGGCAGAGAAGTTCATACGGACGAAGGGCGGCGTGCCGACCTTCAAGGGTTACCGGGGTTTTCCAGGATCCATATGTACGTCGCCTAACGACATGGTGGTCCACGGTATCCCCGGTCGCATCCGCCTGCGGGAGGGCGATATCTTGGGCGTCGACGTGGGAGTCACCATGGACGGTTACATCGCCGACGCCGCCATGACGTTCGCAGTGGGCGAGATCTCGGAGACCGCTCGGGACTTGCTGCGGGTCACCGAAGATTCGCTCTCCCAGGGGATCGCGCAATGCCAGGTAGGCAACCGAGTCGGTGACATATCGCATGCCGTGCAGAGTCACGCCGAAGCGCACGGTTTCTCGGTGGTGCAAAGCATGGTCGGCCACGGTGTGGGCCGCGATATGCACGAGGACCCCCAGGTGCCGAACTTCGGTCAGCCAGATCAGGGGCCCGAGCTCAGGGACGGTATGGTGCTGGCCATAGAGCCGATGGTCAACGTCGGCGCTTTCGAGGTAGAGATGGGCGACGACTCATGGGCGATCTACACGAAGGACGGGAGCCTTTCCGCTCACTTCGAGCATACGGTGGCTATCACCAAGAAGGGGCCACGCATCCTTACCCTCGCTGAAGTAGCGGGTACCTAGCAGGATGGGGCCTTGTGCTAAGATAAACGGCCGACTCTTGGGCGGGGGTAAGTGGGTGGCGACAAGTGTCTCCTAAGGAAGAAGCGATAGAGCTTGAGGGCGAGGTCATCGAAGCCTTGCCTAACACCATGTTCAAGGTCAAGCTTGACAATGAGCTGGAGATCCTTGCCCACATATCCGGCAAGATGCGTATGAACTACATCCGCATCCTGCCTGGCGACAGAGTCAAAGTGGAATTATCGCCTTACGATCTGACCCGTGGTCGGATCACGTATCGCTTTAAGTAGAGGAAGGGCGTTGGATGAAAGTCAGGGCCTCGGTGAAACCGATGTGTGAGAAGTGCAAGATAGTGCGGCGGCGGGGCGTGGTCCTGGTCATCTGCCAGAACCCGCGTCACAAGCAGCGGCAAGGCTAGGCAGGAGTATCGTATGGCTCGTATCGCTGGTGTCACTCTCCCCCGGGAGAAACGGATCGAGATCGGTCTAACGTATGTGTACGGCATCGGCCGGTCCATGTCCAACAGGATCCTCTCAGCTGTGGACGTCGATCCGAACACACATGTGAAAGACCTCACCGAGGACGAAGAGATCCGGCTGCGCGGCTACATCGAGGACAATGTCCTTGTTGAAGGTGATCTGCGCCGCGAGCGCAGCCAGAACATCAAGCGGTTGATGGAGATCGGCTGTTACCGGGGCATCCGGCATCGACGCGGAATGCCCGTCCGTGGCCAACGCACCAAAACGAACGCCCGGGTACGCAAAGGGCACAAACCGACCGTGGGCGTCAAGAAGAAGGTGCGGGTCTAGCCGGGGCCGGCTGCCTCGCAGGGATATCAAGGGACGGAGATCAGGAGACATGCCGAAACCTAAACAAACCACAAGCGGTCCGCGTGGGCGGCGCCGCAAGGTTCGGAAGAGCATCGCGGTAGGCAACGCCTATATCAAGACGTCGTTCAACAACACCCTGGTGACCCTCACGGACAAAGAGGGCAACGTCATCGCATGGGCGAGCGCCGGGTCGGCGGGCTTTAAGGGCTCGCGTAAGTCCACTCCGTTCGCCGCTCAAGTGACGGCCGAGAGGGCGGCCCGGGCCGGGATGGAGCACGGGCTCCAGAAGGTGGACTGCTACGTTAAGGGACCGGGGAGCGGTCGCGAGACGGCCATCCGTTCGCTGCAGGCCACCGGTCTCGACGTGACCAGTGTCAAGGACGTCACCCCCATCCCTCACAACGGTTGCCGCCCCAAGAAGCGGCGCCGGGTCTAAGGCGGAGTAGCGAGCATGGCGAGAGACAGTTCTCCACAGTGTAAACAGTGCCGCCGGGAGGGCGAGAAGCTCTTCCTCAAAGGCGAGCGCTGCCTGACCGACAAGTGCGGGGTCGAACGGCGCGCGTATCCCCCGGGCGAGCACGGTCGTGGGCGCAGGCGCAAGCAATCCGAGTACCTTAGCCAGCTGCGCGAGAAGCAGAAGGCGCGCCGCTATTACGGGGTCCTCGAAGGACAGTTCCGCAACTACTATGCGGTGGCCGCTCAGCAATCGGGCATCACCGGCGAGAACCTGCTGCGTCTCCTCGAGCTACGCCTGGACAACGTAGTCTACCGCTTGGGCTTCGGCGCTTCCCGCCGGCAGGCGCGACAGCTCATCCGGCATGGGCATTTCACGGTCAACGGCCGGCGGGTGAACATCCCCTCGTATCGGGTCAAGCCGGACGATATCGTCACGGCCGTGCTCGACAGCGAGGGTCTGAAGGCGGTCGTGGAGGACGCGACGGATCTGACTGCGTCCGTACCTGCCTGGCTGCAGGCCGACCACGACAACATGTTGGGCAAGGTGCTCCGTCTGCCTGAGCGGACGGACATCGATATCCCCATTCAGGAGTCGCTCATCATCGAGCTGTACTCCAAGTAGACAGGAGGGCCGATTGCTAGATTTCACCAATCCGCATAGTACCTATGAACCGGTCGCTGAGAACCGGGGCCGCTTCATGGTGGAGCCGCTGGCCCGTGGCTTCGGTTATACCTTCGGCAATTCACTCCGGCGGGTGTTGCTCTCGTCGCTGGAAGGAGCGGCCATCTCGGCGGTGAAGATCGCCGGGGTCGAGCACGAATTCTCTACCGTGCCGCACGTGAAGGAGGATGTCACCGACATCATCCTCAATCTCAAGAAGATCGTCTTTGTGCTGCACGGCGAAGCTGATGAGCATGAGGTCTACCTAGTCAAGGACGGTCCGGGGACCATCACCGCGGGCGACATCCAGCTTCCTGCCACGGCTGAGGTCATGGATCCTCTGGCCTATATCGGCACCCTGGAAGACGGCGGCCGGCTGGAGATGCAACTGACGGTGAGCCGCGGCCGGGGCTATGCGTCGTCCGACGACAACAAGCGGTCGGAGACGATCGTTGGGGTCATCCCTATCGATTCGATCTTCTCGCCGGTCACCAGGGTGGCGTACAGCGTCGAGCCGGCTCGGGTAGGTCAGCGGACCGACTTCGACAAGCTTACGCTGGAAGTGGAGACCAACGGCGCCATCGAACCGCGCGCGGCCATCGTCAAAGCAGCCGCCATGCTGCGGGACGACCTGCTGATCTTCCTGGGGGACGCGGACGACGACGAGGATGAGTTCTCCCTGGAGTCCGGCGGCGGGCAGGCCGAGGTGTCGTCGCTTGGCAAGCCCTCAGGGTTCGATGATATGCCTATCGAAGAGCTGGAATTGGGAGTGCGTTCGTACAATTGCCTCAAGCGCGAAGGGATCGAGACAGTCGGCGACCTGATCGCGAGGTCGGATCAGGAGCTGATGTGCATCCCCAATTTTGGCCGGAAGAGCATAGAAGAGGTGCGAGAGCGCCTGGAGAAGAACAATCTGACGCTTAGAGGAGAGTAGTGTGAGGCACCAGAGAAAAGGAAGGCGGTTCGGTATGCAGCCGAGCCATCGCCGGCAGATGCTGGCGAATCTTGCCTGCTCTGTGCTTGAGCATGGACGCATCAAGACGACCGAAGCCAGGGCCAAAGAGGTGAAGCCGCTGGTGGAGAAGATGATCACCATGGGCAAGGCGGGCGATCTCAACTCCCGCCGCACGGCGATCAGCCAGCTGCGGAACAAGCAGATCTCGTACAAGCTGTTCAACGAGATCGCGCCGAAGTACGCCGACCGTCCCGGGGGTTACACCCGTATCACTCGCCTCGGTACCCGCCTGGGCGACGCGGCCGAGATGGTCTATCTGGAGCTGGTCTAGACGGGAGCGGGGGGCGATCGCAGCCCGGCCCGAGAGAGGGCTGTGCGCGGAGCGCTTCTCGCGCGAACGACAGCGACCAAGGCGCCGGGACGCGTGGAGCGGTCTCCCGGCCCTTCCTCTTTCCGGTGGCCATGACCTCAGAACGTACATACCGTCTGGAACTGCAATACGATGGCACCGGTCTGCATGGTTGGGCGAAGCAGGACGGGTGTCCGACCGTCCAAGGCAACATCGAGCAGGCTTTCCTGAAGGTGCTGGGCCACGCCCCCCCGCTCCGGGTGGCCGGCCGCACCGACGCCGGCGTCCATGCCCGACGACAGGTCGTCAGCCTGCACCTGCCCGCGGGGGTCGACCGGCGACGGCTGAAAGCCTCATTGAACGCCCTCACTCCCCCCGGCATCGCGGTGACCCGCCTCGTGCCGGTCGCTGCCGAGTTCGACGCGCACAAGGACGCCGTGAGCCGCACCTACCGCTACTTCCTTCGCGCGGGCGGGGTGATGTCGCCCTTCTGGACTGCCTACTGCTGGCGAGTGCAGGGTCCCTTGGATGTCGCTGCCATGCGGGAGGCAGCGACACTTGTGGAAGGCCGGCACGATTTCACGGCCTTCACTCCCACTCGGACCGAGCATACCTACCTTCGCAGTCGGGTGCTGCGCTCTGCATGGGCGAGGAGCAGGGAAGGGTTTCTCGTTTTCGAGATCGAGGCCGACTCGTTTCTCCGCCACATGGTCCGGACCCTCGTGGGGACCATGGTGGAAATCGGCCACGGTAGGAGGGTTCTCCACCAGTTCGAGGAGCTGCTACGCGGCGGTCGCAGAGAGGATGCGGGCCCTACAGCTCCGCCACACGGATTGGTCCTTTGGAACGTGAAGTACGGAGACGACCGATCGGATCATCGCGGTGTTGGGAGCACGCATGCGCTACCACGGTAACGTCATCCGCCCTCCGAGTGAAGCCTCGAGCCTGATCCTCCAGGTGATGTACGGCTGCTCGCACGGAGACTGCGCCTTCTGTGGTTCTTACCTGGGGAAGCCTTTTCGGGTGCGACCTTTTGTCGAGGTCGAACAAGACGTCAAGCAGCTGCCGCCGGCCTTCAAAGTGCAGATCAGACGGGTCTTTCTTTGCGACGGCGATGCACTGGCGGTGCCGGCAAACAGGTTGAGAGCGATCTTAGACCTTCTCACGCAGGAACTGCCGAACCTCACCCGGGTCAGTGCCTACGCCAACGCGCATTCCCTGCTGCGGCTCTCCGACGAGGACCTGCTCCGGATACGCGCTCATGGCCTGGAGTTGCTATATTTTGGGCTTGAGTCGGGGGACGAACACACCATCGGCCGGATAGGCAAAGGAGTGACTGTTCGCCAGCAGATCGATGCCTGCCGGAAGGCCACGAATGCCGGCTTTGCTCTGTCTGTCACCGCTATTCTTGGGCTGGCCGGAGTGGCCCGCTCGCTCGAGCACGCCCAGGCGACCGGCGGGGCCATCTCCGCTATCGATCCCGGATACATCGGGCTTCTGACCCTGATGGTGGAGCCGGGGACGCCCCTCAACGAGATGGTCGGGCGGGGCGAATTCGTGCTGCCGGCCCCGGTCGCTCTGCTTCGGGAGCTTCGTGAGATGGTCGCGGCGACCAACGTGACCAACGCCATTTTCCGTTCGAATCATGCCTCCAACTATCTGCCGCTCAAGGCGACGCTTCCCGCGGACAAAGATGCCATTCTCCGTACGCTGGACGGGATACTGAAGGCACCGGACCAGGTCCGGCTGAAGCCTGAAAGCCTCCGGGCATTGTAGCTTGTGGTCGGTCGCGATCGCCGATCCGCCGCCACCGCTCAGGACCGATCGGCGGGGGAAGAGCCCTCCCATTTCTCCACCTGCACCAGGCACGAGTTGGGCGCCTGCCCCGTGGACGTCGGCGTGATGAACCGCTTCGAGGTAAGCATGTTGACGCACCCAGCTTTGTCGGGCGACTCCCCCGGCGTGCCCAAGGGCAGGTAGTCGGCGCAGGACTCGTAGGAGTGCACGGTCCCCGGGGGGACCCGTTCCGTCAGCTGTGCAGCCAGGATGACCGAGGCCCGATCGTTGAAAGCCCGGACGAGGTCGCCGTCCCCGATGTTTCGGACGGCCGCGTCCTTGGTGTTGAGACGCATGATCCAGTAGTGGTTGCCGTCTTCTTTGAGAACGCGGTGGTCCTTGATGTCGTTGCTCCAACTCCCCTTCGCATCCCCCATGGTGTGGAAGCTGAAGCGGGGGTGGGGCGAGACCATCTGCAACGGGTATCTTCCGTAGAGCTCTGTGGTGTGGTGGCCTTCCCAGCTCTCTATGTATTGCGGCCCGAGGGCGGGGCGCTCCGGGTCGACGGTGCCCGTCTTCTCGAAGCGGGTGAGGCTGGACGAGACGAACTCGATCTTGCCGGATGAGGTCTGCAGGCCCTTGAGCGCTACCTGATCCCAGACCGGTGGGCCCCAGTCGGGAGTGTCCTTCTCCCGGTCCTCAGCGAACCAGCGCAGGGCCGGAGTCGGCTCGTGGTCCTCGGGGACCGGCACCATGTAGTAGCCTTTCTTCTCGAAGTCCTCCCAGGAGATCCGGGTGGGCAGGTCGCTGGCGTTGAAGATCCGCTTGACCCAATCGAGGTCGGTGTGACCGCCTTCGGAATAGATGTGGCCCACACCGAGGCGCTCGGCCAAGAGGGAGAAGATCTCGTAGTCCGACTTCGACTCTCCCAGCGGCTCGATGCACTTCTTCTGCAGCACGATGAGGCGGTGGTTGCACTGATCGAACTTGTGCGTGCCGTATCCGGAGGCGAACGCCCAATCACCGATATCCCAGCGCTCGAAATTGGTGCAGGCCGGCAGAATGATGTCGGCGAACCGGGTCTCTCCCTCGAACCAGATCGATTGATTGACCACGAAGGGGACCTTGCCCTCCCGGTAAGCCCTCACGTAGCGGTTGGTCTCGGTCATGGTGCCGATGAAGGAGCCCCCGTACCGGTAGTACATGCCCACGTACGGATACCCCGGGGCCGGGTACTCGTACTTGTGGAACTGCGACTCGATCGACGCTCCGCAGAAGCCTCTGCCGCGCCACTCCAGCTGCTCGTGCATCATGGCCTCGGGGATCCTGAGCCGGGGGACCGTTTGGCCCTCGGAGGAGTGCTGGACGTTCGAGAATGTCCCGCCGTTGGGCCACATGCGGTGGGCCAGGCGATAGCCGGTGGCGGTGTTGGCGATGTCGCCGGATATGCCACCCTCGGCGTAGCCGGGGAACCAGAAGGTCTTGTCGAAAGGCACGCCCGAAGTAGTCGACCAGATGTTGCTACCCGGCTTGCCCATGCCCTGCATGGCGGCCAGGGCGATCATGGTGCGGGCCCACTCGTTGCCGGTGGCGGCGCGGCACGCGCCGCCCCAACCCCCCATGGCGCCCGCCGACAGCATGGTCTTCTTGGAGCCCCATTCCCTGGCGAGAGCCCGGATGTCCCGGGCCGGGATGCCGCTCTCCCCCTCGGCCCACTCCGGTGTCTTGGCTACGCCGTCGCTCTCACCGAGGACGTAGTCCTTCCACTCGTCGAACCCCTTGGTACGGGAGGCGACGTATTCCTTGTCGTAGGTGCCTTCGGTCAACCAGGTGAAGGCGATAGCCAAGCCGAAGGCTACGTCGGTCCCCAGGCGCGGTGCGAACCACTTGTCCGCGAGCAGGCCGGCCGTATGGTTGTAGTAGGGATCGATGAACACCATCTTGACCCCGAGCTCCTTGAGCCAATAGCGGCGTGAAGTGGCTTCGAATGCGCCGTATACCCCACCGGTGGTCTCGGGATCGGCCGACCAGAACACCACCATCTCGGTGTGCTTTAGAGCGTCTTCAAGGAGATCGTACTGCTCGGGGATGCCCAGCCGGTGGCTGAAGCCCCACATGTGCACGCCTCCCCAGTGCCAGCCTTCCCAGCTGTCGGGGTTGTGCTCGGCATAGGTGAAGCCCACCAGGTTCATGAAACGGTTATAGGCGCTGAACCGGTAGCCGACGTTTCCCCAGAGGTGGTGAGACCCTGGAGTGGTTAGCATCGCCGCCGGTCCAAGTTCCCGCTTGATCCTGACGATCTCATCGGCGACCATGCCCAGAGCTTCGCCCCAGCTGATGGGCTCATACCCGGATTCGCCCCGCTTGTGAATGTTTCGGTCGCCTTTGGGGTCGAAGTCTACGCGTTTGAGTGGGGTGAGGATCCGGTTGGGGGAGTAGATGGTGGACTTGTGAGCGGCTGTCCACGGAGAGAGCGTCGTCTTCCGGGGCGGTGTGAAGGCTCGCCCCCTGGCCCTTATGGTCCACGACGGACCGTCGCTGCTGTCGAGCTCAAGAGGGACGATGCGCACGATCTTGCCACCCTGGACATCGACATGTACCGGACCGCCGGTCGTGAGATTGGTGAGGCGGTGGATCTTCCCCATGTTCGTCCCCTTGTTCCCATTGTTTCGGCAAATGGTTATCATATACCATTCCTGTCGCAGACTCGTGGCAGGTTTCACACAGCTCCGCGGCTTACCTTGACACTCGCGAGCTATCTCACTATTATGTGCGTTCGCGTTTTAAGGAGGCAGTGTGAAAACCTATTCGGCGAAGCCCGGTGAGGTCCAGCGCAACTGGTGGGTCGTCGACGCAGAAGGCAAGAACCTCGGCCGGCTCGCGTCAGAGATCGCCATCGTGCTGCGGGGCAAGAACAAACCCCAATATACCCCGCACGTTGATACCGGGGATTTTGTCGTCGTGGTGAACGCCGAGAAGATAGCGGTGACCGGCAACAAGCTCGCGGGCAAGATCTACTACCGGCACTCGGGTTACCCCGGGGGCCTCAAGGGCCGCACTCTCGGGCAGATGCTCGAACGCCGGCCGACCGAAGTCCTGCGGAAGGCTGTCAAGGGTATGTTGCCCAAGAACCGGCTGGCCGCTCAGCAGCTAGGAAAACTTAAGATCTATGCTGGGCCGAAGCATCCTCACGTGGCCCAGCGTCCGGAGGAGTTGCCATGGCAGCAGTAGTCTACTCGGCGACGGGCAAGAGGAAGACCTCGGTGGCCCGGGTGCGTCTCATGCCGGGTACTGGGAACATCACGGTCAACGGCAAGGACGTCAAGGACTACTTCAACCGCCAGACCCTTATGCTCGTGGTGCGGTCGCCGCTGGTGGAGACCGGTACCGACTCGAGGTACGACGTGATCGCTCAGATCCACGGCGGCGGCAAGTCCGGCCAGGCAGGAGCTCTGAAGCACGGTCTGGCTCGGGCGCTGGTGGAGGCCGACCCCTCACTCAAGACCGACGTCAAGCGGGCGGGGCACCTTTCCCGCGACGCCCGTATGGTGGAGCGCAAGAAGGCCGGTCTGAAGAAAGCCCGTAAGCGCCCGCAGTTCTCGAAGCGCTAGTCGCTTCAGCTTCTAGGGGATCACGGGGCGAGGGAGAGTTCTCCCTCGCCCCGTTCTTTTCACGGGGGGGTCTGCGCGAGAGCACGGAAGGAGCCGAGCGGTCTGAACATGCCTGAGCTGTGGGTAGACATCGTCGCTATCGGTAGGAACACCGAGGTCGTGGCGGCATTGCTCCGTGAGCACCATGTGGACCTGGTAGGTGTCACCAAGGGCTGTCTGGGAGAACCCCGAGTGGCGGCGGCCATGCTGGCCGGCGGCGCGGTGGCGCTGGCCGATACCCGCGACCGTAACCTGCGCGGGTTGCGGACCGCTTTGCCGGACGCGGAACTGCATCGCATCCATCTACCTTCCCTTGTGGAGCCATTCGAACCAGGCGATATCACCTATGTGTCTTCGTGGGAGGGGGCGGAGGCCGTGGCAGCGCTCCCGCCGACCCATCCGCGCCTTGCGCGCCGGATCATGGTACAGGTGGAGACTGGGGACGAGCGGGAAGGCGCTCCTTTGGAGGGATTGCCGGAGCTCGTCGGGACGATCGCCGGCGACCCGCGCCTCGAGTTCACGGGCGTTGCCACCAACTACGCTTGCTTTCGAGGCAAGCCCGATGGCATCAGAGCGTCGGTAGAGGCGATCGCCCATGCGGCGGCCGCGCTGCGCGCGGCCGGCCTTCCGGTGACCCGGGTGTCGGGGGGGAACTCCAGCTTGCTGTGGCTGCTGATGCAGGGCGAGACTCTGCCTGCCGAAGTGACCGAATTAAGGTGCGGCGAGGCTTTGCTGCTCGGGCAAGACGCCCTGCGCTATGAGGCGCTTCCGGGCTGCCGCACAGACGCCTGTATTCTGCGGGCCGAAGTGCTCGAGGAGTATACTAAGCCCGCTCGTGAACGGAGGGCGCGGCGGCTGGTCTTGGGGGTGGGTAGGCAGGATCTGGGCTCGGGCGCGGTCAAGTTCCTTCAGCCGGACTTCAAGGAGATCGGGCGCTCGGCCGACTACCTGGTGGTAGAGGCGGCGGCGGCTTGTCCGGGTGTCTTCGCGGGCGGCATGGTCGACATGGTCCCTTCGTATGAGGCCCTGGTGGGTGCCTGGAGCTCTCCGTACGTGGAGCTAAGACTTGGATAGGGGATCTTTGGCAATGGAGGTTACATACTGATGTGTGGCATCGTCGGGTACGTGGGCGATCGGCCCTGCCGCGATATCCTTTTTCGAGGACTGCGCAAGCTCGAGTACCGCGGCTATGACTCCGCCGGCATCTCCATCATCGGCGACGGCAGGTTCGAGCTCCTCCATTCGGTAGGTAACCTGGACAATCTCGAGGCCATCCTCGATCAGATAGGTGACGGGGGGAACTTGGGCATAGCGCACACTCGCTGGGCCACCCATGGCCGTCCCTCGAACGAGAACGCCCATCCGCACACCGACTGCTCCGGCCGCTTCGCCATCGTGCTCAACGGCATCGTGGAGAACTACCTGGGTCTTCGGGCCGAGCTCCAGGAAGAGGGGCATGAGTTCACCTCCGAGACCGACGCCGAAGTGGTGGCCCACCTTATCGAGCGGGCGTACCGGGGATCGCTCCAGGAGGCCACGGTCGAAGCCTACCGCCAGATGGAGGGCCACTTCACCTACTGCGCCATCGCCGTCGACGACCCTGATGTGATCGTGGGTGTGCGCAAAGAGACCCCGCTGGTGGTAGGGCTGGGTCACGGCGAGAACTTCTTGGCCTCGGCCATACCGGCCTTCCTGGCCGAAACCCGTGCAGTGATCTTTCCTGAGGATGGAGACATCGTAGTGGTAAAGCGGGATTCGGTCGAGGTCTTCGGCCTCGATGGTTCGCCGGTCTTGCGAGACGTCCAGACGGTGGACTGGGACGAAGAGGCGGCTGAGAAGGGCGGGTACGAGACCTTCATGCTCAAGGAGATACACGAGCAGCCCACTTCGCTCGCCGATACCCTGGCAGAGCGTGTCGGACCGGACGGCGAGGTGGTCCTGGACGGCCTGGGGTTGACCCCGGAGCTCATCCGGGGGATCAGACAGGTCATCATCGTGGCCTGCGGCACCTCGTACCATGCCGGTCTGGTGGGTAAGTACGCCCTCGAACGCTGGGCGCGGATACCGGTGGAAGTGGAAGTGGCTTCCGAGTTCCGCTATCGCGATCCGGTGATCGGGCCTGACAGCCTGTGTATCGCCATCAGCCAGTCGGGCGAGACGGCGGACACCCTGGCTGCAATGCGCCTGGCCCGGCACGGGGGGGCGCGCGTGTTGGCGGTGACCAATATCGTCGGTTCGCAGGCTACCCGGGAGGCCGACGGGGTGCTCTTCACTCGGGCAGGTCTCGAGATCGGGGTGGCGGCGACGAAGACCTTCCTCAGCCAGGTCTTGGCCATGTTGCTCCTGGGGCTCTATTTCGGCGAAGGCCGGGGCCATCTCGCCCGCGAACGAGTGCGGGCATACACGGAGGAATTGCGCCACATCCCCAGGCTGCTCGGTGACTACCTGGAAGACGGAGCTGCGGCGCGGGTGGATGAGGTGGCTGGGAAGTTTGCCTCCAGCCGGTTCTTCCTGTGCCTGGGGCGGCATCTCGGCTTGCCCGTGGCCCTGGAGGGAGCGCTGAAGCTCAAAGAGATCTCCTACATCCCCACCGACGCGTACGCGGCCGGAGAGATGAAGCACGGGCCCATCGCCCTGCTGGAAGAGGGCTCGCCCGTGTTGGTCGTGGCCACCGACAGCTTCATCTACGACAAGCTCATGTCCAACGTTCAAGAAGTGAGGGCCCGGGGGGCGCGGGTCATCGCGGTGGCTTCCGAGGGCAACGAGAGCCTGCGCGAGATCGCGGACGAGATCCTCTATGTCCCTCGCACCGACGAGATGCTCGCCCCGCTCCTCTCCGTAGTCCCGCTGCAGCTGTTCGCCTACTACGTGGCCAAGAACCGGGGCGAGAAGGTCGATCAGCCGCGTAATCTCGCTAAGACCGTAACGGTGGAGTAGTCGTGGACGCGCCCAGGGAAGCGCGGCGGGGCGCGCAAAACGGCGCGAGTGGCGAGGAACTGATGGAGTCCGGGCTCGGTTGCGGCCTCGACCTGGTGGAGATCGAGCGGTTCAAGCGGGCGCTCGCGCGTCACCCCGCGCTGGAGCGCCGTGTCTTCACTCCCGCGGAGATCGCCTACTGCCGGGCCCGAGGAAGACCCGAACTGCACTTGGCCGCCCGCTTCGCAGCCAAGGAGGCGGTTGGTAAACTCCTGGGTAGCGGAGTCTTGTCGTGGCGGGAGATCGAGGTGACAGAGGGATCTCCGCCTCGTGTGATCCTCAGCGGCCGCACTCAAGCACTGGCTGCACAGCGGGGGATAGCGAGGGTTCACGTCTCCCTCTCGCACGCCGACTGTCTTGCGGGAGCTTGTGCTGTAGCGATCGCGCGTCCTTCGGGAGGAGGGGAGATGGGGTATTCGAGCGATGATCCTGACCGCGGACCTGTCGTCTTCCGCACCCTGAGGGAACAGCCGGCGGTGTTCACGCCGGCGCAGGTGCGGGAGTTGGACCGGGCGACTATCGAGGACATCGGGGTGCCCGGGCCGGTGCTGATGGAGCGGGCCGCTCTCGGCGTCAGCACCTTTGTACAGTCGCGATATCCCTATCGTCACACCTTGGTTGTGTGCGGACCCGGCAACAATGGCGGCGACGGCTTGGCCGCGGCCCGCCAACTGCACCTTGCCGGCCATCCCACAGCGTGCCTGGTGGCCGCGGCTTCGGCGGCGGAGCTAAGTCCCGACGCGGCCCTCAACTTGGCGGCTGCGGAGAAGGCCGGGGTGAATCTGCGCGTCGGCTCCGTGCCCGACTACCTGTGGGACGAGACCGAGTTGGTGGTCGACTGTCTCCTGGGCACGGGAGCCAAAGGAGAGATCAGGGGTCGGTTGGCCGAATGGGCCGGGCGCATCAACGCCGCTGGGGCACGTGGCGTCCCGGTGGTGGCCGTCGACGTGCCCTCGGGCGTGGACGCGTCCACGGGCAGCATCGCGGGCGACACCGTAGCGGCCGACGTGACCGTCACCTTCCACGCGGCCAAGAGCGGCCTGGTGTGCCCGCCGGGGTCGGAGGCCGCGGGAGAAGTGGTGGTGTGGGACATCGGCCTGCCCGCCTTCCTCGAACCGGAGCCCGATCTGTGGGTGGTGACGGCTGACGACGTGAACGTCCCGGGGCGCCGGGTGGACGACCACAAGTATCGAGCCGGTTTCGTTGCGGTGCTGGCTGGTTCCAAGGACTATCCGGGCGCGGCCTGGCTGGCGGCGCAGGCCGCGTACCGGACGGGCGCGGGCTATGTGCGCCTGCTCATGACCGCCGGCGCCGCCGGCGGAGTGCGTGGCCGCTTGGTGGAGGCGGTGCTGCAGGAGATCGGCTCCGGCGACTGCCTGGATGACGCGACCGCGGCGCTCGCGGCCCTCGGTGACGAGCGCGTGGGCGCGGTAGTAGTCGGTCCCGGACTGGGCCGCGATCCGGCCACGATCGCGGCGATCAAGCGGATCATCTTGGAGAACACGCTCCCGACCGTGCTCGATGCCGACGGGCTGGTCGCATTTTCCGGCGCAGCCGCCAGTCTCAAGGAGCGCACCGGTCTGGTCCTGACCCCGCACGTCGGCGAGTTAGCGGGGCTGCTGGGAGCACCGGTGGATGAACTGGCGGTCTCGGCCCTGATCGCCGCGCGGCGTGCGGCCGAGATCACCGGTCAAGTGGTGCTACTCAAGGGATCGTCGACCGTCGTCGCCGCCCCCTCCGGACAGGTCCGGGTCGTGACGCAGGGACCGCCCCAGCTGGCCTCCGCGGGCACCGGCGACGTGCTTTCCGGTGTGATCGGTACCCTGCTCTCCAAGGGGTTGGAGCCCTTCGCGGCTGCGTACGCGGGCGCCTGGATACACGCCGAGGCCGGGAGACTGGGCGCGGAGACCGATCCCCAGGGCGTCCTGGCCGGCGATCTTGTCGAACTGCTGCCCGAAGTCATCGCCGATCGCATCTATGAGAGGAGACCCTCGTGGACGAGTTGAAAGTCGGGGACATCATGGAGACCGAGGTGGTCACGGTCGGGCCGAGCACGACGGTGCGGGAGTTGGCCGAAATCCTGGCGAAGGAGAAGATCAGCGGGGTGCCGGTGGTGGACGACCAACGCCGGGTGGTGGGGATGGTGAGTGAAGCCGACATCATCCTGCAAGACGCCGATCTGCATTTCCCCTATTACATCCAACTTCTCGACAGCGTCATCTACCTGCAGAGCTTCGCTAAGTTCGAGGAGCGCTTCCGTAAAGCGTTCGGCTCGAAGGTCACGCAGATCATGAGCGAGGAAGTGATCGCGATCTCGCCCCACGCGTCCGTACGTGACGCGGCTACGCTCATGGCCGACCGCAAGGTCAACCGGCTCCCGGTGGTGGCGGAGGGCACTTTGGTGGGTATCGTGACCAGGGGCGATATCGTCCAGGCCATCGCCGACAGCCGGGCATAAGCAAGCACGACGGAGGATCATGTCTAAGAAAGAAACACGCAGAGCGGCCCGGCAGGCTTTCCCCAAGGCCGCAAACGCCTCGAAGGGTGGAGCGGGAGCGCGGTCAAAGAGCTCCAAGGCCACTTCGAGAAGCTCAGGGGGAGCTAGGAACAAGAACGCGGCCCGGCCGGCTGTGAGGCCCCCCACCCTCAAGCGGGCGGCCGTTCAAGGGGCGATCCTGGCCGTGCTCTACCTGATCGTGATCCGGTTCCTGTGGCGGCAGGAGGGGACCGGCACCGCGTCGTACGTCGTCTTTCCGCTGGCCGCTTTCTTCATATACACGGGTATCGCCTATGCGGTCGACCGATCCACCTACCAGCGGCGTCTACGCAAGTCGAAGGGCTCGTCCAAGTAGCGGCCGCTAGGGGGTCGATGATGCTGCAGGCAGTGGCCGACATCCTGCGGCGCCGCCAGACCGATGGCTGGCTGGTCGGTGGGAGCGTGCGCGACCGCGAACTGGGAGGCTATTCCCCCGATCTGGACGTGGTGGTGGCCCATGATCCGGCCGGTGTAGCCCAAGAGGTCGCCGTCCGGCTGGCATCTCCGTGGTTCGCTCTGTCTGCCCGTCATGGCGCCTATCGAGTGATGGGACCCGAAGGCCACATCGACGTCGCGCTGATGCGGGGCGCCGGTATCGTCGACGATCTGGGGCAACGAGATTTCACGGTCAACGCGATGGCCATGCCCTTGGAGGGAGGCGCCATCGTCGATCCCTTCGGGGGTTCGGAGCACCTGAGGCAAGGGCGTCTGGTGGCCGTTTCCGAGCGGATCTTCCAAGACGATCCCCTCCGGTTGATGCGGGCCCCCCGCGTCTGTCACCTGCTCGGCCTGCGGCTGGATCCATCGCTCGAGGCGTTGATCCGCGCGCAGGCCCCGACGGTCGCTCGCGCCGCCTCGGAACGGGTCGCCACGGAGATGGCTCTCACCCTCGAGGTCGGTCGCTCGTCCGCTGCCGTGCGGCTTTGGCAGGAACTAGGCCTGCTGGCGGTGGTACTGCCGGAGGTGATGGCTGCAGAGGGGCTCACACTCACCCTCGAGGTGCTCGAGCAGCTGGACGACATGATGGTCCGGCCCGAGGCGTGGTTCCGGTCGGCGGCCGGCGCGGCGGTAGAGCGGTTGGCTCAACCGGTGGACGGGGCTTTGACGCGTCCGGGCGCCCTCCGCTTGGCCGGGCTGGTTCACCGGATTCCGCCTCACTCTGCTGTAGCTGCCGGGCGCAGATTGAAGCTGTCCGGAGCGACTACCTCGCTCCTGGCGACGGTATCGGGATGCTTCGATCGAGGGAAGTGCTACCGGGGAACGCTCCAGCAGGCGGCCCTCTCCAACCGCTCGGCGGTGCTGTTCCTGTGGAACGCGGCCCCATGGGAGCCAGAGGTCATCATGTTGGCAGCCGCTGCCCTGGCATCTCCCGGCGGCGCGCCGGAGCCCGTGGCCGCTATCGCCGCCGCGGTTCGCCTTATGGATCTCTGGGCTGATCGAAGTCTGCAGGGCGTACCGCATCCGCCGATCGACGGTGAGTCGCTCATGCGTGAGCTGGGCCTGGCAGGGGGCCCCCTTCTGGGTAAGGTACTCCGCGCCGTCCGGCTGGCGTGGGAGGCTGGAGAAGCGAGGACGGCGGCCGAGGCCTTGAGCGTGGCGCGCGGCGCATTGGGGGAGAAGTAGGGTCGAGTTGCTGCACTGTTCGGCCACCTCGTAGTCCAGTCACCGCGCGCCCGGTGCAGTCGCGGGGGCCCGTCAGTCGCCGCCCGGCGCTTTCTCGCCGCTCCGTGGTATCCTATCTTCCCTTTTGGGGCTCACTACCTTGCGGGACGTGTCACTGGAGGCACCTTGAAGGAAGACATACATCCGAATTATGTTGAGAGCAAAGTCGTTTGCTCTTGCGGCGAGACATTCATGACTCGCTCGACGCTGCCTGAGATCAAAGTAGAGGTATGCTCGGCTTGCCATCCGTTCTACACGGGCAAGCAGAAGCTGGTCGACACTGCCGGCCGGGTGGAGAGGTTCAACAAGAAGTACCGTCGGCCCGAGACGAGCAAGTAACCGTCGTCGGCTGTGCCCGCCGATCTCAAGGTAACGCTCCTTCAGTTCACCCCCTCCCCCGAGCGGGCGGTGGCGTCCGCCGGACGTCTCTGCTATGCGCCGGTCAGCGCGGCCGACCTCAAAGTGGCCATGGATGAGGATGAAGTGCGCCGGCTGGTGCGCGGCCTGGTCAGATCCGGCCACATGAGCGCATTGGAGCATGCCAGCTTCTCGTTCGCGGTCGATGGCATCTCAAGGGCTTGTTCTCACCAGCTCGTCCGGCATCGGGTCGCCTCCTACAGCCAGCAATCTCAGCGCTACGTGCGCTTTGCGACCGACGGAGGTTTTATCGTGCCTCCGCATATCGACGCCTCGCCCGAAGCTCGGAGGGTGTTCTACGAGGCCATGGATAACGCCCGCCGCTCGTACGAGCGACTGGTCGAGCTCGGGTCGGCCGAGGGGCGGGGAAAGGAATCGGTATTCGAGGACGCCCGCTTCGTGCTCCCGAATGCGGCAGAGACCAAGATCGTCGTCACCATGAACGCCCGGGAGCTGCGGCATTTCTTCGCCGTGCGCTGCTGCCGCCGGGCACAGTGGGAGATCAACCGGCTGGCCTGGGGCATGCGCCATTTGGCGTCCGCGGCGGCGCCTCTGCTTTTCGAAGGCACAGGGCCGGGATGCATGACCGGCGGCTGTCCCGAAGGCAAGATGTCCTGTGGCGAGCCCTATACGGAGAAAGAGGTTCTGGCGATGGATCTCGTCCGGTTCTTAGCGGATCTGGCATAGAGGTGGCGGCTCGCAAGGAAACCGGGAACGGTGAGGCAGTCACCTGCCCTCACGACCACACGTTCGGTGGACAGGCGGTCATCGAGGGAGTCATGATGCGTGGCCGGCATTCTTGGGGAGTGGCGGTGCGTAGACCATCGGGCGGTATCGCCCGGGTAGGCTATCCCCTAGCTCCGCTGGGCGCCCGTCATCGCCTGCTGAGACTGCCGATAGTGCGGGGCGTGGTCTCGCTCTATGAATCTCTCAGTCTGGGGATCAAGGCTCTGGGCATCTCGGCCAACATCGGTCTGGAAGATTCCGCTTCGGTCTCGGACGGCGCCTATCCAGACCCGGCTTCTCCACCTACGAACCCTCAGGTGACCACCTCGGACCTCGTATCGGACCCCGCGTCGGCTCCCGCATCGGCTCTCACGCCGGCTCCCGCGGCGGCGAAGGAGTCGCCCTCCTTCGGATGGAAGGAATTGGCCGTGACCGTGATCGTGGCCGTGGGCATGGCTGTGGTGCTCTTCGTGGTGATCCCGCTGGTGGTGGTGAAGCAGTTCGAGTCGACGTTCGCCAACCCCTTCGTGTTCAACTTGGTTGAGGGGCTCATCCGTATCTTCATCTTCATCCTATACATCGTGGGGATATCGCTTATCCCCGATTTGCGCCGGGTCTTCCAATACCACGGTGCCGAGCACAAGGTAATCCACGCGTACGAGTCTTGCGGTAGACCGGACGCGAAGCACGCCGGCGGCTACTCGACCCTGCACCCTCGCTGCGGGACCGGGTTCCTGCTGCTGGTGATGGTGATCGCGGTGATCCTCTTCGCCATCGTGGGCAAGCCCAGTCTGCCCTGGTTGGTGCTCTCGCGCATCGTCGGCATCCCCATCATCGTGGGCATCTCCTATGAAATAGGCATAAAATGGGCAGGTAAGCACCCCGATGGGTTCTTCGCCAGGATCTTGCTCTGGCCCGGCATCCAGCTCCAGCGGTTGACCACGCGTGAACCGACTCCCGACCAACTGGAGGTCGCCGCCGCCGCTCTGGAAGAGGTCATGCGACTGGATCAGGTTGAGCAAGGTATCCTCGGAGAGCTTCCCGTTCAGGCATAGACCGGGGCCCACGTCCGCTTCGGAGACGACGAGCATGATCGAACGACTGGCGACAGAGATCGAAGAGAAGTACGCCGCCCTGATGGAGGAAATGGCCGATCCCGAGGTCCTCCGTGACCAGTCGCGCTATGCGGAGATATCCAAGGCGCACTCCGATCTCGAGCAGGCCCACCGCCTGGCGGTGGCTTATCGTGAGGCTCGCACGTCTCTTGATGAAGCAGACACCATGCTCGACGAGGGCGGGCTCGATGCGGAGATGAAAGAGTTTTTGGTGGAGGAGAGGGCTGCCGCTCGGCAGAAGCTCGAGGCGTTGGAGCAAGAATTCCGCATGGCCGTGCTGGAGAAAGACCCCCGCGACGGAAAGAACGCCATCGTGGAGGTGCGTGCCGGCGCGGGTGGTGACGAGGCTGCGCTGTTTGCCGCCGAGGTCCAGAGGATGATCATGCGGTACGCGGAGCGGATGCGGTTCAAGACCGAGATCCTGTCCACAACTGACGCCGCCCTGGGCGGCGTCAAAGAGATCATCTTCGAGGTCAAGGGCCGCGGGGCCTTCGGTGCGCTCAAGTACGAATCGGGCGTCCACCGGGTGCAACGGGTCCCGGTCACGGAGTCCACGGGCAGGATCCACACTTCCACCGCCACCGTCGCGGTGCTGCCGGAGGTGGAGGACGTCGAGATCCACATCGATCCGAACGACGTGCGGGTGGACGTCTATCGCTCCACCGGCCCCGGTGGCCAGTCGGTCAACACCACCGACTCGGCGGTCAGACTCACACATGTCCCCACCGGACTGGTGGTGTCGTGCCAGGACGAGAAATCGCAGCTGCAGAACAAGGAACGAGCCTTCCGCATCTTGCGGGCTCGCTTGTACGATATCGCTCAGGCGGAGCAGGACGCCCGGCTGTCTGCGCAGCGCCGCAGCCAGGTGGGTACGGGCGACCGGTCGCAGAAGGTCCGCACCTACAATTTCCCCCAGGGACGGGTCACCGATCACCGCATCGGCCTGACGTCCCACCGTTTGGACGCTATCCTGCAGGGTGAGTTGGAAGAGTTCACAGAAGCCCTGCGGGCTAACGACCGGGCGGAGCAGTTGGCCGCGGCCGCGTTCTGAGCCGCGGCGCCGGACGGCAGGCCTCGTGGACCGCTGGACCATCGGTACGCTGCTCGATACTGCGGGCGGCTACCTGCGCGACAAAGGATCGACTTCTCCACGGCTCGACGCCGAACTGCTGCTGGCCGAGACGCTCGGCCTCGACCGCATCCATCTCTATACCGAGTACGATCGTCCGCTCGCCTCCTGCGAAGTGGACCAGTACCGTGAACTGATCGGGCGGCGGGCCCGACATGAGCCGGTCGCCTACATCCTCGGCCGCGCACACTTTCGCCACCTGCGGCTCGAGGTGACGCCCGCCGTTCTCATCCCCCGGCCCGAGACCGAGGAACTGGTGGAGGTGGCCTTGCGGCTGTTGCGCCTCAAGCCGCCCTGGGAGGCGCTGTCTGCCGCCCCCGAAGGGGCGGCGCCTGACGCGATGTTGGCGGCTCCGGCGATTGCCGACGTGGGCACGGGGACCGGAGCCGTGGCTCTTAGCCTGGCCCAGGAGACCGGTCTGCGCGTGCTCGCCACGGACACCAGTCTGGAGGCCTTGGCCGTCGCTGCCCGGAACCGCGAAGCATCGGGGCTGGACCGACTGGTGGAGCTTCGCCAAGCCGACCTCCTCTCCGGGGTGACCGACCAAGCTCTCCGGATGGTGATCAGCAATCCGCCGTACGTGGCCTCCGGCGACCTGAGCGCTCTCGCACCCGACGTCCGCATGTACGAGCCGGTCTTGGCCCTCGACGCCGGACTTGACGGACTGGCGGTCTTTCGCCGGCTGCTGCCTCAGGCCGCGCGGGCGCTCAAGCCCGGCGGTAGCGTACTCCTTGAAGTGGGTGAAGGGCAGGCGGCCGCGGTGACCGGCCTCGCGCACGAGGCCGGTTTCTGTCTGGTCGCGACGCATAAGGACCTGTCCGGAAAAGAGCGTATCGTGGCGGCGACGCTTCCCGGCGCCGCCACCTACGGCCTCGGAGACTTGGACGCCGGGCAGATGGCCGCTCTGGCCGCGGCGCTTGAAGCAGGAGCCGTCGTCGGGGTCCCTACCGATACGGTATACGGCCTGGGGGCGCGGTGGGACTCACCAGCGGGCGCGCAGCGGCTGTTTGCCGGCAAAGGGCGGGGAGCCGAACGGCCGGTGGCGGTCTTGTTCTCGTCGGTGAGCGCCGTGATGGAAGCTCTGCCCGATCTCGATGAATCATCCGCGACGGTGCTCGCCGCGCTCCTGCCCGGTCCGTTCACCTTCGTGGTCGCGACTTCCGTCCCTCGCCCGCCACTGGTAGGTACGGTCGACTCGTTGGGGGTACGCGTTCCGGACCATCCGGCGCTACTCGAGTTGCTCACCTCCTTGGGCACCGCGCTCGCTGCCACCAGCGCTAATCTCAGCGGACAGGAAGACGCCGCCACCCTCGCCGACGTGGATCCCAAGCTGTTGGCCCACTGTGCGCTTGCGTTCGCACCGACCGATCGCGGCTCCGGCACCGGCTCGGGCCTGAGGAGCGGCTCCGGCCCCGGCTTGGGCCTGAGGAGCGGCTCCGGCCCTGCCTCGACAGTGGTCGATCTTCGTCCACTTGCGGCAGGCGGTGCTCCCGTCATCCTCAGGGAGGGAGCCGTGGGTGGACCGGATGTTTTGGAGCGCATCGCCGCCCTTTTCTAGGATTGGCGACGGGCGACAGAGAGCCCCGGTCACTCGCGTTCCGGGCGACTTCGTCGTCCGGGGCTGCCGCCCTCATCTGGTATGCTTGGACCCTGTTTCTCGAGGAGGGTGAGACATGCGTTATGGGTTCGGATGTGACCACGCCGGATTTGATTTCAAGGCCGTTTTGGTGGCAGAACTGGTCGCTGCAGGCCATGAAGTGGTCGACATGGGCACCGACAGCACGGAGCGCACCGACTTCACCCTGCACGCGAACAAGGTGGCTCAGGCGGTCAGCGAGGGTGAGTTGGACATGGGCGTCCTGGTGTGCGGTACGGGACTGGGGATGGCGGTAGCCGCGAGCAGGTATCCGAATATCCGAGCGGTCTCGCTCAGCGACTGCTTCTCTGCGCGCATGGCCCGGCGCCACACCGACGCCAACGTTCTCTGCCTTGGTGCGCGCGTGCTCGGAGCGGGAGCCGCCGTCGAGGTGCTCAGAGCCTGGCTCGCTGAGGGATTCGAGGGCGGACGGTATGCCCAGCGGCTCGAGATGATGCGGGGCGGATACGAGGGTGTCACGAGAGAGTGAGCGCGGCGGCAGAGCCCGCCGCGCCGGAACATACGTAGGAGGCGACCGGGATTGACCGCGGATTCCCATTCGGAGAGCTACGCAGATCTGCCTCTCCAACAAGTCGATCCCGCCATCAGCACGCTGATCACGCGGGAGTTGACCCGTCAGCAGCGCAACATCGAGCTCATCGCCTCTGAGAACTTCACGCCTATCCCCGTGCTGCAAGCAGCGGGGAGCATCCTCACCAACAAATACGCCGAGGGGTACCCGGGCAGACGCTACTACGGCGGTTGCGAGGTGGTCGACGAGATCGAGGCCTTGGCCATCGAGAGGGCCAAGGCGCTGTACACCGCGGAACATGCTAACGTCCAGCCACACTCTGGTTCCACTGCCAACCAGGCCGTGTATTGGGCCGCGCTCGAGCCCGGAGACCCGGTCTTGGCCATGAGTCTGGCGCACGGCGGGCATCTCACCCACGGGCACGCGGTCAATTTCTCCGGACGGGGATATACCTTCTTTCACTACGGAGTAGGTCGCGATACCGGGCGGATCGATCTCGACGAGGTGCGGGCCCAAGCCTTGAAGCATCGGCCGAAACTCATCGTGGCCGGAGCGAGCGCGTATCCGCGCGCTCTTGACTTCGCGGCCTTCCGCGCGATCGCCGACGAGGTGGGCGCGGAACTCATGGTGGATATGGCGCACATCGCCGGGCTGGTAGCGGGCGGGGCTCATCAATCGCCCTTCCCGTATAGCGATTGGGTGACGACCACCACCCACAAGACACTGGCCGGCCCCCGGGGAGGGGCCTGTTTCTGCCGGGCCGAGAACGCCACTCGGCTCGATCATGCAGTCTTCCCGGGCCTACAGGGAGGTCCGCTCGAACATGTCATCGCCGGCAAGGCCGTGTGCTTTCTCCTGGCTTTGACGGATGAGTTCAGGGCGAAACAGCGGCGGACGGTGGACAACGCAGTGGCGTTGGCAGACGCGTTGCTCGAGGGTGGACTCAAGCTGGTCTCCGGCGGCACAGATAACCACTTGATGCTGGTCGACTTCAGTGACACGGAGATGACGGGCAAGTGCGCCCAGGAGCTGCTCGACCGGGTGGGGATCACCACCAACAAGAACAGCGTCCCCTACGACGAGCGTCCACCGACGATCACCTCCGGAGTCCGGTTGGGTACGCCTGCGATGACCACCCGGGGCTTCGGCCCCGACGAGATGAGAGAGGTGGCGTGGATCATCGTGGACACGTTGATGACGGAGCCCACCGAAGCCAACCTCGATCGCCTGCTGCAGCGCAGCCGCGCGCTGACCGACGCCTTCCCGCTATATCAAACCCTGGGCGCCTGATGCCCGGCCCGGGACAGGCATCGGATCGAGTGAATCGCCCGGATTGGGAGGACTACTTCATGGAGATCGCCCGGGTGGTCTCCACCCGGGCCAGTTGCCTGCGCCGACAGGTGGGCGCGGTCTTGGTGAAGAATCGCCAGATCCTGGCCACGGGCTATAACGGGGTTCCCCGGGGGTTGCGGCATTGTAGCGATCGCGGCTGCCTGCGCGCCGAGCTGGGGGTCCCCTCGGGCGAGCGACACGAGCTGTGTCGGGGCCTGCATGCCGAGCAGAACGCCATCATCCAAGCTGCGTACCATGGGGTCGCGATCCGAGGCGCCGAGCTCTACTGTACCCACCAGCCGTGCGCCGTCTGCGCCAAAATGCTCGTGAATGCCGACGTGGTGGCGGTGTATTTCGCGGGGGAATATCCCGACGCCTTGGCCATGGAGGTGTTCGAAGAGGCGGGGACGCGGCTCGTTCGGATGGACTGAGCCGGGCAGCGTTCCTTGCGGTTGGGGGGGTCACTGTCTATAATGCGAGCGTCGCGCGCATGAGCGAAGATCCGCGGCGAGATCTGACGCAAGCGGGGGGTCTTGGATTCACTCTTGTCTCATTCGTCCTGGTCTGCACCGGTCTTGGCTACCTGGTGGACCACTGGTTGCACACGAGGCCATGGCTCATGGTGGCCGGCGTCTTCGTCGGTTTCGCCCTGGGGCTCACGTACCTTGTTCTCCTCATGTCCGCCGGCTCTTCGGGCGCTCGCGACCCGAAGAAGGGCGGAGACAGGGGCGGAGGGTCGAACGGGCGCTCCACCTAGGCGGCGGACACGCTGACCGGGAGGGTGGCATGGGGCTGACGTTGATATCCGTGGCCATCGGCCTTGGTCTGGCTGTCGCATACGCTGTGGCCTCCCTGCGGTTCCAGCTTCTCGTGAGCAAGCGCTCCCATGCGCTGGTGCCCGCGCTGACGGCCGCCGGGTTCGTGGTGCGGCTCACCCTGTTCGCCGTCATCCTGGTGCTGCTGGCCCTCTTCACCGATTTGAATATCGTGGCCCTGGCGGTCGCATTCGTCGTGCTCTACACGTTGCTGAGCGGGCTGGGTATGCATCGGTATCTGACCAAAGCCAAGCGTGCCCGGACCTCTGGTGGGACAGGGCCTCAAGGGGGCATAGTTGGAGGCTGAAGCCTCCAGCAAGGTCGTTGAGGCTCTTCACGAGCTCAACGTCCAGACCGTCGTCCCGATCCCCAAGATCGGCCCGTTCGATTTCTCCATCACCAATGCGGTCATCTATCTGTGGGTGTCTGCCCTGGTGGTGTTCCTCTTCTTCTTCATCGTGAGCAGGAGACTGCGCAAGGAACCCGGGTCCATGCAGACCTTTGCCGAGATCCTGATCGGGTTCGCGTACGGACACTTGACCGGACAGATCGGAGAGAAGGGACGCAAGTACTACTACCTCATCCTCACTATCTTCGTGTACATCCTTGTGACCAACCTCGTGGGGTTGATCCCCAAGCCGGAGGTCCTCAAGCCCTACACTCCCACAGCCAACGTCAACGTCACCTTCGGCATGGCCGTCGTGGTCTTCGCGATGACTCAATACCAGGGAGTCCGTAATCACGGCCCGCGCGCCTACATGCGTTCCTGGCTCTTGCCCCCGGGGGTGCCCAAGGCTCTGGCCGTGCCCCTCAATGGGATCTCGTTCGTCGTCCACCTGATGGGCGAGTTCTTCCGCCCGCTTTCGCTGTCGGTCCGGCTCTTCGGCAATACTATCGCCGGTCACCTGGTCATCCTTGTGATGCTGGGGTTGATTCTGCAGTTCTCCTCCGCTATCGTGATCATCCCGGCGGGCCTGTTCATCGTCATCATGACCGCCTTCGAGATCTTCGTGGCTTTTATCCAAGCGTATATCTTCGCTCTGCTCTCGGTCATATACATCGAAGGGGCAATCTATGCCGGTCATTAGGCCGTTCCCGGCCTGATCGTACTCAAGGAGGTCGCTTTGGACGCAGCAACCGCAACGAAACTAGCCGCCGGATTGGGCATGGGGCTTGCCACCCTGGGCCCGGGGATCGGCATCGGCTACCTGACCGGCCGGGCCGCTGAGGCCATCGCCCGGCAGCCGGAGGCCTCCGGTGACATCCGGTCGGCCATGATCATCGGCGCCGGCATGACCGAGGCTCTCGCTCTGTACGCGTTCGTCATAGCGATCATCCTGCTGTTCGTGGCTTGACAGAAGGGCGGGCATCCCGCGACCGGCGGCTCTCCGCCATGACGAGGGGACTTATAGGTTCGGTATGAAGATATTCGAGATCAGCCCTGGGCTTTTCATATGGTCTGCGATCACGTTCTTGATCCTGGTCGCGCTCTTGTACAAGTTCGCCTTCAATCCGCTCATGCGGCTGCAGCAACAACGCCAGAGCGAGATCCACCAGGCCATCCACGATGCGGAGAAGCTGCGGGACGAGGCCCAGGTTCTGCTGGCCAACTACAAGCAGCAACTGGCCGAGGCCCGTCAGGAATCGGAGATCATCGTCGACCGAGCACGAAAGGCCGGTGAGTCCACAAAGGCCGAGGTCCTGGAAGAAGCGAGACTGCAGGCCGAGGCCACTCTGGCCAAGGCCCGTCAGCAGATCGAGCGCGACACCAACCAGGCTCTGCAGAAGATCCGGGAGGAAGTAGCCGACCTCACCGTCGCGGCCACCGAGAAGGTGGCCCGCACGAGCCTGTCGGGTGAGGACCAGCTCCGCTTGATACAAGAAGCCATCAGCGAAATCGACCTGCGCAAGGTCAGCGAGAACTAGAAGAGCATCATGAGCGAAGGCAAGATCGCACGCGTGTACGGGACCGCCCTCTACCAAGCGGCTGAGGAAGAGGGCCGGATGGAGCAGGTTCGCCGGGACCTGGGCGAGTTCGTCCAGGCCGTCGAATCTTCCGGCGAACTCCGGCAGTTCCTCGTAGCCGAGGAGATCTCCGATGTGCGCAAGAAAGAGGCCCTGCTCGAGCTGACCGAGGGCGGGGACGAGCTGGTGCGCAACTTCCTGCGTCTGTTGGTCGACAAGAGCCGGGAGTCGGAGCTGGCCGGCGCCTTTCGGGCGTTCGTCGACCTGATGGAGCAGGCGCAAGGCCTTGTCCATGTGGAGGTGGTGACGGCAGTACCTCTCACCCCGCCGCTCGAGGACGCGCTGCGGTCCAAGATCGAGTATTCGTTGAAGAGGACCGTCATGCTGACCTTGACGGTGGACAAGGAGATCCTGGGTGGACTCCGACTGCGCATCGGCGACCGGATCGCCGATGCCAGCGTGCGTCACCGGCTGGAGCGACTCCGCGAATTGCTTATCAGTCCTATGGCTAGCTTGGAGGGTACAGTTGAAGCTGCGTCCTGAGGAGATTACCAGCGTCCTTAAGTCCCGCATCCAACGTTACGAGGCGGGGGTCGATATCCAGGAAGTGGGCACCGTCGTGCAGGTGGGCGATGGAGTGGCGCGCATCCAGGGGCTGGAGAACGCAGTGGCCTCAGAGATGCTCGAATTGCCTCACGACGTCATGGGGTTGGTGCTCAACCTCGAGGAGGACAGCATCGGCGCGGTGCTCATGGGCGAAGACACTCTTATCAAAGAAGGCGACCAGGTCAAGCGCACCGGCAAGGTCATCCAGGTGCCTGTAGGGGAAGCCCTGATAGGGCGAGTGGTCAATCCCCTCGGCGTGCCGCTGGACGACAAGGGACCTATCGAGACGGCGGAGTTCAGGCCGGTCGAGTTCAAGGCGCCGGGTGTCGTCCGTAGGCAGCCCGTGAAGGAGCCCCTGCAGACCGGCATCAAAGCCATCGATTCTATGATTCCCATCGGTCGGGGACAGCGCGAGTTGATTATCGGCGACCGGGGCACGGGCAAGACCGCCATCGCCCTGGACACCATCATCAATCAAAAGGGCCAGGATGTGGTGTGCATCTACGTGGCCATCGGACAGAAGGCCTCCACGGTGGCCGGCCTGGTGGCTCGACTCGAAGAGCACGGAGCCATGGATTACACCATCGTCATCATGGCATCTGCCTCGACCTCCGCGCCCATGCGCTACATCGCGCCTTACGCCGGCGCCGCCATGGGCGAGTACTTCACCTACTCCGGCCGACACGCCTTGTGCATCTACGACGACCTGACCAAACACGCGGACTCATACCGGCAGATGTCGCTCCTTCTACGCCGTCCTCCAGGCCGCGAAGCCTTCCCGGGCGATATCTTCTATCTGCACAGCCGCCTGCTCGAACGGGCCTGCAAACTAAACGACAAGGAGGGCGGGGGCTCGCTGACGGCCTTGCCGGTCATCGAGACCCAGGCCGGCGATGTCTCGGCCTATATCCCCACCAACGTGATCTCCATCACCGACGGGCAGATCTTCCTGGAGAGCGACCTCTTCTACTCGGGCATCCGTCCGGCCATCAACGTGGGTATCTCGGTATCCCGGGTGGGCGGAAACGCTCAGATCAAGGCCATGAAGAAGGTAGCCGGGTCGTTGCGTCTCGATCTCTCCCAGTTCCGGGAGTTGGAGGCTTTTGCCAAGTTCGGGTCCGAGCTCGATCAGGAGACGCAGAAAAGCCTGGCCCGGGGCGAGCGTCTCGTGGCGTCCCTGAACCAGCCTCAATTCGTGCCCTGGCCGGTGGAGGATCAGGTGATGATCATCTACTCGGCCACGCAGGGGTTCGCCGATGACGTACCGGTGGCTCAGGTCTCGCGCTTCAACGCTTCACTGCGCGACTACCTGGGCAGGGATCAGCCCGGGATCGGGGCCGAGATCGCCGCCAGCAAGGACCTAGCTCCTGAGACCGAGGCGAACCTGCGCCGCGCTATCGGGGCTTTCAAAGCGAGCTGGTCGGCGGACGGGATTACCCTTTAGGGCTCCATGGCATCCCAGCGAGACATACGCCGCCGGATCCTTTCGGTACAGAACACCAGGAAGATAACCAAGGCCATGGAGATGGTGGCGGCGGCGCGCCTGCGGCGCGCTCAGCAGCGCATCGAGGCCACCCGGCCCTACGCCCTCAATATGCTCGAGTTCATAGGGCAGCTGGTACGTTACCTGCAGGTGGACGTCAGCACGTATCCACTGCTCAAGGAGCATGCTCACGTCAAACGGGTCGCGGTGATCGCTCTCACTGCCGACCGGGGGATGTGCGGCGCGTTCAATGCCAATATCGTGCGCCGGGCGCTCGACCGGGTCAACAAATACCAGGCCGCAGGCGTCGCGACCGACCTCGTCGTGGCCGGTAGGAAGGGCATCAGCACGGTTCGCTTCCAGGGATACGACATAGCTGGGAGCTACGCCGACATCACCGAGCGCACGGCTTTGCTGGACGCGCAGGCTATCGCCAACAGGGTGATCAACCGGTATACCACCGAGGAGATCGATCGGGTGCATCTGGTCTTCAATCGCTTCAAGAGCCCGATGGAACAGTATGTGACCGACCAGGTGATACTACCCATCCAGGAAGAGCTCGTTACCCTGTACTGTCCGGCCGACGCCTGCGAGCATATGGATTTTCTGTTCGAGCCTTCACCCGAGGTCATCCTGGCGGATCTCCTCCCCTCGTATTTGGAGATCACCATCTATCGGGCGTTCCTCGAGGGGATGGCGAGCGAGCACGGGGCTCGGATGACGGCGATGCGGAACGCCTCCGACGCCGCCAAAGAAATGATCGACGAACTGACTCTGGCCATGAACCGAGTGCGGCAGGCGTCCATCACCCAGGAGATCCTGGAAGTGGTGGCGGGCGCCGACGCCCTGTCCGGATAGAAGGAGGACATCTAGGCGATGAACAAAGGCAAGATCGTGGAGATCATCGGGCCGGTGCTCGACGTTGAGTTCACCGAATTTCTGCCGGCCATATACAACGCCCTCGAGGTCGACGTCGAGACTGGGTCGGGTCGTATCCACCTCATCGCCGAAGTCCAGCAGCACCTCGGAGACAACAAAGTGCGGGCGGTGGCGATGGATTCCACAGACGGCCTCGCCCGGGGCATGGAGGTGGTCGACACCGGGGAGTTCATCACCGTTCCCGTAGGTCAGGTCACCCTGGGCCGGTTGTTCAATCTGACGGGCGATCCCATCGACGAGGGCGACCCCCTCCCGGCCGATGTGGAAAGGTGGCCTATTCATCGCCCTGCTCCGGAGTTCGAGGATCTGGAACCCACTACCGAGGTCCTGGAGACCGGTATAAAGGTCATCGACCTTCTGGCTCCGTACGTCAAGGGGGGTAAGGTCGGGCTCTTCGGGGGCGCCGGTGTAGGCAAGACCGTGGTCATCCTGGAGCTCATCCACAGCATCGCTACTCACCACGGTGGCATCTCGGTCTTCAGCGGCGTAGGCGAACGCACACGCGAGGGCAACGACCTCTACTTGGAGATGAGCGAGTCGGGCGTCATCAACAAGACCGCCATGGTCTTTGGGCAGATGAACGAACCTCCGGGTGCTCGTCTGCGCGTGGGCCTATCTGCGTTGACCATGGCGGAGTACTTCCGCGATGTCATGGGGCAGGACGTGCTCCTGTTCATCGACAACATCTTCCGTTTCGTCCAGGCGGGCTCCGAGGTGTCGGCCTTGCTGGGGCGCATGCCTTCAGCGGTGGGCTATCAGCCCACATTGGCTTCTGAGATGGGTGAGCTGCAGGAGCGGATCACCTCCACGAGGCGGGGTTCGGTGACCTCGGTCCAGGCCATCTACGTGCCGGCGGACGACCTCACCGATCCGGCGCCGGCGGGCACCTTCGCTCATCTCGACGCCACCACGGTGCTCAGCCGGGCTATCTCGGAGATGGGCATCTATCCGGCCGTGGACCCGCTCGACTCGACCAGCCGGGCTCTGGACCGCCAAGTGGTGGGCGACGAGCACTATGAGGTGGCCACTCGGGTTCAGGAGATTCTGCAACGTTACAGAGACCTCCGCGACATCATCGCCATCCTAGGTATGGACGAGCTATCCGACGAAGATAAGGTCACGGTACGTCGCGCCCGGAAGATCCAGCAGTTCCTGTCTCAGCCCTTTTTCGTGGCCGAGCAGTTCACCGGCATCGCGGGTAAGTTCGTGCCCCTCAAGGAAACAGTTCGCAGCTTCAAGGAGATCCTCGAGGGCAAGCACGACGATCTGCCCGAGCAGGCCTTTCGCATGCAAGGCGGCATCGATGAAGTCGTCGCCGCGGCGCGCCAAGCCCGGGGAGCGGAGGCGGAACCGACCGACGAAGCCGAGGTGGCCGAGGCCGCCGTCACGGCCTAGGTGGGGGGGATCGTGGCCCAGGAGGAAAGTCCCCCTCTGAAGCTGGAGTTGGTCGCTCCGGCCGGTCGCGTCTTCGATGGCGACGTGGAGATGGTCGTGGTTCCGGCGGTCACCGGCGAGCTGGGCATTCTGACACGGCACGCGCCGTTGGTAGTGCAACTCAGCATCGGCCGGTTGCGGGCTCTCTCCGCCGGAGGAGAGTGGCTGGCCTTCGCCGTCTCCGAGGGCTTTGCGAAAGTCCAGTTCAACAAGGTGATCGTGCTGGCCGACACGGCTGAAGAGGCGACGAAGATCGACGTAGCTCGGGCCGAGAGCGCTATCGAGCGAGCCACCGAAAGGCTGGACATGTATCACCAAGGCACCGTGCCCGAGGGTGAGGAAGTGGATCCCTTCCGGGAGCAACTGGCTCTGCGCCGCGCCCGCAATCGTCTCAAAGTCGCCGAAACAGCGTAACGAATGGCTGCGGGACCAGGAGAGCCGCGTCTCATCGTTCGCGGCGGTCTCCGGCTGTCGGGCCAGGTAGCGGTCTCGGGGGCCAAGAACTCGGCTCTCAAGCTCATGGCCGCATCGTTACTGGCGCCGGGCCCCAGCGTGCTCCGCAACGTCCCCGATATCGAGGACGTCCGAACCATGCAGGAGGTGCTGGAGTACCTCGGCGCCGTTGTGACGTTCGCCGACGGCACGATGACGGTGGATACCACCGAGGTGCAATCCCATGTGGCCCCGTATGAACTGGTGCAGCGTATGCGGGCCTCCATCCAGATCATGGGTCCGCTGGTGGCTCGGTTCGGGCAGGCGAGAGTGGCCATGCCCGGCGGGTGCAATCTTGGCCCGCGTAAGATCGACATACACCTGCGCGGTCTGGCCGACATGGGCGGCACGATACGATCCGACCACGGTTTCGTGGAGGTGACCGCCGACAGGCTCCACGCCACTAACATGTTCCTTGATTACCCAAGCGTAGGCGCCACTGAGAACCTCCTGATGGCCGCGGTTATGGCCGAGGGAACCACCATTCTGGAGAACGCCGCCCGAGAGCCCGAGATCGTCGATCTGTGCAAGTTCCTGGTGAGCATGGGCGCCGACGTCGAGGGTGCAGGCAGCTCCACGCTGCGCATCAACGGGGTCTCGGAGATGCATCCGGCCGAGCATACCGTCCTGGGGGACCGCATCGAGGCGGGAACCTTCCTCATCGCCGGGGCCGTCACAGGTGGGGATGTGGAAGTGACCGGCATCAGCCCGCATGTGCTCGAGCTCTTCCTCTTCAAGCTACGCTCGGTCGGAGTACAGGTGCAAGAGAATACGCGCAGCATCAAGGCGAGTGGAGACCCGCGCG
>JAZDLO010000139.1:0-24446 GCA_043801935.1 bacterium
TTAAGCTCTGTCGGCACTCCGGGGCGCAACTCGATGCCGGGTCTGCCCGGCCGGTCGATCCGCCGGTCCTGAGCGAGGACCCCTCGCTGCTCCAACCCATAGTAGAGCGGATAGCAGTTGAGGAAGCGGATGTGCCCCACCCTGACGGTCATGTCCCGCACTCCGGGCCTGGGCCTTCCGGGTAGTCGCCTGCCGCGCCAGGCACCGGCCCGGCCACCGGCGCCGCGCCGCGGGCCGGCGCCGTGCAGTCCGGCGCATCGTACCGCCGCACCACGTGGTAGAGCGCGTCGCGTTCCACGGGAGTCCGGCCCGCGTCACGGATCACTCGGACGAGTTCGGACTTGGCCACAGCCTGGCCGTGACCCGCTTCCGACATCAGGGCGATCATTTCTTCCACCACGGTGCCGTCCATGTCGTTGGCCCCGAAGAACAGCGCCACCTGGGCCAGTTTCAGCCCGGTCATGACCCAGTAGGCCTTGATGTGGGCGAAGTTGTCCAGAAGCAAGCGGGCCACTGCGAGGGTCTTCAGGTCGTCGGCCCCAGTGGTGGGGGGAAGGTGCGAAAGAGCACTGTTCTTGGGCTGAAAGGCTAATGGTATGAACGCCTGGAATCCGCGGGTCTGGTCCTGCAAGGCGCGGAGCCTGAGCAGATGATCTACTCTGTCCTCGTACTGCTCCACATGGCCGTAGAGCATGGTGGCGTTGGTCTTCAGTCCGAGGCTGTGAGCCAGCCCGTGCACTTCGAGCCATCTCTCGCCCGATATCTTGGCCGGACAGACCTGGGCGCGCACCTCTGCCCGGAGGATCTCCGCCCCTCCGCCCGGCATGCTGTCCAGCCCAGCCGCCTTCAGGTCGCGCAGGATGTCTTCCGCGGTCATCCGCTGGACTTCCGCGAAATACGCGATCTCGGAGGCAGTGAATGCCTTGATGTGAACGGCCGGCGCCATTTCGCGGATGCCCGCCACCATGGCCCTGACCGATCCGTAAGCCAAGGTTGGGTTCTCTCCCCCGACGATGTGTATCTCGGTCGCTCCCTGGTCGATGCCTTCACGGGCCTTCGCCAGAACCTCGTCTACTGTGAGGGTGTAGGCGCCAGGTTCGCCGTCTTCCCTGGAGAAGGCGCGGAAGCGGCAGCGGTTGCGGCATACGTTGGTGTAGTTGATGTGGCGGTTGACCACAAAGTACGCGTCGTCGCCCACTCTTTGCCGGCGCATCCGATCGGCCAGACGCCCGACGCGAAGAAGATCGGGGGATTCGAACAGGGCGACTCCGTCGGCGGCAGAAAGACGCTCTCCCTGAGCTACTTTCTCTTCGACGACGGCAAGCGGATCGAAGCGCGTGCTGGCGGGCATGGCCTGGAGTCTAACACGGAGATGGCCTGTGCTCTCCGCTCAAAGCTTACGTTCGAGTACTCACGAGGCTTTTCGCAGAGAGTACAGGCCATCCTGTCATTTGGGGGCGGTGACTCAGTCCCAAGTAGGCGCCGGCAACATCTATGACCGGACGACCCAGGGGCTTCCCGCTAAGCATTGCGAGTGCGACAGCCTGTACTCCCTGCTCCAGTTCCCGTTCGAGTACTCACGATACTGTCGCAGAGAGCACAGGCTGTCTTGGGTCCAGGTCTCCATGAGCCCCCTACTTGACAGACGACCCAGGGGCCTCCCGCTAAGCATTGCGACACTGCGGAGCCGTGCAGAGAGCGTTAGCGCAGCGGGAGGCCCCTGGGTCGTCTATGCGAGCGCGTGGTGCAGGGCGATGATCCCTCCCGCCAGGATCTCGTAGCGCACGTTCACCAGACCGGCATTTCCCATCAGGCGCTTCAACTCATCTGGATCGGGGAAGCGCCTCACCGAGGCGGGCAGGTAGCTGTACGCCGAGTAGTCCCTGGCGGCGAGCTTTCCCAGCCGCGGTACGGCATGGTCGAACCAGAGGTCGTAGAACTGCTTGAACACCGGGATGCGGGGTTGCGTGATCTCCAGGCAGACCACCCTGCCGCCGGGACGACATACCCGGCGCATCTCGCTGAAAGCCTTCTCGATGTCGGCCACGTTGCGGATGCCGAAGCCGACGGTGCACGCGTCGAAACCGGCGCCCGGCCTCTCCCCGGAGGGGAAGGCCAGGTCGAGCACGTCGCCCGTGCGGAATTCCACGTACAGCTGGTTGCGACCACTCTTCTCGCGGGCCACGCGCAGCATCTCTTCGGACACGTCCACTCCGACCACCCGGCCCTCGGGTCCGACGGCCTTCCGCAGCGCGAACGCGAAATCGCCGGTGCCGCAGCAGACATCAAGGGCCGAGCCCCCTGGGCCTAGGCCCGCCAGCATGACTCCCATCTCCCGCCAACGGTGATGAAGCCCAGCGGTCATCAAGTCGTTCAACCGGTCGTAAGAGTCGGCGATGCCATCGAACATCTCCCGGATCCTGCCCGGTTCCGGAGAAGCGTCGACACCCCCGCGGCCGCGAGCGTCGCAGACGGGATCGCCCGCTGAGGCGCCCGGATCTCTCACGTCTCTGTCGTCGCGGCCCCTCAAGGCACAAAGAGACCGAGGGTCGTGAAGAACAGAAACACCAGACTGATGATGCCGTTCATCGTCATAAAGGCCACGCCCACCTTTTCCAGATCGGCCTTCCGCATGAGCCAGTTTTCATAGAAGAGAAGCAGCGCGCAGAGGGCCACTCCCAGATAGTAGACGAAGTTCGTTCCCTGGGCCCATCCGGTGAGTGCGAGAAGGGCCACGGCAAGCACGTGGAAGGTGCGGGTGCTCAACAGCCCCGCGTTCTCGCCGAGGTCGGCGGGGATGGAGTGAAGCCCCTGCGCGCGATCGATGGTGGTGTCCATGAAGGCATAGATCACGTCGAACCCCGCGATCCACAGTCCCACGCCCGCGCCCAGCAAGAACGGCTCCCACGTCACCTTGCCGGTGACGGCCACCCAGGCGCCGACCGGCCCCAAGCCGTCGGCGAGCCCCAAGACCAGGTGGCAGAGCCAGGTCCACCGCTTGGTGTAGGGGTAGACGACCATGGGGATGACCACGAGCGGCCACAGATACCGGGTGATGACCGGCAGGTTGAAAGTCGCCACGACGAGCACGGCCAGAGAGACTACGGTGAAGAGCCACACCTGCCACCGGGCCAGGAGCCCCGAAGGGATCTCGCGCCGCGCCGTCCGAGGGTTGCGCGCGTCGATGCCCGCATCGATCAGGCGGTTGACGGCCATGCCGAAGCTGCGAGCCGCCACCATAGCCACGGTGATCCAGAAGATGCGCCAGAAGCCGGGGACAGCACCCTCGGCCAAGAACGCCGCTGCGTACGCGAAGGGAAGCGCGAAGATGGAGTGCTCGAACTTCACCAAGCTGGCGAAGCGCCGAGCATAGGTGATCAGCACGCCGGCACCCTAGCCTCCGCGGGAAGCCGCCCCGCCAGCGGCCGTCCCGCTGGTAGCCGCCCCACCGGCCTTGACGCGTTCGGACAGGTCACCCAAGCCAAGATGGGGCCACAGCTCATCCACCCGCGCTTTCACCTCCGCCGACATCTCGACATCGGGCGGCCACTCTCGCCGATGACCCTCGTCGGAACCCTTGGTGGTGGCGTCGATCCCGATCTTAGCCCCCCACAGAGGCTGCGGCGACGAGTGGTCGAGCACATCCAGCGGCCCCTCGGCGACCAGAACGTCCCGCTTCCAGTCGACGTTATTGAGCACTCTCCAGGCGACTTGGGCGTAGTCGTGCACATCCACGCCCGCGTCCAACACCACGATGCACTTGCAGAACTGCATCTGCCCCATGCCCCACAACGCGTGCATCACCTTTCGGGCCTGCAAGGGATACCGCTTGTTCACCGAGACCAAGGCGCAGTTGTGGAATCCCCCTTCCTTGGGCAGGTCCATGTCCACGAGCTCCGGGAGCGTGATGCGCAGCAGAGGCAGGAACAGACGCTCGGTAGCCTTGCCGAGATAGGTGTCCTCCATGGGCGCCTGGCCAACGATCGTGGTGGCGTATACGGGCTCGCGCCTGTGAGTGATAGCGGTGAGGTGGAGCACAGGATACCGGTCGGCCAGGGAGTAGTAGCCGGTGTGATCGCCGAAGGGCCCCTCTACTCGAGACTCCTCAAGATCAACATAACCTTCGAGCACGAACTCGGCGTGAGCGGGCACCTGAAGATCTACAGTGCGGCATTGGACCATGTCGACCGCATCACCCCGCAAGAAACCGGCGAACGTCATCTCGTCCACCAATACGGGCAAGGGCGCGGTGGCAGCGTACGTCACGGCCGGGTCCGTCCCGATGGCCACCGCCACCTCCATGCGACCCTCCGAAGCCCGGTAGTGCTCGGCGGCGTCCTTGTGGAGATGCCAGTGCATGCCGGTGGTGGTCTTGTCGTAGACCTGGAGACGATACATGCCCACGTTGCGCCGGCCGGTCTGGGGATGGCGGGTGAAGACGAGGGGCAGCGTGATGTACCGGCCGCCGTCCAAAGGCCAGCACTGCAGCGCGGGTAGGGCCTCAAGATCTATCCGATCGGCGGTGAGGACCACCTCTTGGCAGACCCCGCTCCTGACCACCCGCGGCTGCAAAGCGGCCAGCTCTTTGAGCCTCGCCAAGGCCTTGAGTTTCTGCCAGCTGGTGTCCGGCATCTCCAAGGAGACCAGCTGCTCCGCCCGGGCGGCCAACTCGTCGTACGAACTCGACCGCAAAGCCAGACAGACCCGCTCGTCGCTGCCGAACTGATTGATGAAGACTGGAACACTATGCCCTTTCGGCCGCGTGAAAAGCAATGCTGGTCCCCCGGCCTTGCCCACTCGATCAGCGATCTCTGTGATCTCCAGAACCGGGTCGACTGGGGTGTCGATGATGGCCAGCTGGCCCTTGTCCCGCAGGAGCTTGATGAAATCGCGCAGGTCTTTCATTCCCGTACGATCAGTCCTGGGAAAGATAGAAGCTGATCACCATCAGTTCGTTGGAAAGATCGAGTTGATGGATGAACACGTTCGGCGCGGCCGGCAGGCGGACCGGAGCGAAATTCAGGATGCCTTTGATCCCGGCTTCCACGGCCAGAGCGGCCACTTCCACCGCCGATTCCGCCGGCACCGCCACCACAGCGATCTGCACGTCGTTCCCGCGGACAAAGTCCACCAACTCCTCGATGGGCCTCACGGTGTGGCCGGCGACTTTCCCGCCGACCGTGCCCCCAGCCCGGTCGAACACTCCGACACACTTGAAGCCTTCATCCCGGAATCCGCGATAGCGAGCCAAGGCAGAACCCAGCTGCCCGGCTCCCAAGATGACTATGTTCCAGTCGCGATCGATGCCCAAGCAGCGGGCGAGCTCGGAAATGAGGAACCTGACGTCGTAGCCGACGCCGCGGACGCCAAATTCGCCGAAGTAGCTGAGGTCCTTGCGGATCTGGGCGGCATTGGCACCCAGATGATCGGCCAGTTCGCGAGACGAGACCCGCGCGACGCCCTGCCGGTCGAGACGATTGAGGAGGCGTAGGTATCGGGCCAGGCGGGGAACGGCCACCTGAGGAACATCTGCCCTATCTGCGGATCTGCTCATAGCGCCTCCCGCACAATGTGCCACATCTTCAGACGACCTAGGCGGCGCGAGTGTAGCACAATGGTTGTGAAAAAAGAATCAAAGTCGGCCGGCAGACCTCCGAGCCGCGACTAGAGCGGGCGGGCAGATGAACCCGTCTCGCCGAAAACGGTTCGGTATACCTGGAGCGTCTCCTCGGCTGCTTTGCTCCACGGGAACAACGCGGATTGTCGCAGCCCCTCTTGTCGCAGACCCTCGTACAGATCAGACTGGGTGAGCACGCGCACCATGCAGTCTTCGAAACTCTCGAGTGAGGTAGGGTTGAAAAGCAAAGCGGCGGAACCCGTGACCTCAGGCAGCGAGGAGGAGTTCGACACCACGCACGGAGTCCCGCAAGCCATGGCTTCGAGCGGTGGCAGCCCGAAACCCTCGTACAGTGACGGGAACACGAACACGATTGCAGCCGAATAGACGGCCGCCAGGTCATCATCGCGGATGAACCCCGGGAACAATATGGTCGTCTCTAGACCCCGGCGCCTGACTTCCTTTCTCAGCCTCCTGAACTCGCCCGTCTGGGCCCCGGCCAGCACCAATGCCAAGGGCTCGGGGAGCCTCTCTTGCAGCCTGGCCCAGGCCTCGATAAGGAAGAGCAGGTTCTTCTCCGGGCGGAAGTCGCCCACCCAGAGGACGAACCGCTCGGGCAAAGCGTAGCGGTGCTGCACGGCCAGGTGAGTCTCCGCGTCGGTATGCGGCCGGAACTGCTCGGACACCCCGTTGTGGATGATCCTCACTTTGGCCGGGTCGACCCCAGCATAGGCGCTCAGCGCAGAGAACGAGATCTGGGAGACGGTTATGATCCGCCGGGCTTCCTGCAAGGTGCGCCTGAGCTGCGGCTTGTAGCGCATCCGCAGCAGAGGCCGCAGACTGTGTGGGTAGAGGAGCGGGGTGACGTCGTGGATGGTCGACACGAGAGGAACGGCGAGCCGAGTCGGCGCCCAGGGGCTCGGCACGTGCAGAAGGTCTACCCGGGACTTCTCCACCAAGGCTCTGAACGCTCCGCCCTCGTGGGGAGCGAGAGGGTCCATGTTGGCCGAGACCAGGGTGAACGAGTCGACGAGGGGGATGGCCTGTTTTTCCTGATCCTGGCAGAAGACCACGAACTCTATCTCGGAGCCGGCGAAGCAGTCGAGAAGGTTCCGGGAGTAGGTGCCGATCCCCCGGTAGCGAATAGCTCTCGCGTCGAATCCTATTCTCACTCAACCCCCAGCACGCCTGGTCCACGGGTCCGACTGCGCTTTAGTTGTACCCAGACTTATCCGAAATAGTAACAAACGATGCATCACGTGCTTGCACCTTTGGGTCAAAGGATTATAAAATGAGTGCATATTTATATCCTGAGCGAAGAGGTTAGTCGTGCTGAAGGGTGTTGAACCGGGAGGACCCAACGAAGTGGTCGAGCACGGCGCCGTTCTCGAGAAGGCCAGGCGCATCCTCGAGCAGCACAAGCTCGAGATAACCAAGAGCTGGCTCAGCCGTCTCATCAGCCAGATCGACGACCTTGACGCCTTGGAGCGGTTTCCCACCCAGGACAGCATCCGCACGTCGGTGGAGCTGATCGAAGGACTGGCCAACTGCCTAAGAGACGAGAAGACTCTGGCCCAGTTCGAGGCCGGTGGCCTCTATTACAAGCAGGCCGCCATCTTAGGGCTGTTGCAGAGAGACGAGAGCGGCACCATCCGCTCACTGGCGCATTGCCTTGATGCCCTGGAGAGCGCCATCTGGGACCGGCTGTCGGACGGCATGCGCCAACAGGACCGGGAGATCCTGCAGTTGGTGCGCATCCTACGCTTGGGGCTGCATCGGATCATGACTTCAGCCACCGAGGCCTACCACCAGCAATCGAGCGCCGAACTCGATCGGCTGGCCCACACCGACACCCTGACCGGGCTGAACAATCGTCGCTTCATGGAGCAGGAGCTGGAACGGCACGTAGAGCTCTACAAGCGCTATCGCCATCCCTTCTCCCTCTTGATGCTCGATTTCGACAACCTCAAATGGGTGAACGATACCTTCGGGCACGCGGCCGGCGACTCGTCCCTCCAGCATCTGGCCACCCTCATGCGCATGAACGTCCGTGATGTGGATATTCCCTGCCGCTTCGGCGGAGATGAATTCGTGATCCTCATGCCCGAGGCCGAGAAGAACGCCATCCAAGCGGTAGGTCGCAGGATCGCCGGCTCGGTGACCAAGACGAAGTTCAAGCTCGGCCGTTCTTTGGCCAGCCTCCAGGTGAGCTTCGGCACTTCCGCCTGTCCCGAAGACGGGGTGGAATCGGAGGTCTTGCTACAAGAAGCCGACGCCAGTCTCTACCGCGCCAAACAACAGAAGTCGGAGCAGGCGACCCAGTAGGATCAGCCTGACGGCGGGGCGCACTCGAACGCTTCACCCCGTAGCGTCTCGATCGCGTGGCCGAGAGCCGGAGCTATGACGGCGAAGTGTTCTCTGCAGGCCTTCGGACTCCCCGGCATGTTGATGATGAGCGTCCTCTTGCGCACGACGGCGATCGCCCGGCTCAACATGGCGTGCGGGGTCACCACCAGTGAACCGGCGCGCATAGCCTCGGCGAATCCGGGGGCGAGCCGATCGGCCACGGCTCGAGTCGCCTCGGGGGTGCGGTCGCGAGGGGCAAGGCCGGTCCCCCCGGTGGTCAGGATCAGATCCACCTCCCCGCCATCCGCCAGAGCCGTGAGCAACTGCTCGATCTGAGGCTGATCGTCGGCCACCACGTGCGGGTCTGCTACCTCGGCTCCCAGCCCTTCGAGCAGCTCCCTCAGCAGCGGTCCGGAGGCGTCAGCGCGCAGACCGGCGCTGGCCTTGTCGCTTAGCGTGATGACGGCCGCGCGAATGGGACGCCGGTGTGCCGAGTCGTTCACCCGCCCGTCGGTCCCGGGCCGGTCCCCCAGGCCCGAACGCGCAACGGATCTCCGGGAGCGACGCGGCCCCCGCGCAACACTCTCACGAAGATGCCTTCCCGGGGCATGACACAGTCTCCCGCCTGCTCGTAGATAGCGCACCGGGAATGACACTCTTTGCCGATCTGAGTGACCTCCACCAGCGCCTCCCCCAAGTCGAGAGTCGTCCCCAGGGGGAAGGCAGCTACCTCTAGGCCCAGCGTGGTGATGTTCTCGGCAAAGTCGCCCGGTCCCACGTCTAGGCCCTGAGCCGTCATCTTGTCGATGGATTCTTGAGCGAGCACGCTGACCTGACGGTGCCACGGACCGGCGTGCGCGTCACCCTCGATACCGTGCTCCGTCCGGAGAAAGACTTCGGGTGCGGCTTTCTTGCGCTCGCCCTTGGCTGCGCTGACGTTCACCGCGACAACCCTGCCGGCTGCCGGCGAAGCCTCACCCACCGCGGAAGGGGGCGAGGTCGCGCGAGGCGCCGCGCCCTCTTCCGGACGGAGGTAGTCCTCCTTGCCTCCGGTCTTCTCCAGCAGCCGGATCTCGCCGATGATCATGCCCCGGTCGACGGCCTTGCACATGTCGTAGATGGTGATGGCCGCCACAGCCGCACCGGTGAGGGCCTCCATCTCCACTCCGGTCCGATCCTCCGTGCGGGTGACGCACTCGATGTCCACCCGCGACTCCTGCTCTGCGACCGTCAAGGTGACATCGACCTGAGTGAGAGCGAGCGGATGACAGAGCGGGATCAACTCGGAGGTGCGCTTCGCGGCCATGATGCCGGCGACTTTGGCCACCGCCAGGACATCGCCTTTAGGCAGAGCCTGATTCTGGAGTAGGCGCATGGTCGCGGGCGCCATCCACACGCGCGCGCCGGCCCGAGCCACGCGCCGCGTGGGCTGTTTGCCACCTACGTCGACCATCCGAGCGTCGCCGGCGCCGTCGATGTGAGTCAGGCGAGACTCGTCCACCTCAGCCTCCTACCTGCGACATGCCCCGGGAGGAAGGACCCGGCAGCACGTTCTTGTCGAACGTCTTGCATTCGAGCGATTCCTCGATGCCGGCCAGCACCGCGTCTTCATCTCGCGCTTGGATCGCGTCCTTCACGTCGATCTCGTCGCACGAGAACAGGCAGTTCTTGAGCCGTCCGTCGGCAGTGAGCCGCAGGCGGTTGCATTCCCCACAAAAGTGATCCGACACCGACCCGATGAATCCGATGGTGCCCTCGTGCCCAGGAAAGCGGTAGTAGCGGGCGGGTCCCCATCCTCCGGGCGAAGCGACCGGCTCCAAACGACCGAGTCTTTCGACTCCCAGTTCCTGGAGAGCGGCCATGACCTGGTCCTTGGTCAGCGATTCACCGGTCGAGCGCGGACCACAGCCTCCCACCGGCATCCACTCGATGAAGCGTACGTGCAGCGGTCGGTCGCGTGTGATGGCGACGAAGTTGGGAAGTTCGGCCAGCAACTCCGACATCATGACCACGTTCAGCTTCACCGGGCTGAGATCGAACCGCAAGGCAGACTCGACCCCGGCCAAAGCCGCTTCCAGCGAGCCGCCTCGAGTCAGGAGCCGGTAGCGCTGCGGATCGAGCGAATCGAGGCTGATGTTGACCCGATCGAGGCCCTTCTCCTTGAGGGCGTGGGCAAATCGAGGCAGCAGTGCCCCATTGGTGGTGAGGGAGATGTCATGGATCCGGGGTACGGCGTGGATCATCCCCACCAGATCGGGGAGACCACGCCGGACCAGGGGCTCGCCCCCGGTCACCCGTACCTTGGACATGCCCATCTGCACGGCCGCACGCACGAAGAACACCATGTCTTCGTAGGAGAGCATATCTGCATGCGGCTGGAAGGGCACCCCTTCGGGCGGCATGCAGTAGACGCAGCGGTAATTACACCGATCGGTGACCGAGAGGCGAAGATAATCCACGACTTGGCCCGCGGGAGGATTCAGTTCCTGCACCCTTCTATCGTTGCCTCGAGCGTTATACTCGCGCAAGTATACGCTGTTCGATGAGGTCGGCCAATCCCCTGAAGTCATCAAGAGCCAACTGCGGTACCGGATAGTCGGGGAACTGCTGATCGCTGGTGATCCCGATGAGTTCGTCGGGGCGGCTCACCAATTCAGTGCTCCTAGCTCGGCGGGACACCTCGATCTTGGGGGCGTCCTGTCGCTTGAAACCCTCGGTGATGATCAGATCCACCGGTTCCCGGATCTGCCGGATCAGTTCCCCCAGCGGACGCTCCTCTTGGACGGTGTTCAACCATACGTACTTGTCGGGTGAAGAGATGCCGACCACCTCGGCCCCCATCTCGCGGAAGCGGTACGAGTCGGTGCCGGGTACGTCGACCTCGAAGCCGTGGGTGTCGTGCTTCAGCGCCCCCACCCGGTAGCCGCGGCTCCGCAACTCCTTGATGACACCCAGGACGACCGTGGTCTTGCCCGATTTCTTCTTGCCGATGAAGGACACGGTGGGAAGGGGGCACGCGTCCATGAAGGCCTGTATGCGGGGCTGGAGCGCCGCGCGCCAGCCCCCGCCCGCTCCCCCCGCCAGGGCTTGGCGAGCGGCCTCCAGCTCCGCGGGGGTGTTCACGTTTACGAACAGCCGAACGGGATCGCCGTGGCGACCGTCATCTACATCCAGGTATCCGGTGTTGAGATCGGCGTAGATGTCGAAGATGCGGCGACCCCCGGACACGATGAACTCTCGATAGGCGTCCAGGGTCCGCTTACTGTAGACGGCGCAGAGGGGCTGGAGATAATCACCGTGACGGGGCACGAAGACGTCGAAGCCCGCGGACTTGTCCGCCAATTCCCACAGTAGCCGGGGGGTGACGAAGGGCATGTCGCACGCCAGGCAAATCACCCGTTCCGTAGGAGCGGCCAGCACCGCCGTGTAGATACCTACCGCGGAGCCGCCCTCGGGCAAGGCGTCGATGACCACCGGTAGACCGAGGTCATGGAGCCGAGACGGCTCCCGCGTGACCACGAAGACGTGGGGGAAAAGGGGGGCGGTGAGGTCCCTCATCCACTCCAGCAGCGTCCCGCCCTGGAATGGAGCGAAGGCTTTGTCCTTTCCCATGCGCGAGGAGAGGCCTCCGGCCAGAAGGGCCAGGGTCACGTCCGAGCGGTACGGCTGCCAGAAGAGGGATCTGCCGCGGGATCGGCGTTGGCGCTCGGTCTCTCCTTGCACGTCTGCTACCGGACCTTTCCATTCCTAGCTACCTAACGCATGCAGCGCGGTCGCCTTGACGCTGGCCGTCACTTCGACGCCCGGGACTATGCCAAGCTCCGCAGCCGAAGCCCGGGTGATGAGAGCGACTATCTCACCCTCCCCACCAAGACGGGCCTCCTGACCATCCCCATCTGGCAATCTCACGCCCACACGAAACAGGGGACCCGAGGGAACCACCGTGTCGACGACGCCCCGCCAGTGATTGCGGACGCTGGTGGTCGCCGCCGATTCCTGCGGAGGGGCAGTGGTGGCCAGCGCCACATCCTCGGGCCGCATCACCACGGTGACCTCAGAACCTGGCGGCCGCTCAAGGACAACGTCTACCAGGATACCCGCTTCCGTGCGGATTGTGCACATGCCTCCGGCGCACGTGGCCACCTTCCCACGCCACATGGTCTCGATCCCCATGAAGTCGGCCACAAAGCTGTCCACGGGCTTGAGGAACACCTCGGCCGGAGTCCCGGACTGTACGATGCGGCCCTCCCGGATCACAGCCACGCGCTTGGCCATGCTGAGCGCTTCGTTGTGATCGTGGGTGATGATCACCACGGTGACTCCCAGTCTCTTGACCACTGTGCGGATATCTTCGCGGAAAGACCGGCGCACGTGCACGTCAAGGTTACTGGTGGGCTCATCCAGAAACAGGATCTCCGGCTGCAGGACCAAGGCCCGCGCCAAAGCTACCCGCTGCAGCTCTCCGCCCGAGAGCGTCCTCGTGTCTGCCTCAGCGAGGGCTCCGATGTTCATGAGCTCTATGGCCACGTCGACCCTGGATCTGATCTGCCTCCGCGGGACCCGCCGCAGTCGGAGGCTGTACGCGACGTTGTTCCAAACGCTCCCTTGAAAGAACATGGGACGCTGGAACACTGCAGCCGTCCGCCTCCTGGCTTCCAGATCGCGCACGGTCACCTCGCGACCGAAGTAGCGGATGGTTCCCCGATCCGGTCTCTCGATGAGCGCGAGCATTCTGAAAAGAGTGCTCTTGCCTGCTCCGTTCGGGCCAAGCACGGCGAGCAACTCGCCTTCACGCACCTCCACTTCATCGACGGACACCACCGTCCGCCCGGAGTAACTCTTGACCAGACCGGTGCCCTCGATGGCAGGGGCCACGACCGATACCGCCCCTAGGACTGTAGCCATCGACCGCGAGCTCCTTGCTGTAGCCGGGTGAGTATCAGCATGATGATGAACGCGACCAGAAGGAGGATCAGGCCGAAGGCCATGGCCCTCTCGAAATGTCCCATCCGCGTCTCCTGCACGATGGCGGTGGTCATGACCCTCGTTTTGTTGGAGTCGGTAGTGGCAATGTTACCTCCGACCATCATCACCGCCCCCACTTCGCTGATCACAGCCCCGAAGCCGGTGACGACGGCGGCCATCAGCGAGACCCGGGCTTCACGCATGACCATCCACACCGTCTGCCGGCGCGAGGCTCCCAGGCCGAGAGCCTGGATCCGCATTTCCCGAGGGACCGACCCCACCGCCGCCATGCTGATCGCGGCGATGACCGGAGCCGCAATGATCGTCTGCGCAATGATCATCGCCGGTACGGTGAACAGGAGCTCAAGCGAGCCGAGGGGGCCGCGCCGGGATAGGAGCATGTAGACGAACAGGCCCACCACCACCGGCGGCAGGGCCAGACCCGTGTTGACAAACGCCGCCAGGATATTGCGCCCCCGGAACCGGCTGAGGCCCAACCAGGAGCCTATCGGGATGCCGATCATCATCCCCAGGAGGACTGCGATGCCGGAAGTCCTGAGAGACATGAGCAAGACCGACCCAACATACCCGTTGGTGGAGAACAGCAGCTTGAAGGCCTGTACCATCGAATCCCAGAAGAGCTCCATATGCCCCTACCTCGCGGGGGGGAGGCGCACCGCCCGGGCGATGCGCCTCCCCCCCGACCGTCCAGCGCCTCGTAGACTACTCCGCGTTGGGTGTGAACAACGCCTGACCGAACTTCTCAACACCGAACCCTGCGATGACACCTTGGCCGTCGGCCGACGTTATCCAGTCCACAAAGTCCTTCGCGCCTTGCTCGTTCTTCGCGCCGGCCACGACTATGACCCCGTACTGGTTGTACAAGACGGGGTCGCCTTCTGTCAGGATCTCCAGATCCAGGGATTCCTTGGCCGACAGATATGTAGCCCTGTCGGCCAGAGTGTAGCCGAGCTTCTCGTCGGTGATCTTGAGCGTCTCACCCATGCCCTGGCCTGTCGACTGGTACCAGTCGCCCGAAGGTTCTATGCCCGCCGCTTTCCAGATAGCCAGCTCCTTGGCGTTGGTCCCCGACTTGTCCGCCCGGGAGAAGAAAGCAACCGTGCCCTGAGAGATCTGGGTGAACGCCTCGACGGCCGTCGTCATACCTTTGATACCGGCCGGATCGGTCAGGGGTCCGACGATTATGAAGTCGTTGTACATGACGTCCTCGCGCTCCGTGCCGAGTCCCTCATCCATGAAAGCCTTTTCCGCAGCCGGCGAATGGACGAGGAGAACGTCGGCATCCTTGTTCTTGCCCAATTCGATGGCCTCTCCGCTCCCCACGGCAGTGACCTTCACCAGGTACTGCGGATACGCCGCTTCAAACGCCGGGATGAGGACATCGAACAGCCCCGAATCCTGAGTCGATGTCGTCGAAGCCAACAGGAGATCGGACCTGGCCACCGTCGTGGCGCTTGACTCGCTCCCACCGCACCCCGTGGCCAAGACGGCGACAACCAACGCCAGCACGGTCACCAGTGACACGGCGAGCCGCACACCGCCAGCCAACCGCGTCGGTCGCGTCAGCCCTGCTCCTCTCATCCCCGATCCTCCCGATAGTCGAGCCGTGGGAGAGAGTCACACAGGAGCCGGCAGCCGCTAGAAACAGCCCAATTCGCAGACGCGGACCTTAACCCCGGCCTCGTTGCAGGCCTTGCCCACCAAGCCGTACTCCACGCCAAGCCTCTCTGCAAGGGCCCGGGCGTCGTGGCACGTGAGAACTCCGTCGGTGGCCGCCTGCTCAACTGCCTCTTTCACCTGCTCGAGATCCATGATGGCTCTCCCATTAACTGTTTGTAAGCATACATTAGGTACAAGACTCCAGGCAACACCGATGCCTTCTGGAACACCGCACAACGAGGGCGCCGAGTCCCCCATGGCCCGCGGACTCCAGCACCCTACCCCAAGGCGGGCCTGTTGCCCAGTCTTCGCGCGCACCCCAAGCTGCCGCGGCCTCCGGATGGAAGTGCCGGTGTCGACCCGTGGCGTCAAACTGCCCGACCGAGTAGAATCGCACCATCCTGTAAGAAGGGGAGGACGACGTGCCCGCTTTCGACCGGATACTGGCCGCTTACGAACACGGCCTCAAGAAACTCGCCGACGAACTGGTCGCCGAGATCGATCCCCCTGAAGAAGAACGGGCTCATCTCATGCTGGTGGCCCAGATTCTTCAGGCAGTGGTGCACTCGTACGACTCCTACCAGTTGAACCGCGCTACGTCCCTCGAAGCGAGCACATCGGTGATGTATGCCGCCGCCACCCAGCAGGAGCGCAGAGTGCTCAACGTGCCCCTGCGCACCCTGGTAGACAACAATACAGCGACTCCCTGGCAAGCGCGCTTCCTCAACGGCAACCTGGGGCTCAAGAGAACCATGATCGTCAGCGGCGGTCCGAATGTAGGCAAGTCCACGTTGCTCAACGCCCTCATCGACCTCTTGCCCCGCGACCAGCGCATCGTCGCAGTCGACGACGCAGAAGAGGAACTGCCGGCCCTGCGCGGCCGGTCCTTTACAGTCCAGATCAAGGCGAAGCGAGGTACGCCGGCTCGGGCCGCGGTGTTCCGAAAAGCTGCCGATATGAAACCCAACTGGGTGGTGGTCGGCGAACTGGTGCGGCGGGACGGCCCCGGATTCCTCGACGCGTTGTCGGAAGGATCCTCAGGGCTGGCGACGATGCAAACACCCGATCCCGAGATCACACTCAGCGATTGGCTGGCCATGAGTAAGACGGCGGCCGGGCACATCGAGAAGATCAATCCTCTGGTGATCCACATGGACAGGGACCAGGGCGGCCGCCCCCGCGTAGACCGGATCATCGAGGTGACCATGGACAAGGATACCCTTGTCCTCACCCCTCGCCGGCCGCTTTAGACCGGTCGCGATCGGGTGCCGGCCGCGGGCGCCGCGACCATTCTCAGCCGCCCTGCAAAGGCGGCTCACTCGCTGATCAGATCTCGCAGCCCTTGCTCGTCGAGCTGGACTATCCCCAATTTCTGCGCCTTGTCCAGCTTGGAGCCCGCGTCTTCGCCCACAACCACGTAGTCGGTCTTCGCATTGACCGAGCCGGTGACCCGCCCTCCGGCCGCCACGATAAGATCAGCCGCCTGCTGCCGCGACAGAGTGGGCAACGTGCCGGTTAAGACGAAGGTCTTGCCCGCCTGTGCCCCCGTGGACCCGGCCTCCGGGCCACCCGCGCCAGCCGCATCCGCGACCGCCCCCGCGGCCATGGTCACACCAGCCGTCTCCAGCCGCGCCATCAGGTCGAGGTTGCGCGGGTCGTGGAAGTACTCCCAGACGCTCTGCGCGATGACAAGCCCGATCCCAGGCGTCTCTCCGATGTCCTCTACCGAAGCCTCCTTCAGGGCTGCCATCGTCCCAAAGCGCCTCACCAGCAAGTCCGCGTTCTCACTGCCCACGTGGGCGATCCCCAGGGCGAAGAGCACCCGGGCCAGCGGGCGCCCCTTGGAGCCATCGATGGCAGCCGTGATGTTGGCGGCCGATTTCTCCCCCAGCCGCTCCAACTCGGCAAGCCGGGAGGCCTCCAACCGGTAAAGGTCGGCGGCGTCGCCGATCATCCCCAACTCCAGAAGACGCTCTACCAGCTTATCGCCCACTCCGTCGATATCCATGGCCCCTTTGCTGACGAAGTGCTTGACCGCCTCGATCCGCTTGGCCGGGCAATCGGGATTAGGGCAGCGGACCGCCACTTCTCCGGGCACGCGCACGACCGGCGCACCGCACGAGGGGCAGTCGGAGGGCATGTGGAAAGGCCTCTCCACGCCGGTGCGCAGGTCGGTCAGGGGCGCGACCACCTGGGGGATGACATCGCCGGCCCGCTGGAGGATGACCATGTCTCCCTCCCGCAGGTCTTTGCGCCTGATGTCGTCCTCGTTGTGGAGAGTGGCTTTCTCCACCGTGACCCCTCCCACTTCCACGGGCTCCAGCTCCGCCCAGGGATTGAGGACGCCCGTCCGCCCCACGTTGATGTGGATCTTGACCAGCCGGGTCTGAGCGGTCGAGGGAGCGAACTTGTAGGCCACGGCCCAGCGCGGATCCCGACCCACGGCTCCGAGAGTAGTCTGCAGCCGCCGATCGTCGAGCTTCACCACAACGCCGTCGATATCGTAATCGAGATCGTTCCGCCGCTCCTGCCACTCCTGGCAGCCGGTGACGATCTCGTCCAGGGTGGTGGTCACGCGCACGTCGGGGTTGACCCGAAAACCGGCCCTTCGCAACCACTCGAGGATGTCCTGATGGCTGGCGAACTCCGTCCCCTCCACGTATCCGACACCATAGAACCAGGCCGAGAGAGGCCGCGAGGCGGTCACCCGAGAATCCAGCTGGCGCAACGATCCCGCTGCCGCATTGCGGGGATTGGCAAAGGTGGACTCCCCGGCCGCTACGCGCTTCTCATTGAGGTGTGAGAACGCCCCCAGCGGGAGGTAGACCTCGCCCCTGACCTCCACCACCGGGGGAAACGGCGCCGCGGCAGGCAGCATGGCCAGCGGCACAGCAGGGATGGTGCGCAGGTTGGCGGTAACATCCTCACCCACTTCCCCGTCGCCCCGGGTGGCCCCGACCACCAGCTTGCCCGTCTCGTAACGCAGGGAGATGGCCAGGCCGTCGATCTTGGGCTCGAGTACGAATGAGAGCTTGGAAGACTCGGCGCCCGCCTCCCCGGCCAGTTTCACGGCCCGGGCGTGCCAGGCGCGCAGTTCCTCCTCGCTCTTGGCATTCGCCAGCGAGAGCATGGGCTCTCCATGACGGACCCGGGTGAAACCGGCAAGCGGCTCACCGCCGACCCGCTGGGTGGGAGAATCGGGAGTGACAGACTCGGGATGGATCGCCTCGAGCCGCTGCAACTCGCGATACAGGGCATCGTACTCGGCGTCGGAGATCTCGGGGCTGTCGAGAACGTAGTAGCGGTACTCGTGATGGCGGACCAACGCCCGCAGCTCCTCCACTCTTTCCGCCGCCGTCCGGCCCGTTCCCGCCACCGAATCGCCTCCCGCTAGATCCCGAGCACCTCCGCCAGCTCAGGGATAGTATGGACCAGTCTGCCCGGCTTTTCAGCGGCCAGAATGTCGGCATCGAAGACTCCCCACGTCACCCCTATCGCCTCCACCCCGGCAGCATGAGCCGCCTGGATGTCCGCCGGGCTGTCACCCACATATGTCGCATCGCTGGGAGAGACCTCCAGCCGCTCCAGGCACAGAAGAACAGGGTCGGGAGAGGGCTTGTTGCCCGAGCTCTCGTCCGCGCATATCGTAGCGTCGAAGTAGCTCTCGATACCGGTGAGGTCGAACGCCATCTGCGTCGTATGGCGGGATTTGGAGGTAACAAGGCCCAGCTTGACGCCGCTCCGCTGCAGCCTGTCGAGTAGGTCCAGGATCCCATCATAGAGCGTGAGCATGCGGTCGTGTTCCCGGTGGTTGAACTCGCGATATGAGGCCACCAGTTCGTCGGAGTGCTCGGGGCTGAACATCATCATCTGCTCGCGCAGCGGCCGGCCCACGTAGGCTATCGATTCCTCACGAGTGACTTCCATGCCAAGGACTTCGTGGATAGCGTGCTGAAAGGAGACGGTGATCAACTCCACCGAGTCGACTATAGTACCGTCCAAGTCGAAGACCACGGCCTCATAGGCGGCCGTGTTGGCGAGATGGGACCGCTCCCTCATCGATCCCGCCCCCAGGGGCCCAGATCCTGCTCCCAGCCACGCAATCGATCCAAGGCTTCATGAGACATGAGGTCGAAGTGGAGCGGAGTGATCGACACCCAACCTCCCTCGATCGCTTCAAAATCGGTGCCCGGCTCGTGACGGTAGCTCAGATCGTCGTTGTAGATGTAGTACCGACGGCGACTGCCCCGGGTCTCGTGATGCTGCACCTTGTCGCCGTAGATGCGCTTACCCAGGACGGTCATGCGCGCCCCCCGCAGGGTCTCCCACGGCCGATCGGGACAGTTCACGTTCAGCAACGTCTTAGCCGGGAAGCCCTTGGCCAACATCACTGAAACCAGCCGATGGGCAAAACGGGCCGGAACGGAGAGATCGTATCCAGGGTGATAGCCTTCGGCCGAGAGGGCCACGGCGGGGATGTCGAGCATGATGCCCTCGAGGGCGGCCGCGACCGTGCCTGAATAGGTGATGTCGTCGCCTAGATTGCCGCCCAGGTTTATCCCCGAGACTATGAGGTCGGGCTCCCTATCGAGAAGACCGAGTGCGGCCATGCGCACGCAATCGACCGGAGTGCCGTCGGTGCTGTAGGCGAGACTCCCGTCCGGCAGTTCCACTTCCTCCACCCACAAAGGCGAATGCATGGTGATGCTGCGGGCAGCCCCCGAGCGGTTCTGATCGGGGGCCACGATGCGCACCTCGCCCAGAGGATCGAGGGCCACTTTTAAAGCAGTCAGACCCGGCGACTCCACGCCGTCATCGTTGGTCAGGACGATCAACGGAGACGTGGGGCCGAACCCGACCAGCGCGCAGTCCCTACCGGCCATGGCAGGTGGCCGAGGGCTCAGTCGTTCTTGGCGGTCGCAGAGGCTGGGGTCGAGCTTCCCGACTCAGAAGACGCGGACGGCTCGGGTTTGGATGTATCGGTGGTGCCGGCGCCTTCCGGGGACGAAGACTTGTCGCCGCCGTTCCCATCGGCGGCGGAACAGCCCGACGAACCCAAGGAGCTCCGTCGTGAATAGTCGGTGCTGTAGAAACCCTTGCCCTTGAAATGGATAGCCACAGGGAACAACAGCCGCTTCACCGATGCACCGCAGACCTCGCACTCCTTGACCGCATCGTCGGACATCCGCTGAAAGCGCTCGAACTGGTGCTCACATGAAATACATCGATATTCGTACGTAGGCAAGGCTAGCAGACCTCCTGATTCGTCGCCAAGAGATTATACCGGAAAGCGCGCCGCTTGTGCAGTGGTAGCTGGCACTCTACACACGAGAGTGCCAGCCCCAGACGTCAACCATCAGCGGTTCCGAGACCAGGCCAGATACGCCGCGACGGCCATGATCACCCAGTTGACGACTCCGCGGCTCGACACGGTGAACACGACCGCATCCCAGCTCACTCCGAAACTCAGAAAACTTGCGATCACCGGCGGGATGAGGAAGGCCCACAAGGTGGACAGCGCTGCCACCACCGCCGTTTGGAGGCCATGGTAGTGACCGGAGGCACGGAGGACAGCCTCGCCGACCAGATAGCCTATGCCGGCGGCTACGAAGAAGAAGAAAAAGAAGAACCCGATGCTCCCCAGGATGAAGTAGTAGGCGAAGCCGACGGCGGTGCCCGTTCCCAAGCCGGCAGCCACGGCCCGCAGTAGTCGCCCGCTCTTGAGTGTCACCCGGGACGAGCGCGGCATCTGTGCGCACTCCCGGCACTTGATGCCCACCGCGGAGTAGATCATGCAATCGGGACAGAGCGGCTTGCCACAGGCGCTGCAGGTCACCATGGTGGAGCGCCCCGGATGGTTGGCGCAGAACTGCTCCTGAGAGGCGGGCAGATGTCCACCGGTCGCCTCGTCAGCCGGCTCGTCCGCAGCAGCGTCCCACTGAGGCTCGCCGTTCAACGCCTACCGCGGCGTCGGCCGCTCACCAAGATCACCTCACCCGGGCTGGTGACGGGCACCAACTCCTTCCGGTAGCTGCGGTGCACCGCTTCCAGCTCTTCCTGCGCTTGCGCAGCCAGCTGCTCCATATCCGCCTGAAGCTCGTCCAGGCGCCGTTGCAGCGCGGCCAGCTGCTCCTCCATCACCAGCACCCGCTCCACACCGGCCAGATTGAGACCGCACTCCGCCACCAGTTGCTGGATGCGCTGCAGCTTCTCCACATCCTGAAGAGAATAGAGGCGAGTGCTTTTGGAGGAGCGTCGAGGACGTATCAATCCCCGCCGCTCATACATACGCAGCGTCTGGGGATGCATCTCGGCCAACTCCGCGGCGACCGATATCATGAAAACCGGTCGCATCTTGTCATCAAGGGCCATCACGGTCCTCCCGCCATCTGCGATCTTCCCGATCCTATGCCGACCAGCCCGGCCGATCCGCTCGGGGGTCTTCCTTGCGCGACTCGGCGAACTTCTTCAGCATGTCTCTCTGCTCCCCGTTCAGATCCTGGGGAGTGAGCACCCGGATACGAGCGATCAAGTCGCCCTTACCCGAGGCGCCGAGCCGAGGAGCGCCCTTGCCCTTAAGCTTCAGGAGCTTACCATCCTGGGACCCCGCAGGCACCTTGAGGGCCACGTTCCCCTCCGGGGTGGGCACCCGGACGGTGGCTCCCAGAGCAGCCTCCACCATGGTCACCGGGACTTCCAGCAGCAGCTCGGAGCCCCTTCGCACGAAGAGGGGACTGTCATCCACCCGCGCGATCACGTAAAGATCACCGGGAGGGCCGCCCCGCTGTCCCGGTTCGCCCTTACCCTTCAGACGGATCTTCGTACCGTCCTTCACTCCGGCAGGCAGGGGCACGGTGAACTTCTTGAGAGCCCGCGACACCCCTGACCCACCGCACGTCGCGCAGGGATTGTCGATGATGGTGCCCATTCCCCCACAGCGGCCGCAGGGCTGACTGAGGGCGAAGAAGCCCTGGCTCTGGCTGATCACGCCCCGCCCCCCACATTGCGGACAGGTGGTCGGCGCAGTACCAGGCGCGGCCCCGCTGCCCCCGCAGGTCTTGCACTGTACGGTCTGGGGCACGGCGATCTTGGTGGTGACCCCCTTGAGAGCGTCCTCGAAGGACAGCTGCACCGACGCACGCACGTCATCACCCCGCTCGGCCCGCTGTTGCCGCCGGCCCCCTCCGCCGAATCCGGCGCCGAAGCCACCCCCGAAGAGGTTACCGAACAGATCGGCCCAGTCGCCGCCGGCGGCCTGGCCGCCCTGGAAACCACGGAACCCACCGCCGGCCTGCTGACCCTGGCCGAAGAACGAAGGCCCAGCGTCGTACTGCTTCCGCTTGTCAGCATCGGAGAGCACCTCGTACGCGCTCGAGACCTCCTTGAACTTCTCTTCGGCCTTGGGGTCGTTCGGGTTGGCGTCGGGATGGTACTTGCGCGCCAACTTGCGGTAGGCCTTCTTTATCTCATCCCGGGAGGCGGACTTCTTTACCCCCAGGATCTCGTAGTAGTCGCGGGTGCTGGTAGCCACGATCCCCCGCCTCTAGCCGGTGGCGCCGGGATCAGCCGGTCGATTCCGTCCAGACGAAACCGCCACCCGCGCAGGGCGCAGAACGCGGTCGCCCTGCCGGTATCCGCGCTCGAGCACAGCGGCTATCACGCCCTCGTCTTGGTCGGACGACTGTACGAGCATGGCATCGTGCACATGGGGGTCGAACGGGACGCCAACGGTCTCGATCTCCTCGACGCCTGAGCGCCGGAGCAAGTCGACGAACAAGTCCCGGGTCATGCGCACACCGCCCAGCACCTTGCTCTCATCGTGATGCTCAGCCGCGTCGAGTGCGCGCTCCAGGTTGTCCAGAACCGGCAGCAGGTCGTTCAGTAATTCTCCCTGAGCCCGGTCGCGCGCCTCTATGAGCTCGCGGGCCGCGCGCCTGCGGAAGTTCTCGAACTCGGCCCGCAGCCGCAGAAGAGAGTCGGACAGGGTGTCCCGCTCGCGAGTCGCCTCGTTCAAGGCGCCGGCCTCGGTCGCTGCGGTTGAGGAAGCCGCGGTCCGGGCCGCCGGGTCTTGGTCGGCCGGACTCCCGCTGTTTGGCGCCTCAGCCTCTCGCCCAGGGACCTCCGGAGTCTGTAGGCCGTCCACGCGGCCCCGGGCATCGCTCGCTTCCGCAGGGCCGGCGGCGGGATCTTGGGCCCCCGGTGCATGGTTGTTGATCGGTATCCGCCTCTTACCTGTCGTCATGAGCCTGTCTCTCGTCTATCGCCTGTCTATCGCCTTACGCAGACGATGGGCGGGCGGCCCTTGCCGCCCGCCCATACACGGGCTGTTGGTACGTCCTAGGATCTGGCCTCGCTCGCCGCGGCTTCCACCGTTTTGGGCTTCTGGCCGGCGATGCTCACCGCGATCTTCTTGGGCTTCGCCACCTCCGCTTTCGGGACCGCGACCTCGAGCACACCATCCTCGTATTTGGCCTCGATCTTGCTCTCGTCCACAGTCTGCGGGAGAGCGATCGACCGGTTGAACGACCCATAGCGCCGCTCGATGCGGTAGTACTTGTCCTCTTTCACTTCTTCTTCAAAGCGCCGTTCGCCGCTCACCGTGAGGACATTGTCCTGCACCTCGATGTTGATGTCGGCGGGGTCCATACCGGCAAGCTCGGCCTTGAGCTTGATGGCATCCTCAGTCTCGATCACGTCGATCGCAGGCGTCCAGGACTGCCTTTCGGCTACGTCGCCGCTGCCCACGCGGGAGAACAAGCGGTTGACCTCGGTCTGAAGCGACGTCAACTCGCGGAACGGGTCCCATCTTACCAGTGCCATTTCTACCTACCTCCTTTGCTCCTTGCGCCACTCCCGCTCCGTGCCGGGACCGCGGCCCGGCCGCCGCCACCGGTCGGCCGGTCGCTGTTTTGCATTCCTACTTGTCTTCGTCGATGACCTCGTAGTCGGCTTCCTCGACGACTTCGTCCTCGGCCGCCTGCGCACCTCCGCCGTCCGGGCCGCCCTCGCCGTCGCCCCCGCCTGGGCCGCCACCAGTCTGCGCCTGAGCCGCCTGGTAGGCCGCCTCGGACAGCTTGTAGGCCGCCTCTTGGAGGGTGTTCATGCGACCGCGTATCAGATCGACGTTATCGCCCTTGATAGCTTCTTCCAGATCGCGCGCGGCGTTCTCGATGTCACCCCGGGCGGCGCCGTCGACCTTGTCACCGATCTCTTTGAGCGACTTCCGAGTGGAGTACACCAGGTTCTCAGCCTGGTTCTTGGCGTCGACGAGCTCTTTCTTCTTGAGGTCTTCCTCAGCGTTCACCTCGGCGTCGCGCACCATCTTTTTGATCTCGTCATCGCTCAGGCCGCTCGAGCTCTTGATCTCGATCTTCTGCTCGTTACCCGTGGCCAGATCCTTGGCCGACACGTGAGTGATGCCGTTGGCGTCGATGTCGAAGCCCACCTCGATCTGCGGGATGCCCCGTGGTGCCGGCGGTATCCCCATCAGCTGGAATTTGCCCAGGGTCTTGTTATAAGCGGCGATGTCGCGCTCGCCCTGCAGCACGTGGATCTCCACCGAAGTCTGCCCGTCTTCCGCCGTCGAGAAGATCTCGCTCTTGCGGGTGGGGATGGTGGTGTTCCGCTCGATCAGCCGGGTGAACACGCCGCCCTTGGTCTCGATACCCAGGGAGAGCGGGGTCACGTCAAGAAGGATGATGTCCTTGACCTCGCCGGCCAGGACGCCTCCCTGGATGGCCGCGCCCAGGGCCACCACTTCGTCGGGGTTGATGCCTTTGTGCGGCTCCTTACCGGAGAGCGAGCGGACCTTCTCCTGCACGGCAGGCATGCGGGTCAT
>JAZDLO010000142.1:0-3324 GCA_043801935.1 bacterium
TGGGCGACCGGACGATGGTGTAATCGAGATTCATATTATTCCGTTTATTCCGCGTAAAGTATCGTGTCGTTGTTCTTCTCCGCGATCTCCATGATCCGGGAGATGATATGGGCGCGGTTCTTCACCAGACCGGGAAGTTTCAAGAACTCCGACGCGAGCAGGATCCCCTGGAGATCGGCCCTGAGTTTGTTGCGAGCTGGGATGCTCTCCCAGAAACCGGTGAGTTTCAGTTCACGTTCCACCACGAGAAAGGCCTTCTGGGTCAAATCTACCAGGTGGCTGATCTTGTCTTCTTCACTTATCTCCTCCGCTACGCCAAGCAGCCCTTCCGGCAGATCACCTTTGCCTCCCCCAAAGATCTCCCCGAAGATCTCCCGTTTGAACATCCGGAACAGCGGCATCTGCTTCTTGCGGTGCAGCCCATAGGTCGGCTCCTTGCCGGCGTTGATGATGCGCGCCCGCAGTTTCTCCAACTCCACGTAAATCTTGTTCCAGTTGTTGCGGAACTCTTCAAAAATCGCCGCCAGCGCCGCGGCAAATGAGGCTTGCAGGTCGGGGTCGTCGTCCAGTTCGACATCGAGGTGGTGGCGGATGGCATGCTCCACCTCCGCCGCTTTGGTCTTGGTGCGGCCCCGTTTGCCGACCTGTTTTTGAAAGTCCGCATCGAGGATGGATATCGGCTTGATCTTCACCTCGATCCCTTTTGATTCGAGATAGGCGTCGGTGATGCCGCGCAGCTTGGGCGGGATGCCTTTCATGCTCAGGCGCTCGTCGCGGAAGTGTTTGGCGGCCAGCACATTGATCGCAGTGAGGGCCTGGTAGTCGGCCATGAAGTCCAAGGCTTGCCGGGCGGGGAAAACCAGGTTCAGGCACTTGGTCAGCCTCTTGAACGCGAGCATGTAATCGAAACGCAGGTCTTCATCATAGAAAATATCGAAGAACGCATCGTGATCGGTCAGGTCCGTCAAGCCGTGCTTCCTGAGCAGGTCCATGACAGCAGTGTGACTGGCGGTGAATTCCCGCAACTCCTCCTCGGGAAAGCTCAGGGTATCAATCACTTCCTTCTGTTCGCGTTCGTCGTAGGTTTCGATGGCCTTCTTCAGGTGGTGACCGATCCCCACATAATCCACCACGAAACCCTTGTCCTTGTCCTCGCCGGCCACGCGATTCACGCGGGCAATGGCCTGAAGCAGATTGTGGGCGACGATCACCTTGTCGAGATACATCACCTGTTCCACCGGGGCATCAAAGCCGGTAATGAGCATGTTCATCACAATCAATATCCCCATGTCGCCGGTGACGTCTTTCTCCTCGCCCCCAAAGGCCATCTTGAAGCTCTTGATGCTGGCCTCGTGCCTGGAGCCATCCGAGTAGGCCTTGAGGTGCGGCAGGTCGTTGTGACTGCTGGAGATGATGACATCCGTCGTCAGCTTTTCCAGTTGCTTGAGGTCGAGTTTCCCGGGGTTGGCCTGCTTCAGTTCGGCGAGCGCAGCCACCAGGGCGGCGTCGAAGTGCTTCTTGTAGCGTACCGCTGCCTCACGGGAAGTGGCCACCACCTGCGCCTTGTAGCCATTGGGGAAGACATGTGTCAGGTAGTGGGCCACCATGTCCTTGGCCTTGGCCTCGATGGTCGGTTCGGCTTCAAGGTAGGCGTCGCGGGAGCCGTAACCGAGAATCTCCAGGCGCTGCTGGAGGTTGTAGTCGCTGAAAACATCCGCGAAGGCCGTGTCCATGCCGGTCTGATCGGCCACCTCGGCGTTGTGGGTGCGGCCTTCATAGACGATCTCCAACGTCACGCCGTCATCGATGGACTGGCGCATGGTGTATTTATCGATATAGTCGCCGAAGACCCGTTCGGTCTTGTCGATGGGCGTGCCGGTGTAGCCTATGCGGGCGGCGTTGGGTATGCCCTTGTCGAGGTTGGCCCCGAGCATGGCGTATTGGGAGCGGTGGGCCTCGTCGGTCATCACCAGGATGTGCGGGCTGGCGTTCAACTCCGGGAAGGTCTCGGTGAGGTCGGCTTCGCGGAACTTGTGGATCATTGCCATGACCAAATCCGAGGAATCCGAGCGCAGCAGTTCCTTTAGCTTCCTTATGCTGTCGGCCACCTTGACCGTAAAACCGATGCTCCGGCTGGTTTCGGAAAGCTGGCCTTCGAGCTGGGTGCGGTCGGTCACGAAGACCACCTTCCAGTGGGATAGCTGGGCGTGGCGATACATCTCGCGCACCATGAACATCATCGTCAGCGATTTTCCGGAGCCTTGGGTGTGCCAGATGATGCCGCTCCGCTCGCGGGGGTTCTGGCCCGCCAGCAGGCGCTTCACCGCCAGCTTGACGGCACGGAACTGCTGGTAGCGTCCCACGATCTTGATGGTCTCGCCCTTGTCATTGGTCGAAAAGAGCGTGAAGGTGCGGATGAGGTCCAGCAGGTTGTCGCGGTCGAGCATCCCGGCGACCAGGCGCTGCTGATCGTTGGGACCACTGCCGCCGTGTGGGAGATCGTCCACCGTGCGGGGATAGGGATCGGCCCAGCGGTAGAAGTGCTTCTCTCTATAGGTGGTGATGGTGCCGAACTTGGCCTCGTTGCGGCAGGTGGCGATCACGATCTGGTTGTAGTAAAACAGCGGCGCGCTGCCTTCGCCTTTGGCACCGTGCTGTTCGCTGTAGCGTAGAATCTGGTCGATCGCCTCGGGGATGGCGTCCTTGACCTTGGGTGATTTGCACTCGATCATCGCCACCGGCAGACCGTTCAGGAACAGGACGATATCCGGTACGATGTGGTGCTCGGTGCCCAGGATGCGCACCTTGAGCTGGCAGACCGCAATAAAGCGATTGTTGTCCCGGTGGGTGAAGTCCACGAAGCGCACCGTCGGGCTTTTCTCCCCGGTCCGGCGATTTTCACTGACACTGGTGTTTTCCACGAGCAAGGTAAAGACATGGCGGTTGTTTTTGATCAGATCGGTCCCGGAGAAGCCGGCGGTGAGTTGCTTGATCACCTCCTCCATCTGGTCGTCTTCCATCCATTCGTTGATGACCTTGAGCTGCGCCCGCAGGACCTCCAGCATCACCACCTCGGTGAAATTCTGGCGGTGGCTTTCGCCGGGATGCTGCTTACCATCGAGGTCGATGACCTCCCAGCCAAGCCCGTCAAGCTGATCGAGAAAGGGTTTCTCGACGTGGTTCCGCTCGTCGAGCTTGATATATTGAGGCGTTTTATCCTGGATCATGACTTCTCCTTGACGACCCAATGTCCGCCCTTGTCGGGGCCGATGCGTTCAATGATCCCTGAAACCCTCAATTTACGAAGAACACGGACGACAGTAC
>JAZDLO010000157.1:0-8382 GCA_043801935.1 bacterium
GTAGCCAACCTGCTCTCCACCATCTTGCGGGTCGTGACCATAGGTTCAACCGAAAGGAGTCCGCATGTCCGGACACCAGGCGCCATGCCGCACATCGGCGTGGCTACACCGGCTGCTCTTTAGGCAGCACCCCCTTCGTCGGATCCCGCTCTTTCCGACCCTCGCCATTGTCGCGGTCGCCGTCCTCGTCGTTGGCTCCCTGTTCGCCGCAGGCTGTGGCTCGGCAGCATCCGACGAGACCACGACGACCGCCGCGGCGTCCGTCTCCACCACGGCCTCTACGGTGGCCGAACCGGCGGAAGGTACTTTCCCGGTGACGGTGACCGACGATAACAAGGTCAGCGTGACCATCGACGCCAAGCCCATGCGCATCGTCTCGACCGCCCCGGCCAACACCGAAGTAGTGTTCGCCCTCGGCGTGGGCGACAGGCTGGTGGGCGTCACTTCACTCGACGACTACCCTCCCGAAGTGGCCGATATCGCCAAGATCGGCGACTTCCAGCCCAACGCGGAAGCGATCATCGGCCTCGATCCGGACCTGGTGCTCGGCTATTCGGGTAACGAGGAGGCTCTCGCCCCGATCAAGACCAACGGAGTGCCCGTCCTTATCTTCAATCCTTCCACGTTGGAACAGATCTACGCGAACATCACGACCATCGGGGCCGTCACCGGCGCGACCGGCAAGGCCGCGGAACTGGTGGATTCTGTGAAGGCGCAGATCAAGAGCGTGAGCGACGCAGCCACCGCGGCCGGTGATTCGCCCAAAGTCTTCTACGCCCTCGACAATACCCTGTGGACGGCCGGTCCGGGCTCCTTCGTAGACGAACTGCTCGCTCTCGCCCGCGCCACCAACGTAGCCGCGGCGCCCGGCGCCGATGGCATGGCCGCGCAGGCCTTCTACCAGTTCGCTCCCGAGCAACTGGTCGCGGCCGATCCCGACGTGATCCTGCTCCCTGGCTCCACGTATAAGAGCGCCGAAGAGTTCACCGGAGATCCCCGCTTCGCCAGCCTGAAGGCCGTGAAAGACGGGCGCGTTCTGGTCATCGACGACGTCATCGTCACTCGGCCGGGACCTCGCATCGCCGAGGGCTTGAAGATCTTGGCGGCAGCAATCCACCCCGCGGCCTTCTAGGTCACGGGTCGTAGGACCGGCTTTGGCGGCGGCCCCCGCGCTCGGGGAACCGCCGCCGGGCGGGGCGGCGCTGGCCCCCGGCCCCGCGCCGCCCCGGTCCTGACAGGAGTCGCGTCTGTGGCTCTCAGCACTGATCGTCGCAGGGTCTACCGCCTGGTGATGGCGGCTCTGGCGGCCGCCCTGATCGCGGCCGTCGTGACGGCCGGCGTGGTCGGCGCCGCCGGACTGTCCCTGGGGGAGGCCTTGAGGGCATTCGTAGGCTTGGTGGCTCATGGTTCCGACGCTACGGGGGACTTCCCTGACTGGGCGCCGCGCCTCCTACTCAATCTCCGCATTCCGCGCGTCGTCCTCGCGCTTGTCACCGGAGCGGCTCTCTCGACCGCCGGGACTTCCTTCCAGGGAGTGTTCCGTAATCCGCTGGCCGAGCCGTATCTGCTGGGCGTGTCCGCCGGTGCGGGTCTCGGCGCGACGATTGCGATCGTCTGGAAGCCTCTCTCCGCCCTCGGCATCTATACCCTTCCTTTGCTGGCCTTCGTAGGCGCGACTTTCGCGGCCTTCCTGGTCTACCGCCTAGCGACCTTCGGCGGACGCACCGGTGGAGCGTCCCTCCTGCTCTCAGGGGTCGCGGTGGGCTCGACGCTGACGGCGATCATGTCGTTCTTGATGGTAGCCACGGAGTACGACCTGCACACGGTGGTGGTCTGGCTGATGGGCGGCTTCACCACCGCCACCTGGGCGAAGGTCTACATAACTCTGCCGGTGGTAGGGGCCGGGTTCGTCTACATGATGCTCATGTCGCGGCGGATGAACCTACTCCTTATGGGCGAGGAGCGAGCCCGGGAGTTGGGGGTCGACAGCCAGCGGACCAGGCGCAACCTGATGATCGTGGCTGCACTCACCACCGCGGCCGCGGTGGCGTTCTCCGGACTGATCGGCTTCGTGGGCTTGATGGTCCCACACATCATGCGGCTCCTGGTGGGCCCCGACCACCGGCGCCTACTTCCCGCCGCGGCGCTCTTCGGTGCGCTTCTGCTCCTGATCGCCGATACGGTGGCCCGCACGGCTCTCGCTCCGGCGGAGATCCCAGTGGGGATCATCACCGCCGCGACCGGGGGCCCCTTCTTCCTCTACCTGCTGCGCACGCGAAGAGGGGTGTGATGGCTACGGGAGCTGATCCGAGCCACGCCGATACCGTCGCCGGCGCGCGGCGTCACGGGCCCGGCGCCCGACCCGTGTTCGACATCCGGGGTCTGGAAGTGACCCTGGGAGGCCAGCGCGTGCTCGGCCCGGTCGACCTGGAAGTCCCCCGTGGGGCGTTCCTGGGCATCCTCGGCCCCAATGGGTCGGGTAAGACGACGCTTCTCCGGGCACTCACCCGGGCGGTCAAGCCCTCGGCGGGAGAGGTACTGCTGGAAGGAAGGCCCCTCCGCGACTACCGGGCTCTCGACCTCGCGCGCCTGGTGGGAGTGGTTCCCCAGCAGTTCAACCTCGACTTTAGCTTTACTGTTGAAGAGATGGTGGCGATGGGCCGCTATGCGCACGGAGGTCGGGGAAGGGCGGCCCCAGGAGCTGGAGCGGCCCGCTCCAGCGCGGTCGCCGGCCCCGATGCGACGGGTGCCGCGGCCGACGACGGAGCCGTGGGCGCCGCTCTGGCAGAGACCGGGCTTACCTCCCTTGCAGGCCGGTTGGTGACCGAGCTGTCCGGAGGCGAGCGCCAGCGGGCCCTTATCGCTCAGACCCTCGCCCAGGACACGCCGATCCTCCTCTTGGACGAACCGCTCAACAACCTCGACCTGAATCATCAGCTGGAGATCATGCAGCTGCTCGGCAGGCTCCACACCGCGGGCACGACCATCGCCGTCGTGCTCCACGATCTCAACATGGCCGCGCAGTACTGCGAGGAGCTGGTGCTGCTCGACCAAGGACGGCTGGTGGCCCGGGGCGAGCCAACGGACATTCTTGACCCGAGAGTGATCCTGGAGGTGTTCAGGGTCCGGGTGGCAGTCCACCGGCAGGGGCAACGGCCGTATCTTACCCCGCTGTGGTCGAAGTCCCGGGAGGCGTCGATCGAGGGCAGAGGCACCAGGGCACATGTGATCGCGGGAGGAGGAGCAGCCTCGGAACTGCTGGAAGAACTAGTCTTGCGCGGGTTCACGCCCTCCGTGGGAGTCGTGAGCGTCTTCGACACCGACTACGCGACGGCCCAGCGGTACGAGCTCGAGGTGGTGTCCGCGCCCCCGTTCCAGCCCTTTCCCGACGAGGCGATACGGCACCTTGAGGCGTTGACAGCAGAGGCCGATGTGATCGTGGTGGCTCCGGTCTTCTTCGGACAGGGGAATCTCGAGCCTTTGCGCGTGGCGCTGCGAGCCGCCCAGGCCGGCAAGACGGTCCTTTTTATTGATCGACCTCCCATCGAAGAGCGCGACCTCAGCGGCGGAGAAGCGACCTCGTTGGTGAGAGAGTCGCTCGCTGCCGGGGCGGTGGCGGTCTCAGACGTCGTTCAGGCGCTCGAGCGACTCCCCTAGCGCTGCAACACTCCGCAGGCATTCTCTTCGTAGCGGAACTTCGAGCACCGCAGACGGTGCGGCACCTCGCAGGGGTATTCGCCCGTAAAGCAGGCGGCGCAGAAGCAATCCCCGCCCTCTCCCACCTTCGTGGCCCGCATGAGGCCCTCCAGCGACAGATAGGCCACGGAGGTCGCCCCCAATTCCCGACTGATCTCGTCCACGCTCTTGCCGAAGGCTATGAACTCGTCCTGGTCGGCCATGTCGATGCCGTAGAAACAGGGAAAGACGATGGGGGGCGAGCTGACGCGCAGGTGCACTTCTTTGGCTCCCGCTTCGAACAGCACCCGCACCAAGGCCCGGGTGGTGTTTCCCCGGACGATGGAATCGTCCACCACCACCAGCCGCTTGCCTCGGATAGCCGAGCTGAGAGGATTGAACTTCATGCGGATGCCCAACTTGCGGACCCGGTCTTCCGGGTTGATGAAGGTGCGGCCGATATATCGGTTCTTGATGAGCGCCTCGCCATAGGTGATGCCGCTGCGGGCCGCGTATCCAATGGCGGCCGAGTTGCCGGTGTCGGGCACGGGGATGACCAGGTCGGCTTCCACCGCTGATTCCGCAGCCAACTCCTCTCCCATGCGGCTCCGGGCCGTGTAGAGAGTCTGACCTTTCATCACCGAGTCGGGGCGGGCGAAGTAGATGAACTCGAAGACGCACAGCGCCTCGCGCTTGCGGTCCACGACCTGCTCGATGTGATACCCCTCCGCATCGATCCAGCAGATCTCCCCCGGTTCGATCTCGCGCACCAGTTGAGCGCCGATGATATCCAGGCCGGAGGACTCGCTGGAGAGGCAGTAGCGGCCCTCCAGCGTGCCCAGCACCAGGGGGCGGACACCGTAAGGATCGCGAAAGCCGACCACCTCGTCCTTGGTGAGGAGCACCGCACTGAAGGCGCCGCGCAGACGAGGGATGATGTCGCGGAGGGCCTCCCGGATGTCGTGCGAAGGATGCTCGGCCAGCAGAGCCGCGATGACTTCTGTGTCGGAGGTGCTCTCGAACACGTGCCCGTTACGCAGCAGGTGAGCCCGGAGCTCGTCGGTGTTGACCAGGTTGCCGTTGTGGGCCAGAGCGATGAACGAGCCATTGCGCGTGCGGGCGAAGGGCTGGGCGTTGCGCATCTCGCTCGATCCGGTGGTGGAGTAGCGCACGTGACCGATGGCCAGCTGCCCGGGAAGCGTCTGCAGCGTGGATTCTTCGAACACCTGCGAGACCAGACCCATGTCTTTGTGGACGATGAGCCGGGAACCGTCGGTCACCGCTATCCCGGCCGACTCCTGCCCCCGATGCTGCAGGGCGAAGAGGGCGAAGAAGGTGAGGCGGGCGACATCCATCTCGGGGGCGTAGATGGCGAACACCCCGCATTCATCCTGAGGGGAGTCATCCTGCCAGGGATCCCGCATCATTCCCCCATGACCCGAGGAAGAGCCGACTCGTACGTCTCCTCAAGGGCGGCGACCTCGGCACGCAGATTCCGGGCGGCAACGGTGACTGCGAGCTCGGCGCCGCCCACCGTGCCGACCCGGGAGCAGGGCACGGCGGCGGCGGCGCACAGGTCCTCGAGGCGGCCTGCATCATCCGGAGCCACCGAGATCACTACTAGGGTAGGCGCCTCGCCGAAGAGGGTCAGGTCGGGGCGCGCGGCGGTATCTCCGGCCAAACTGCCGGACCACGACACGCCGTCCAGCGCCAGCCGCGCCCCGAGCTTGCCGGCCACGCAGCACTCAGCCAAGGCCACGGCCAATCCGCCGTCGGAGCAGTCGTGCGCAGAACGCAGCAGCCGGGCGGCGATGGCCTGTTGCACCGCCCCCTGGAGGGTCGCCTCAGCCGCCAGGTCGACGTCGGGGATGCGCCCCATCGGGCGCCCCTTAGACCCCCCGAACCAGCGTTTCTGGTACTCGGAGCCGTCCAACGCCGGCGTGGCGGCGCCCAAGAGGTAGACCACGTCGCCCTCGGACTTGAAAGCCATGGTGCAGTTAGCCGTCACGTCGTCCATGATCCCCAGCATCCCCACCACAGCCGTTGGATAGATGGGCTGCTCGAAGCTCTCGTTGTAGAGGGAGACGTTCCCGGAGATCACCGGCGTACCGAGGGCTTCACAGGCCTCGGCCATGCCCTCGATCGTCTGCGCCATCTGGTAAGCGATGGAACCGTTGTCCGGATCGCCGAAGTTGAGGCAGTTGGTGATGGCTATGGGCTTAGCTCCCACGCAGGACACGTTCCGGGCGGCTTCGGCTACGGCCGCCTTGCCTCCCCGGTAGGGGTCGAGATACGTCTGACGGCCGTTCCCGTCGGTGCAGACGGCCAAGCCGGCCCCGGTCTTCTTGATGCGCAGGAGAGCGGCGTCGCCACCCGGAACGAGCACGGTATTGAGCTGCACCTGATGGTCGTATTGCTGCCACACCCATCGGCGGCTGGCGATGTTCGGCGAGCCGACCAGGTCGAAGAGTATGTCTTCCAGCGAGGCGTCCGGAGCCGGGAAGGCGGCCGGATCGAGGGGCTCGTCTACCTCATGGGCGGGACGTTTCTGCGGGATCTCGTAGGTGGGGGGTTCGGCCAAGGCGTTGGCGTCCATGTCGCCGACCATCTCCCCTCCGAAGAACACCCGCAGCTGCTTCGAATCCGTCACCCCGCCCACGATGGTGGCGTCGAGGTCCCAGCGGTCGCACACTGTCTTGACGCCTTCCCATCTGTCGGGGGCCACGATGGCCAGCATGCGTTCCTGGCTCTCGCTGATCATGATCTCCCAGGGCTCCATGTCGGCTTCGCGCAGCGGCACCCGGTCGGCGTACAGGTCGATACCCACCTCGCCTTTGGCGGCCATCTCGCTCGACGAGGAGGTGATACCCGCCGCTCCCAGGTCTTGGAGGGCCACCAACAGGTCGCCGCGCAGAAGCTCCAGGCAGGCTTCCAGCAGCTTCTTCTCCATGAAAGGGTCGCCCACTTGCACCGACGGTCGCTTCTCCTCCAGGGTCTCGTCGAACACCTGGCTGGCAAGCACACTGGCCCCCCCGATGCCGTCGCGGCCCGTCTTGGCTCCGATCAGCACCACCAGGTTGCCCACGCCGGCGGCTTTGCTGCGGATGATCTCGTCGTGCTTGACCAGCCCCACGGTCATGGCGTTGACCAGGCAGTTGCCGGCATAGGGGTCCTCGAAGTAGATCTCGCCCGCCACCGTGGGGATGCCCATGCAGTTGCCGTAGCCGCCGACGCCGGCCACCACGTGCTCGAACAGATAGCGCTGGCGGTTTATGGTGCCTTCGGCGGCCGGTGCTGCGGTCGCGGCCGGTGGCGTCGCCCCAGCCCCGGCGCCCACCTCAGAGGTCGCTGCCGCGCCGTGCGTCCCCCGGGCCGGCAGCGGCACGATCTCGCCGAAGCGCAGGGAGTCAAGTCCACAGATGGGCCTCGCGCCCATGGCGAAGATGTCCCGGATGATGCCGCCCACTCCCGTGGCCGCTCCCTGGTAGGGCTCGACGGCCGACGGGTGGTTATGGCTCTCGATCTTCATCGCCACGGCTAGGCCGCCGCCGATGTCCACGATACCGGCGTTCTCGCCCGGCCCCTGCAGAACATGCTCTCCCTTAGTGGGGAAGCGCCTCAGTAGCGGCTTCGAGTGCTTGTAACCACAGTGCTCGCTCCACATGAGCGAAAACACCGCCAACTCTACGTGGGTGGGTTCCCGCCCCTGGATGTCGCAAATCTGCTCGTATTCCCACCGGGTGAGACCCAGCTGCTCGTAGAGTTGAGGCATGGACGCTCCCACTCCTAGTTCTCGGCGCCGTCTGCCGACGCGTCGCATTCGGCCGGGTCGGGCTCCTCACCAGCTGCGCCCTTTTCGGCCGGTTCCTCCGGCCTTCGGACGCCACAGTCCGGCCCGCACCCGGGGATCTCGCGCCAATCGAGCTGGCTCATGCACACGTCGCACACGCACGTTTCCGGCAGGTAACCCTTCCTGAACGAGTCCCGGGCCCCGCAGCGCGGACACGCGGTCTGGCCGTCCATCAGTCATCCCTCCTTGACGGGAGCCCCCGCATCACGAGGCGCGCCCCTCCAGCACGTGGTCGATCATGGACCGGAAGATACCTCGCCCGTCCAGCCCTCCCACCATCTGCTCGCACACCCGCTCGGGATGCGGCATCATGCCCAGTACGTTGTAGCCCTCGTTGAAGATCCCGGCCACGTTGTCGGTAGCGCCGTTAGGGTTGGCCCCATCGGTGACGCTGCCCTGCGCATTGCAGTAGCGGAAGGCCACCAGTCCCTGATCCTCGATCTCCTGCAGTCCCTCGGCACCGGCCGTCCAGTTGCCCTCGTTATGGTTGACCGGGATCTGGATCACCTGGCCCACCCTCAGACGCCGGGTGAACGGCGTGTCGGTGCGCTCCACGCGCAGGAACTGGGGATGACAGATGAAGCGCAAACCTCGATTCCGTCTCAAAGCGCCGTGCAGCAAGTGGGCCTCGGTCAGTGTCTGAAAGCCGTTACAGATGCCCAATATCAGTCCACCTGCGGCGGCAAAGCCCGCTACTTCCTGCATGATGGGGCTGAAGCGAGCGATAGCTCCGGTACGCAGGTAGTCGCCGTAGGAGAAACCCCCGGGCAGGATGATGCAATCGGCTTGTTCGAGATCTCGGTCCTTGTGCCAGAGATAGTAGGGCTCAGCTTCGGGGAACGTGGACAGGGCGTGAG
>JAZDLO010000158.1:0-14135 GCA_043801935.1 bacterium
GCGGCCTCGTCCGCCAGACCAACGAGGACTCCTATCTGGTCCGTCCGGGACTCTACGCGGTGTGCGACGGCATGGGTGGAGCGCGCGCCGGAGAAGTGGCGTCCGAGATGGCCTGCCGGGGGCTGCTGGCTCTCGATCCGGCCACCGCGGGGCCTGAAGACTTGCGCGAGGCGATCGCAGAAGCGAATGTGGCTATCGCGCGGCGCAGCCTTGAAGAGGAGCGCCTCCTGGGCATGGGTACCACCCTCACCGCGACTCTGGCAGGCGAGCGCTCCCTAAGCCTGGCGCATGTGGGTGACTCGCGGGGCTACCTCCTGCACGACAACGCCTTGACCCAACTGACCGACGATCACTCCTGGGTGGGCGAGATGGTCCGCCGGGGGGAGTTGACCCCGGCTCAGGCCGCGGTCCACCCGCATCGCAGCGTCATCACCAAGGCTCTGGGCACCGACGGTGACGGCGACCCCGACATCTTCGAAGTACTCGTGGAGGCAGGGGACAGAGTCCTGCTGTGTAGCGATGGGCTGACGGGCATGGTCTCCGATCCGGACATAGCCGAGATCCTTCGATCGGATGAAGATCCCCAGGCGGTGGCCGGTCTGCTGGTGCAGGCGGCCCTGAACGGTGGCGGCGAGGACAACGTGACCGTTGTAGTGGTGGACGTCCTGCCGTCCGCGGAGAACCCTGAAGTAGTCGAGCCGGACGGCGCCCGGCCGGCCGACGAGGTCCTCCTGGGGCCGACCGACCGAGGTGTCCTCAGCCCGGCCCGGGCGGGTCGAGGCAGGCGGCCCGGCGCTGGGGTGCGCGGGCGCCTCGGGGGGCGGGTCGGTCCCCTGCTGCGTCCGGTCGCCACCGGCTCCGCCGGGGGCGCACCGGCGGCCACGTCGCCGGCAGAGACCGCCGTCCTGGCGATTCCTGGGTCGCCCTCCGAGGCCAAACCTGCGGTCGAACCGGCCGCCGCGCGCCCGCGCGGGTGGACGCGTCGGAAATGGCTCTCTTTGGCGACTGCGATCGTGGTGGTACTAGTGATCGCCATCGTGGGGTTCGCGGTGTTCAACTCCACCGTGTATTACGTGGGCGTGTCTGAGGGGACCGTGGCCCTTTATCATGGGTTACCCGCCAGCGTCGTCGGCATCGCTCTCTCCTCGGTGATAGAGCGGGGGACGGCGGCATACGACTCGCTGGCTCCGTATCTGCAGGCCCGGGTCGACACTCACGACCTCGTCTCCAAGGAGGAAGGGCAGCTTTTCCTCCGATCTCTGAGCGCACAGCAGTGACGACACGCAACCGCGAGCTCATCTTCCTCATCCCCGCGCTGGTCCTCACCACTCTGGGGTTCGCGCTGGTGTACACGCAGAAGTCCTCCACCCTGACCTGGTCGTCCCTGACCTACGGGGCGCTGTTCCTGGCCCTGTTCGCGATAGCCCACATCGGGCGCCGGGTGCTGGCGCCTCGCGCCGATCCCTACCTTCTGCCGGTGACCGCCCTGCTCTCCACCCTGGGGATACTGGTGATCTATCGGCTGAACGAGAAGCTGGCTCTGCAACAAGCCATGTGGCTGGTGGTCGGCTTGGTCGCCTTCCTGCTGGTCCTCGTCTTCGTCCGGGATCTCAAGGTATTGCGCGACTACCGCTTCTTGATCGGCATCGTCGGAGTGCTGCTGCTGCTCTTCACCGCCATCTTCGGCCGGGAGATCAACGGGGCCCGGCTCTGGGTGGCCTTCGGTCCCGTCCGCTTCCAGCCGGCGGAATTCGGCAAGATTTTGCTCGTGGTCTTCTTTGCCGCTTACCTGGTGGACATCCGGGAAGCGCTCACTGTGAGCACGCGACGGGTGCTGGGAGTCCCGCTCCCGCCCTTCCGCTATCTGGCGCCTCTTCTGACGATCTGGGTGCTGTCGATGGTGCTGATGATCTTCATGAAGGATCTGGGTACCAGCCTGCTGTTCTTTGGAGCCTTGCTGGCCCTTCTCTATGTGGCCACCGGGCGCTTCTTCTACGTGATCGTGGGATTGGCGCTGTTCGCCGCCGGGGCGGCCCTGCTTTACTATCTCTTTCCTCACGTACAGACCCGCATCGATATCTGGCTCGACCCCTGGAAGGATCCTTCAGGCAAGGGCTATCAGATCGTCCAGTCGCTTTTCGCCCTCGCCGCTGGGGGTCTGTTCGGCCGCGGTCTGGGCCAGGGATATCTCATCCTGCAGTCGGGGCAGACAATCATCCCCGCTTTGGAGACCGACTTCATCTTCTCCGCGATCGGAGAGGAACTGGGGCTGGTGGGGGCGGTGGGCATCGTCCTGCTGTACCTGATCTTCACGTACCGGGGCTTCCGCATAGCGGTGCGGGCCCGGGACGACTTTTCCAGATTGCTGGCTACCGGGCTCACTAGTATCTTCGCGCTGCAGGCCTTTCTCATCATGGGCGGAGTCATCAAATTGATCCCGCTGACAGGCATCACTCTGCCGTTCGTGAGCTACGGCGGGAGCTCTATCGTGGCCAATTTCGTCCTGCTGGCGTTGCTTCTGCGCACGAGCGACCGAGTGGCCCGCGACGAGGCTGCCGGGCGCGAGCCGGGATCCCGGCTCGCGCAGACCTCGGGGCAGATGCGACCGACGGCCGAGGCAGGTGGGTAGATGGATCGCCCTCTCCGCCGTCTCTTCCTGTTCTTCGCCTTGCTCTTTGCGGCTTTGCTGGTGCAGCTCGCCTACGTCCAGGTCTGGGCCGCGCCCAAGCTCAAGGTGAACCCTGCCAACACCCGGGCCATCGAGGAAGAGATGAAGGTGGAGAGGGGCGCAATCCTGTCCGCGGACGGGGTGGAATTGGCCTTCAACCGCAAAGACGGTCAGTACTTCTTGCGCGAATACCCACAGGGCAGTATCACCTCTCCTTGGTTGGGCTACAACAGCCTCCGTTACGGACGCGCCGGAGTAGAGCGGGTCTACAACGAGGAGCTTTCCGGCCAGTCCGGGATCCTGGGTCTCACCAACTACTGGGACCAGATCGTCGGCAATGCCCATCGCGGTGCCGACCTGAGACTCACCATCAACATGGCCGTGCAGCGGGTGGCGGCTGAAGCCCTCGGCGACCGCAGAGGAGCCGTGGTGGCCCTCGATCCGCGTACGGGGGCCGTGCTGGCCATGGTCTCGTACCCTCGGTACGATCCCAACGAGATCGACTCCCTGTGGAAAGACATCAACGCCGACTCGGGCAAGCCCCTTCTCAATAGGGCGATCCAGGGTCTCTACCCGCCGGGCTCGGTCTTCAAGACCATCGTGGCCGCGGCCGCCCTGCAGACCGGCACCGTCACCGCCCAGTCCCGGTTCGACGACACCGGTACCGTCACAGCGGGTGGCTTCGTGGTGAAGAACTACGGAGGCAACGTCTACGGGGCTCACGACTTCACCGAGGCCTTCGCCCGCAGCATCAACACCACCCTCGCCAAGGTGGGGGTGGAGATGGGGGCCGACACGTTGGCGGGCTATGCAGCCGACTTCGGCTTCGGCAAGTCGCCTCCCTGGCCACTCGGAGGAGCCGAGAGCTTCTTCCCCGATCCAGGGGGCATGGACAAAGCGCACGTCGCACAAGCTTCATTCGGCCAGGGAGAGGTGCTCTCCACTCCTCTCCAGATGGCTCTCGTCGCTGCAGCCGTCGCCAACGGTGGCAAGATCATGAAGCCCTACCTCGTGAGCCAGGTGCTCGACTATCACCAGAACATGCTGCAGGAGACCCGCCCGCAGGTGTGGCTGGAGCCTCTTTCCAGCGAGACTGCGGCCTCGGTGCGCGATCTCATGATCCAAGTGGTGGAGAACGGGACGGGAACCTCAGCGGCCATCAGCGGCGTCCAGGTAGCGGGCAAGACGGGTACTGCTGAAGTCGCGAATGCAGATCCACACGCCTGGTTCACTGCGTTTGCTCCGGCCGACGATCCTGTGGTGGTGGTGGCCGTGCTGGTGGAGAACGCGGGCACCGGGGGCGGTGTCGCGGCGCCGATCGCGCGGCAGGTCATGTCCGCGGTTCTCGGGCAGTGATACTTGTTGGTGAGGTACTATTGCGCGCAACACAGCGCGTGACGATGGGCACGGAAGCGTGCCAGAGGATGGTCGGGTCTTGATAGGACGTGTGTTCGATGATCGCTACGAGATCATTCGCAAGCTGGGCAGCGGCGGGATGGCCGATGTCTACCTTGCCAACGACCGACTCCTCGGCCGCCAGGTGGCCATCAAGATCCTCTCCAGTCGTTTCGCGCACGACGAGCAGTTCGTGGAACGCTTCCGCCGCGAGGCCAGCAGCGCGGCCAGCCTCAACCACGCCAACATCGTACAGATCTACGACCGGGGAGAGGCGGAGGGCACCTACTACATCGCCATGGAGTATCTGGAGGGCCGGTCGCTCAAGGAAATCATCCTAAAGTACGCGCCTCTCAGTCCCGATCTCCTGGTCTCCATCTCCGTACAGATCCTCGAGGCGCTGCGTTTCGCTCACCGTCGGGATGTCATCCACCGCGACATAAAGCCGCAGAACATCATCATCGACAGCGACGGCCGCGTGAAGGTCACCGACTTCGGCATCGCACGCGCGGGCAGCGCCTCGACTATGACAGAAGCCGGTTCGATCCTGGGCACGGCCCACTATCTGTCGCCCGAACAGGCCCAGGGACAACCGGTGGAGGCCGCGTCCGACCTGTATTCGCTTGGCGTGGTCATGTACGAGATGGCCACCGGAAAGCTGCCGTTCGATGGCGACAATCCGGTAAGCATCGCCATGCAACATGTGCACGAGTATCCTGCGTCGCCGCGCGACATCGCTCCCGATATCCCCGAGAACCTGGAAGCGGTGATACTGCGATCCCTGGGTAAGCGCCCCACTGCGCGCTATCTAACGGCCCATGCCATGCTCGACGACCTGAGGAGGGTCCAGGACGGGGAGGCTATCAGCGTCCCTGCCGCTTATGCGGAGGAAGCCACCCAGGTCATGAGCCCGGCCGCGGTGGCCTCCGCGGCTCAGCCCACCCAGGTGCGGCGGAAGACGCCGGACGGCATGGGGCCCGCGCCACAGCCCTACTACGGTGAACCGCCCCGGCGCTTCAATGTTTGGCCGTGGATACTGGTCATCGTCCTCATCTTGGCTCTCGCCGGCGGGGCGTATGCCATTTTCTCCAACTGGGGAAGCGCCGGCGCTGATCTGGCAGTCGTACCCGGGGTGATAGGCCTGAGCGAAGCAGAGGCCAAGACCAAGATCGAAGCCGAGGGCTTCAAGTTCAAGAACGAGGGGGATCAGCCGTCCGCGGACGCGGCGGTCGGTAACGTCGTTCGTCAAGACCCGGAAGAGGGCACGAAGCTGGCCAAGGGCGAGCCGGTCAGCATCTGGCTGTCCTCAGGCAAGGGCAAAGTGACCGTACCCGATGTGGTCGGCAAGACCCAGGTCGGTGCTGCTCAAGAGCTGGGAGCACTCGGGTTTGTCGTAGTTCCCAAAGAAGAGACCAACAAGGATCAGCCGGTGGGGACGGTGCTGCGCCAGAACCCGGAAGCCGGCCGGGAGGTCGATGCCGGCGCCACGGTGACGATCGTGGTCGTGGCGCCGAGCAACACGGTGGCGGTGCCGCGCCTCATCACATTGAACCAAGACGCCGCCGTGGCCCTGATCGAGGGTATGAAGCTGGTCGCGAAGGTGGAGCTGGTGGATTCGACGCTCACCGGCGGCACGGTGGTGGATCAGAACCCCAAAGAGGGTGAAGATGCGGAGCCTGGATCCACGGTGACCATCTTCATAAGCAACGCGCCGGTGCCGACTACGGTGAAAGTGCCAGCGGTCGTGGGGCTCTCGCCCACGCAGGCCGCGGCCAAGTTGGCCACGTTCAGTCTGCGTACGAGGATCGTCCCTCAGGAAACGCCGGACTATCCACCCAACCTCGTCATCGAGCAGAGTCCGACCGCCGGGGTCGAGGTGGAGAAGAACAGCTACGTTGACATCAAGGTGTCCAAAGAACCCCCGTCGACCACCACCACGACCGAGCCTCCGACCACCACCACGACCCAGCCTCCGACCACCACCACGACCAGACCTCCGTCGACCAGCACCACGGGTACCACGGCTTTCTAGCCGCGCTCGCTGCCGGTTCACGGGGCGCGCGGTCGCGGGCTGCTTTCGCGACGCGTGGCTTTCTGTGGGCTGCTACAATCGCTGCTCAAGAACGAAGGTGAGGTCGACAGTGAGTGTGGAGAAGCCCACGTTTCAAGGCGTCCTTCTGGGCCTGCAGGAGTTCTGGGCCAAGCAGGGTTGCATCATCTGGCAGCCGCATCATACCGAGGTGGGGGCGGGTACTTTCAATCCGGCGACGTTCCTCAAGGTCCTGGGGCCCGATCCCTGGAAAGTGGCTTACGTGGAGCCCTCCATCCGGCCCACCGACGGGCGCTATGGGGAGAATCCCTACCGGCTGGGCCACTACTACCAGTACCAGGTGATCCTCAAGCCGTGCCCGGACGACATCCAGGACCTGTATCTGGCCTCCCTGGAGCACCTGGGCATCGACCTGGCCAAGCATGACGTGCGTTTCGTGGAAGACGATTGGGAATCGCCCACGCTGGGCGCCTGGGGATTGGGCTGGGAAGTGTGGATCGACGGCATGGAATGCACGCAGTTCACCTACTTCCAACAGGTGGGCGGTGTCGACCTCGATCCTCCCAGCGTGGAACTCACCTACGGCACCGAGCGACTGGCGATGTATCTCCAGGGAGTGGACAACGTCTTCGACCTTGAGTGGGTCGCCGGCGTCACGTATGGCGATGTGTACAAAGCTAACGAGGCCCAGTGGTCCGTCTACAACTTCGAGGTGGCCGACATCTCCATGCTGCAGAGGGCTTTCTCCGATCACGAGCGCGAATGCGAACGCTGTCTGGAACGGGGTCTGGTGCGGCCCGCGTACGACTTCGTGCTCAAGAGCTCGCACGTGTTCAATCTGCTCGATGCCCGCGGGGCCATCAGCGTGACCGAGCGCACCGGCTATATCGCCCGGGTGCGGAACCTGGCCCGCAGAGTGGCCGAAGGATACGTGAGCCAACTTGCTGGAGCTGTCGCCGCCGAGCCGGGCGAGGCCGTCGGGCCGGTCGCCGGCGGGGCTGCGACCGAAGGGCCGGCCGCCGCGGCGGGCGCCGTCTGGGTCTCGCCCGAGAGCCGGGAAGGACGCGATTTTCTCATGGAGATCGGCGTGGAGGAGATGCCGGCGTCCGCGTGCCGGGCCGCCATCGACCTGCTGCCTGAAAGAGTGGCCGGGTTGTTCGGCGCCGAAGGCGTGGAGGTGAGGCCGGAAGAGGTCAAGGTGATGGTCTCCCCCCGCCGCATCGCGGTGCTGATACGGGACGTTCCCGGGGGGCAGGTCCCGCGAGAGATCGTCCAGCGCGGGCCTGCCTTCGAGGCCGCTTTCGACGCGGAGGGCAACCCTACTAAGGCCGCAGAGGGCTTCGCCCGGGCCAAAGGCGTGTCTGCCAGGGATCTCGAGGTGCGGGAGGAGGCGGGACGCCGTTCCGTCTACTACGTGACTCGCAGTGAGAGCCGGCCCACAGCCGGATTGCTGCCCGACATCTGCCTCAAGATCGTGCGTGACATGTACTTCCCCAAGAACATGCGTTGGGGGCATCGTGATCTGCGGTTCGCTCGGCCGGTGCGCTGGCTGGTCGCCCTATGGGGAGAGGCTGTGATCCCGTTCGGCATCGCCGGGCTGACCTCCGGACGGACGAGCCACGGGCACCGGTGGCTCGGTGGAGAGGTAGATATCGGGAGTCCGGCCGACTACGTGGAGGGCCTGCGGTCGGTCGCCGTGGTGGTCGACCACCACGAGCGGGAACAGCTCATCCGGGCCGAACTGGAGCGAGTGGCGGGCGAGCACGGTCTGAAAGCCAGCGACCCTAGCGGCAAGATCGAAGAGGTACTGTTCTTGGTAGAACGGCCCACAGTGGCCCAGGGTTCGTTTGGCCACCACCATCTGGCCCTGCCCTCCGAGGTGCTGGTGACGGCTATGCAGTCGCACCAGCGCTACTTCCCCCTGGTCGAGGAGAACGGGGCTCTATCGAACCGGTTTCTCTACGTGACCAACGGCGACCCCGCGTGGGTGGGGCAGATCACCGCCGGCAATGAGCGGGTGTTGCACGGCCGGATAGAGGACGCGGAGTTCTCTTTCGAAAAAGACAAAGCCACCGGTCTCGAGCAGATGGCGGCCCAGCTCGGCAAGATCGTCTTCCACGAGAAGGCCGGGAGCATGAAAGACAAGACCGAGCGGCTGGTGGCCCTCACCGGCTACCTGGCGGACGTGACCGGCGCCCAAGGCGCTGTCCGGGAGCGAGCGCTCGAAGCCGCCCGGCTGGCCAAGGCCGATCAGGTGTCGGTGATGGTGCGCGAGTTCGCGGACCTGGAAGGGGTCATGGGACAGACCTATGCCCTCATGGACGGTCATCATCCCGAGGTGGCTCAGGCCCTGCGGGAGCAGTTTCTTCCCGACGCGGCCGGTGGCGCAGTGCCGGTGACGGTCCCCGGGGCCCTGCTGGCCACCGCGGAGAAGGTGGACAATATCTCGGCGGCCTTCGCGTGCGGAGAGCCGCCCTCCGGTTCGAAAGACCCGTATGGGCTGCGCCGGGCGGCAGCCGGCATGGTGGCGATCGCCGCCCAACATGGCCTGCACTACGATGTCGACGCTTTGGTCGGCCGGGCCTATGATGGGCTTGAACGTTTCCCCGGCCTGGTGGAGCGAGCGCTCGTGGTACCGGAGGCAACAGCTTTCATCCTGGAGCGGCTGGCCAAGAACCTCACCGACGAAGGGCTGGGGCGCGACACCGTCGACGCCGTGCTTCCCACGTCCCGCGACTTCCTAGATCTACGCGCCCGGGCACTAGCGCTGCACGAGTGCCGGTCGAGCGCTTTGTGGGAGGACGTCGTCACCGTATCCTCCCGGCCGTCGAACCTGGCTCGGAAGTTGCCCGCCGAGGCCGCCGAAGCAACGGCTGCAGCCGGCCCCGAGGGCGCGGTCGGCCCGGCGGCGACCATTTCCCCTGCTCTATTCGGGGCCGAGGCCGAGGCGGCCCTGTTCTCGGCCTGGCAAGAGGCTGCCGGCCGGGTCGAGCGGGCAGTCGGCGAACGCCGGTACGGCGATGCCCTGGCAGTGTTGGCAGGCCTCAGGCCGGCGGTCGACCGCTACTTCGATGACGTCCTGGTGATGGCCGAGGACGAGGCGATCCGGCTCAACCGCCTGCGCCAACTGGCGGCCATCGCCGCGACGGTACACGCCGTGGCTCACCTGGAGCTGGTGCAGGGCTGAGGATCCAGATTCGGTAAGATACGACCGAGAAGCCAGAAAGGGGCGGCGCCTTGCGGCGCCGCCCCTTTCGTCGTTATCACTTCCGTCGCGCACCCTTCGGTGCCACGGCCGGCACGGGTGAGGTTGACAGCCTAGTTTCGGGCTGCCGCCTCTTCGGTCATCTCTTCTCCGGCCTCGTCGGCAATGGCATCGGCGTCCCGGCCCCGCAGCTTGCGCCGCTGATACTCCGGGTCGGCCTCCAACCATTCATGAGCCCACGGCATCTCGTTCTGCCAGATGGGGTTGAGCTTCTCCCGCACCCCCGCAGCATAGGTGTGTAGGCCCGGCTGCAGTTCGTTGATGAGCGACTCTGCCCCCTCGTGGGTGGGGTAGGCGTTGTTGCGTTCGACGACCTTCTTCATCACTGCCGGGTGATCGATGATAGGGCAGGGACGGAGAAGGTTCTTGCCGAAGGGCTGCATCCGGCGCAGATCTCTGAAGAAGTCGGAGCACAAGCAGTCGAGCAACGACTTCTCTTTGATGTTGTCGGTAGCAAAGTGGGCGAATATGCAGGGCTCCACGTCGCCCTTGTTGTTGATGTGGATGTACTTGCGTCCGCCGGACAGACATCCGCCGGTGAGGGTGCCATCGCCCCAGAAGTCGGCTACCAGCAGCGGCCGTGTGTTGCGGATGTGCATAACGCCGCGACGGAGCTGGTCGCGCTGCTCGGGGTCGGGCATGAGGCTCAGGTCGGGCTCGCGTCCCACGGGCATGTACGAGAAGTACCAGCCGTAGAAAGCACCCTTCTCGACCATCAGATCGGCGAACTCTTCAGAAGTGATCTCTTCGATGTTCTGGCTCGTCGCCGTAGCCGAGAAGGCGAACATGGCGCCGCGCTCGTGTAGACGGTCCATGGCCGCCATGATGCGATCGTAGGTGCCTTCACCCCGCCGGGCATCGGTCGCTTTGCGCCCTCCCTCGATGCTGATCGTCGGGCAGACGTTGCCCAGCTCGACGATCCGGTCGGCCACCCGGTCGTTGATCATGGTGGCGTTGGTGAACACCATGAAGACCGACTGAGGGTGACGCTCGATGATGTCAAGCAGTGGCCGCCACACGAAAGGCTCGCCACCAAGCATGACGAAGACTCGAGAGCCGATCTCCTCGCTCTGGTCGATGATGCTTTCGACCTCTTGCTCGGTGAGATCGTCTTCCGAGTCGTACTCGGCCGCATAGCACCCCACGCAGCGCAGGTTGCAGCGCATGGAGGGGCTGATGAGTATCACCGCGGGAGAAGAAATCCCCCGTTCCTTCAGGAGCGACTCCGTGTACTCCGGGTCCCGCATGAAGAAATTGGCCATCATCCCGGCAACAAAGCGTTTACGTACATTAGGATGAAGATGACGGATGTTCTTGAAGAACGCGTTGCCGGGATTGCCGGGAGCTGTGTACCTTTTCAGCCACTCGGCGATCATCTGCTGTTGCGGCGATTTGGCCGTGCGTTTCACCGCGGCAGTGAGACCACGCATGGCTAGATCGGAACTGCCGACCACGGCCAGGGCCCCCGAGATGATGGAGGCGGTCCGTTCGTAGTCGCGTCGCTCCCGAGCTTTTGTCAAAAACCGCTCGGGCATCAGACCTCCCTTCTTTGGTTTTCGATTCTACCGACATCAATACCATAACATAACAATTGCTCGATCCGAGACACCTCTGTGGTCAAGAAAGATGTCGGCTGGGCGGCAGTGCGCGGCGACGGAGTCCGCCGGCGCTCTCTCTCTGCAGCGCCTAGCCGGCGGAGCCGGTCGCCGCTTCCCAACGGCCGCCCGCTTAGTTAGAATACGGGATTCCAGGGGGAAGTCCGCAGCTCGGTCTTGGAGCGCACCGTCGAAGGGAGTCACGTCCGATGAGCCCCACCAAGTACGTCTACGACTTTTTCGAGGGCAACGCCACCATGAAGTCTCTCTTGGGAGGCAAGGGGGCCAACCTGGCGGAGATGACCGGACTGGGCATCCCGGTACCTCCCGGTTTCATCGTGACCACTGGGGCCTGTGTGCATTACTCCACCACCGGCTCGTACCCCGACGGGCTCGAAAGCGAGATTGAGGCGCATCTGCGCGCTCTGGAAAGACTGACCGGCAAGACCTTGGGCGACCCCAAGAACCCCCTGCTTCTCTCCATCCGCTCTGGGGCGGTCTTCTCGATGCCCGGCATGATGGACACCGTGCTCAACCTGGGCTTGAACGATGAGACGGTGGAGGGACTGGCCCAAGGCACCGGTAACCCCCGTTTTGCCTACGATTCCTACCGTCGTTTCATCTCCATGTTCGGTGATGTGGTCATGGGGGTGGATCCTCAGCTGTTCGAGGATGCGCTCACAGCCAAGAAGGCCGAAGTCGGAGCTCCCCTCGATACCGACCTTTCCGCCGACGACCTGGTCGATCTGACGGTCCGTTTCAAGACCATCTTGGGCGAGCACGCGGGCGAGCAGTTCCCCGATGACCCCCTGCGTCAGTTGCACATGAGCATCGTGGCCGTGTTCAAGAGCTGGGACAACCATCGGGCCAAGGTCTACCGTCGTACCCAAGGCATCCCCGACGATCTGGGAACCGCCGTGAACGTGCAGACCATGGTATTCGGCAACAAAGGGGAGGACTCAGGCACCGGGGTGGCTTTCACCCGCGATCCTTCGACCGGCGAGAACTTCTTCTACGGCGAGTTCCTCATGAACGCGCAGGGCGAGGACGTGGTGGCCGGCGTGCGCCACCCCCGGCCGTTGGAGGAGATGCGCGAGGTGATGCCCGCGGTGCTCGAGCAGCTGTACGGCATCCGGGACAAACTGGAGCAGCACTATCGGGACATGCAAGACGTGGAGTTCACCATCGAGGACGGGAAGCTCTACATGCTGCAGACCCGCAGCGGCAAGCGCACCGCCCCGGCGGCTCTGCGCACAGCGGTGGAGATGGTGAGCGAGGGCCTCATCACTACGGAAGAGGCTCTCATGCGGGTCGATCCGGCGCAACTCGACCAACTGTTGCACCCGAGACTCGATCCCACGGCGAAATACGAGGTCCTGACGACCGGCCTGGGGGCTTCGCCGGGGGCCGCGGTCGGCCGGGCGGTCTTCGACGCCGACGAGGCGGAGGAGCGCGGGTCGCGAGGCGAGAAGGTCATCATGGTGCGGTGGGAGACCAACCCGGACGACATCCATGGGCTCATCCAGGCTCAGGGAGTGATCACCAGTCACGGAGGCATGACTTCGCATGCGGCCGTAGTGGCTCGAGGCATGGGCAAACCCTGCATCGCAGGGGCCCAGGACCTGAAGATCGACACTGAGGCTCGTCAGTTCGCGGTGGGCGACACCGTCATCCGGGAGGGTGACTGGATCTCCATGGACGGCGGCACCGGCACGGTGATGCTCGGCCAGGCCGAGCTGGTCCCCGCAGCCATCGACGAGAACGTCGAAACGGTGCTTGCCTGGGCCGACGGAGTGCGTCGTCTGGGGGTCCGCACGAACGCCGACACGCCGGAGGATGCCCAGAAAGCCCGGGAGTTCGGCGCCGAGGGCATCGGGCTGTGCCGTACCGAGCACATGTTCATGCAGGAAGACCGGCTGCCACACGTGCGGGCTATGATCATGGCGGAGACAGAGGAGGAGCGAAAACTGCACCTGGGCAGACTGCTCCCCTTCCAACGCGAGGACTTCCAGGGCATCTTCCGGGCCATGGCAGGCATGCCCGTGACCATCCGCCTGCTCGATCCACCCCTGCATGAGTTCCTCCCGAACTACACCGAGGTGATCGTGGACTTGGAGCGCCTTCGGCTCACCGGGGCCTCGGCAGAGAAGGTAGCGAAGCAGGAAGAGCTGGCCGGCAAGGTCAAGGCCTTGAGTGAGGCCAACCCGATGTTGGGGACGCGGGGCTGCCGTCTGGGTATCCAGTGGCCGGAGATCTATGCGATGCAGGTGCGTGCCATCATGGAGGCTGCGTGCGATGTGCTCGGCGAGACGGGCAAGATGCCGCACGTGGAGATCATGATCCCGCTGGTTGGCTTCGAGCGGGAACTCGAGCTCATGCGCACGCTCACCGAGGAGACCGCCGCAGAGGTGCTCGCCGAGCGGGGGGTCACCGTCGACTACACGGTGGGTACCATGATCGAGGTGCCTCGCGCCGCCCTTACCGCCGATGAGATCGCCCGCCAAGCCGACTTCTTCAGTTTCGGCACCAACGACCTCACCCAGATGACCCTCGGCTTCTCACGCGACGACGCCGAAGGCAAGTTCCTCACCCACTACCTGCGCATCGATCTTCTCAAAGCCAATCCCTTCGAGAGACTCGACCAAGCCGGGGTCGGGCAGCTCATCATACTTGCCGCCCAGAAGGCCAGGGCCGTGAAACCGGCCATCAAGCTCGGCATCTGTGGGGAGCATGGCGGAGAGCCGACGAGCGTGAAGTTCTGTCATCGCGCGGGACTAGACTATGTGAGCTGCAGCCCCTACCGGGTACCGCTCGCCCGGCTGGCGGCCGCCCAGGCGGTCCTGGAGGAGACGGCGGCTGATAAGGTGGGCGACTGAGGTATCCGGGGGCTCCGTGAGCCCCAGAACTTGAAGAGGCCGGTGAAGTTGTGAAGCACGAGAGGGCCGGTAGAGTCCGATTGTCGACCGACCTCTTCGAGGCGGGGCTCTCTCAGTGGGCGCAACGCTCGGCGGCCTCTCGCGGCAGGGAGTACCCGGAAGAGCCGTGCACGCTGCGGACGCCTTACCAACGCGACCGCGACCGCATCGTCCACTGCAAGGCGTTCCGGCGGCTCAAGCACAAGACCCAGGTGTTCATATCGCCGGAGGGGGACCACTACCGTAC
>JAZDLO010000160.1:0-2929 GCA_043801935.1 bacterium
GGCGGCCTACTTTTCGCGGCTGTCCATCCTGCACTACCTTGTCGGCGCTCAGAGGATCCTGCCGGCGGGTCGGCTGGTCAGGCCCTCGGACCTGAAAGCGGGGCAGATCTACCTTCAGGGTTCGCACGTGCTGCCACTCGATCAAATGGCGGCTCGCTTTGCCCCCGACCCGGAAGCCTTCTTACGGCAGGCGGACCGGTTTGGCGGGGAGCCGCGGGCCTACGGCGACGCGGGAGTGGAACTGCGGCCGCTTCCCCGCCTGCCCGTCACCCTGGTCTTCTGGCGCGAGGACGAGGAGTTCCGGGCGAGGGGGGACCTGCTCTTCGACTCCACGTGCGAACAGCACGTTCCCTCGGATATCCTGTGGTCGATCGCCATGCTGTGTGTGATCGTCATGCTGCAGCCCTGATCGAGGGAGAAGGCCGAACCGCAGAGAGAAGGCGGCTCAGGGCAGCGGCGGGTCGCATGGGCCGCCGCCTGTTCTTCTTCGCACCACCTAGTCGGTGGACTCGGTAGCTGTTCTGTCACGGGACGGGAGGTCGGCGATCGGCTCTCCGTCAGCCTGGGGCGGAGCCTCCAAGAGTGACAGCATCTGCTGGGCGTTGCGGGGTGCATAGTCGGCGAAGCAGTTGTTGAACATGAGGTAGGTGGTTTGGGCCTCCTCCTGAAGCCGGCGCACCGGCGCGACCCATTCGGCCAACTCCTCGGGGGAGTAGAAGTACTTGAAGCGCTCGGCCGCCGAACTCACCCGGGCGTTCCAGGTGGCCGCGTTCCGGCCGTGGAAGCGCACGTAGGCCGCATCGGAGGTGGCCGCTGCCATCGGCGGGAGTACCGTCGGTCCGGACAGCCGAGGCTCATCGACCGCGACGTAGGCCAAGCCCAGCGAAGAGAGCAGATCGAGGGTGGATTCCACCTCCCCCGGCATCACCCAGGAAGCGTGCCTGAATTCCACCGCCACTCGATCGGGCGCCAATAGGCCGGCGCTCTGGGCGATGTACTCCCGGTTCGTTCGATTGGCCACGAAGTAGGGCGGGAACTGCATGAGGATCAGTCCCAACTTATCGTGCTCGCGCAGCGGCTCCAGGGCCTCCCTGAACAAGGAGAACGCCTGCGCCCGCAGCTCCGCCGACGGGTGTAGGACGCGGCCGTAGCGGTCTAGTTCCAGATCGTGCGCCGCGCGCAGCGGGGCCGGGAGCTGCTGGGGCCGTACCCCGTGCCGGGTGAGCATACCAAACGCCTTCACGTGGAAGACGAACCCGGGCGGGGTCCTCTCCGCCCAGAGCCGGGCGGTAGCGGACGTGGGCACCCCATAGAAGCTGGAATCCACCTCCACCGTGTCGAAGCGAGCGGCGTAGTACCGCAGGCGGTCGGCCGCGGTACGGACGACCGTAGGGTACCAGGCCCGTACCATGGTCGGGTCGGTCCACGAGCAGGTGCCTACGCGGATTTGTCCAGGCATGAGCTAAGGATATACTTCTCCAGCGACTGATGCCTCGCTCGGCGGCTCGACGACGAAAAGGCGGCCCCATGACGCGACCAAGACTGTTGCTCACCCGACGTATCCCGGAGCCGGGCTTTTCCCTCGCGCACGAAGCCTTCGTGGTGACCGGCGGCGACGAAGACCGGCCTCTCGCCCCTGACAAGCTCCTGCGCGCCGTCAGCGGGGTCGATGCGATCCTGTGCCTGCTCACCGAGCTCATCGACGGAGCCGTCATGGACGCCGCGGGGCCGCAACTGAAGGTCATCTCGAATATGGCTGTGGGTTTCGACAACGTCGATGTCCCGGCAGCTACCGCTCGGGGGATCCTCGTCACCAACACTCCCGGCGTACTCACCGACGCCACCGCCGATCTCACCTGGGCCTTGATACTGAGTATCGCTCGCCGAGTGGTCGAGGGCGACCGGATGGTGAGGGAGGGCCGCTTCGAGAGATGGAGCCCCTTTATGTTGCTTGGCCGGGCCGTAGCGGGTGCGACCCTTGGCGTCGTGGGAATGGGGCGTATCGGGCAGGCCGTCGCCCGGCGTTCCCTCGGATTCGACATGAGGGTGCTCTACACGAGGCACAGCGGCCCGCTGGCTGCGGAGCAGGTTCCCTCCGGCGCGCGTTGGGACTTCCGTTCGGAGCTCGATCAACTCCTGCGCGAAGCAGACATCGTGAGCCTTCACGTGCCTCTCAGCGCGGACACCCATCACCTCATGGGGGCCCGGGAGGTAGCGCTCATGCGGCCGGGGTCATATCTGGTGAACACGTCGCGCGGCCCTGTGATCGACGAGACGGCCCTGGTGGAGTCCCTACGCAGCCGGCACCTTGGCGGAGCCGGCTTGGACGTGTACGAGCGGGAACCCGAGTTGGCAGCCGGTCTAGCGGGGCTGGACAACGTGGTCCTTCTCCCTCACCTGGGGAGCGCCACGGTGGAGACCAGGGGGCGAATGGCCGAGGTGGCCGCGCGTAACGCCATCGCGGCCATTCGTGGCGAACCGGTGGAGCACATGGTCAATCCCGAAGTCCTACGCGTATGATGGCGTCGTGCACAGAGACGCTGTGACATCTGCCGACCAACCTGGGGGTGCGCGCTCGCGAGCGGCCGTACTGCTGACCAGCGCCGTGCTGATAGTGGCGCTGTCGTGCCTGGCGTGGGCCACGGGCTGCGATTCAGGCTCGGGGGAGGATACGGGGGGATCGCCCACGTCCTCGACCGCTGGTCAGGGGTCTGAGTCAGGCGACATCGAGGGTCAAGCGGGTACGGCGGTCAACGTGGGCGACGCGCTCGTCACCGTGCGGGCTCTACAGGCCACTTTCCAGCCCGCCATGCCGCTGCAGCGGCTCAGCGAGCAGACTCCCTCGGCTCCGGCTTCGGGTGAATCGTTCTATCAGGCCTACGTGCGGGTGGAGAACGGGGGCGCGACTCCCATCCGGGTCGATCCCAGC
>JAZDLO010000167.1:0-7683 GCA_043801935.1 bacterium
AGACCGGCTCCTCGAGCGCCAGACCGGCGACCACGCCCGATGGGTCGTCACGGGTGATCGATCCGGCCGTGGACCCGGGCTGAGAAGTGGCAGTCGCCGCGGTGTCGCCGCCGCCGCACCCGGCCAACGCGACCGAGGCGATAATGGCCAGTGCGCACAGCGCGGTCAGCTTCGGCTTTGTCCGGCAGGTTCCCCCAACGCCCTTCATGACCCCTCCTGAGGAGCTTCGCGGCAAATGGCACACCAAGGGACGCGACTGCTCCCCGCACTTGCGAGGCGGACGCCCCTGCACCTGCGAGGTGGACGACGACCGGTGCCCAGGAGTTCCCGCTGCCAAATGGCGGATGCACCCCGGTCTTTCCCGGTACTGAGGACTAGAGCCCCGGCTAAACTGGGTACACGTGGTCGAAGACCTGTCCATGCGGACCGGAAGGGGGTCGGCATAGACTTCGAAAGCATCATGGTGGGAGTCTCCCGGGGCTTCGAAGCGCTCGGAGCAGGGGTCCTCGTGATCGGATCGGTGTGGGCCTTCGTCACTCTGGGCGTGGGGATCTTCAGGCGCGGGGGGAGCGATGGCTACGGGCAGCTGCGCCGGAATCTAGGCCGTGTGATCTTGCTCGGTCTGGAGATCCTGATCATCGCCGACATCATCCGGACCATGACACTCGAGCTGACCATCCAGAGTGCGCTCGGTCTTGCAGTGATAGTCGTGGTACGGACGCTGCTCAGCTTCGCCCTCGAGATCGAGTTGGAAGGGGTCGCCCCGTGGCGACGCGCGGAAGCGCGGCGCCGGCGTAAGAACGGCGGGGAGTCCTAGGCCCAGGGTCGTCGCTGGGAACCGGCAACGTGCTAGGAATGCATGCGGCCGGCCTGTTAACGGATATGATCGATCGGACTGTCGCGACCGAACGGAGGACGACCATGGACAAGATCGACCTCGGCCCGCAGGGCTTTCTGTATCCGATGCCGATGACCCTTATCGGCATCGACCTGCCGACCGGCCCCAGTTTCACTACCGTGGCCTGGGTGACTCGCTGCCAGTTCGACCCGCCGCTGCTCGTCACCGGCATGGGCAGGGCGCGCGCATCCAGCGCCGGCATCCATGAGCACGGGGAGTTCAGCATCTGCATCCCCAGCGTAGATCAGGTCGAGGTGACCGACTGGTGCGGTCTCAAATCGGCGAAGCGGGGTGTGGACAAGGGGGCGCCGTTCACCGTGTTTCGCGGGTCCTTGGAGCATGCGCCCATGATCGCCGAGTGCCCGTTGTGCCTCGAGTGCCGCCTCCATCAGACCGTCGACCTGGACAGTCACGAGCTCTTCGTGGGCGACATCGTGGGCACGTGGACCGAGCAACGGTTCCTGCTACCGGACGGCAAGCCCGACATCGTGAAGCTGCGACCGTTCCTCCTGACCATGCCTGACAACCGCTACTGGGCCGTGGGGGAATATATCGCCGATGCCTGGAGCGTAGGGCGCGGATACGGGGAGTGAACCCGCCGCGGGTTCGGCCGAATACCCGACCGCGAGGCTGCTCGTGGCCTCACTACACCAGTGTGAGGTTCCTATGTCAGTATGACTTCTTCGGTCCGAAGATCGGCATGATCCGCGTGTAGAAATAGAAGAGTACGAACGGGAATATGAAGACGCCCAGTGCGCCGACCAATCCCTCTTTTAGGGTCTCCACGCTGCGGGGGATTATCGGCAGGAGGTAGTCCATGTACCCCGATAGGGTCAGGGAGAACGCCTGCCCCCCGATAACGACGTTCCACCGCATCATGAACACGCCGAACAAGACCAACAGTACGCCTACAACAGCCCTTCTGACGGTCAGGCGCGGAACGAGAAACAGGACCAACGGCACGAAGTTGCCGAGGCCGTACTGGAGGATGAAGATATCGACGAAGTCCCTGTCGTAGATGACGCTCCTCAACACGTCCCACGACTTGACGGCCGTGTACCCCCTGAAGATGAGGTCAAGAAGCTCGAGACTGATGGCAAACACCAGGAATAAGAGCAGGTACCTAGAGGTCATCTTGATCATGCTGACCTCAGCGCTTCTGATCTCCTCGCGGGACTCAGGAAGATGCGCTCGCGACTGCCTCCTGCGGGCCAGGAGTTTTCTGATCTCCATGGTCACGATGTAGGCCAGCATGGAGAGGGCGATGCCTGAGACGATGGCGGACATGATGAAGATGACCGGCATGAGCGGAGTCAACCAGAGAGCGTTGGCCTTGACCGACCCGAAGATGAAGCCTGCATAGCCGTGCAGGAACAACGCGACCGGGATGCCGACGCCCGCGAGTATCTTTATCGCCCTCTTGTCCCTCTGTTGGGCCTTCTCGCCGACATCGTATGAACCCAGGGTCAGAACGGTATATGTGCCATAGAACAGGTGCTCCTTGAGGGTCCGGTGCGGCTTCTTCTTGAGGAGCAGGGACTGTTCGACAAAGTGCTTTCGATAGAGGAACCAGAGCTCCGACGCGACGATCACGAAATAGGTGGAAAAGACGATGCCGAACGCCGCGATCGCGGAAGTGAAATGAGGGGTCATCAACACGGCGAAACCGCGGAGAGGGTGCTGAAGATGCAGTATGAGCGGCAGCATCGCCGCGGGCAGCAGGGCGAAGGAGAATACCAGGGCGAAGCGGGCGATGTCCTTGAGTTGCTTGATTCCGAACACATGATAGAGAGATGACAGGACAAAGGCCCCTGCGACCAGACCGGTCATGAGAGGGTACATGACGATCTGGATCGCCCAATAGATGTATTCGTTGGGGAGGACGAAGAGCTCTTTTACCGTCCAGAGTTCACCATGCACCATGTCAGCGCACCTCCTCGTCCAAGCCGATATAGAAGGCCTGGGGCTTGGTCCCGAATTCGCTTTTCAGGATGGCGACACGCTCGGTGGTTATGACTTTGGCCACAGGGTCTTCCGGGTCTCTTAGGTTGCCGATCCGCCGCGCGCCGAATGGGCATGCCTGCACGCAGGCCGGACTCAACCCCTTGGTTATGCGGTGGTAGCAGAAGTTGCACTTGTCTGCCACGTGATATTTCGGATGGAAGAACCGGGCGCCGTACGGGCAGGCCATGAGGCAGTAGCCGCAACCGATGCACCACGTCCTGTCGACGAGGACGACACCGTCGGGGGTCTTGTAAGTGGCGCCGACCGGGCACACCTGCACACAGGGGGGATTGTCGCATTGGTTGCAGAGCTTCGGGACGAAGAAAGCCTTGCTGATCTCTTCGGGTTGTATGTCCTCGTAACCGCTCTCGTTGAGGTCGATCTTATAACTGGTGAAGCCGTCGCGGGCGCCCTTGGGAGAATCGGCAAGAGACCTGCCGTCCTTGGTCAGCACATATCGCTCCACCCAGGTACGCGTGACGTTGGCCTCATAGGGGATCTCGTTCTCCAGTTTGCAGGCCTTTACACAAAGCCCGCACCCGACGCATTTGTTCGTATCGACCAGAAACACCCAGCGCGCAGGCTCATCTTTCTTCGAAGCCTGCGCGACCAACGCCTGCGCATGCTTGGGGCTCAGGATCTCCAAGGCCGCGAGCGGCACCAAGACTGCAGCCCCAGCTATCGCGGCGTTCTTGAGGAAGTCGCGTCTCGAGATCGATCCAGGCTCACGTCTCGAGATCGGTTCGGGCCCTGTTGAAGTCATTTCGGACCCCCCAGAGTCGGATTGTGCGGATCGTGGCACGTGGCACATTCAGTGCCCACGTTATGACTCTCCGGGTCGATGCCTCTTATCTCGGCTCTTGCGCTTGAGGGGTATTGCAGACTGCTATGGCATCTCAGGCATTGCTCCCGGGTCCTGTCGATCGCGAGCTTGGGCGGGTCCGATGGGTGCTCCTGTGCCGGGCCATGACAGTTTTCGCACTGGATGATCGAATGCGGAGTCGTGGCTATGAGGTCGACCTTGTCCTGATGGCAGGTCGTGCAGTATTCCTCTCCCTGGTACTTGACCGTGACCGCCTTCCAGTCCTCGATATTCCCTTCTCGGTACCACCCGTACGTGTAGCCCTGGTCGTGTACGCCGAAATCCCCCGGCACATAGAAGACCCAGACTAAGACGAGAATAATGACGATACCGATGACGACCATCAGCGGTCTCAAGACGTGGTTCTTCCAGATGTGGTCTTTCAAGAAATGGTTTTTCATGCAGTGCGCCCCATGTGTAGAGGGGTAGAACAGTGAGGATGGCCAGGCGAGTACCGAGCACGGAAGAAGAATCCGCGGATGGTCATGACATCACCTCCACGCCGGCCCGTTACTATCCAAGAGAGAGTAAACCGCGTCGCACCTGTGCACAAGTCCATTCGGGGCGCTGTGTTCGGGTGGTCCGGTGGTGAACAGGGGCAAGAACGTCCGGCAACGTCGCACGCTCACCGCCCGTTCGCTCCGTCGACGCTCTCGGGTGGGGCGAAACCGCGGCGGATGGTGTTCTCGGTGACCGTGCGCGGTTCCATGAACTGGAGGAGGTAATCGGGGCCCCCAGCTTTGGAGCCCGTGCCGCTCATGCGGGAGCCTCCGAACGGCTGCCGGCCTACCATGGCGCCGGTGATGGGCCGGTTGATGTAGAGGTTGCCCACCCGGAACTCCCGATACGCCCGGCGGATATGGGCGGGGTTGCGGGAGTAGAGACCGCCGGTGAGGCCGTAGCGGACCCCCAGGGCGAGCTCGAGGGCCTCGTTGAAATCGTGCGCCTTGAGGACGACCAGCACCGGGCCGAAGATCTCTTCCTGAGCGATACTCGCATCGGTAGGCACGTCGACGAACACGTGCGGCGCCACGAAGTAGCCCGCCTCAGCCGGCCGGGCCGCATCGTCCGTCGGAGAATCTGAGCCGCCGCTCGGTTCCGTGTCGTTGTCTGGCGCCGCCCCGGCCGCGGCGGCGGCCGCCCGAGGCGCTGGGCCGGCAGCCGCTCCGGAAGGCGCCGCGCTCGCAGCCGTCCGGTCGTCGCCCAGGGGATGGACCAACCGGGCGCCGCCCGCGCCGGTCTGGATGTAGGTGAGGATGCGGTCGCGCGCCTCTGCGGTGATCACCGGGCCCAAGCGCGTTCCCGGATCGGACGGATCGCCCACCCTGAGGCTGGCTGCCGCCTGGGTGAGGCGGCGGACGAACTGATCGTGGATGGCTTCCAGCACTATCACCCGGCTGCAGGCCGAGCATTTCTGGCCGGAGTACGAGAAGGCGGAGACGATGACTCCCTCGACGGCCGCGTCGAGATCGGCGTCGGTGTCCACGACGATGGCGTTCTTGCCTCCCATCTCGGCCACCACTTTCTTGATGTTCCGTTGCCCCGGGGCCACGGTCGCCGCCTTGCCCATGATGGACGAACCCACTTCAAGGCTGCCGGTGAAGGCGATCATGTCCACCCGGGGATCGCGCACCAGATAGTCGCCTATCTCGCTCCCAGGACCGGGCAGGAAGTTGACCACCTCCCCGGGGACGCCGGCCTCGTGGAGGATCCGCACCAAGGCGTACCCGAGCACTGAGGTGGGGTTGGCCGGCTTGAATACGACCGTGTTACCGGCCACGAGGGCGGCCGCCACCATACCCGTGGGTATGGCGAGAGGAAAGTTCCAAGGAGCGATGACCGCAACCACGCCTCGGGGTTCGTAAAAGTAGAGATCTTCCTCTCCAGGGACGTCGCTCAGGCTCCGCGCCGGGGCGAGGCGCAGCATCTCCCGGCCGTAGTACTCGAGGAAGTCGATGGCCTCGGTGACGTCGGCGTCGGCCTCGCGCCAGGGTTTGCCCGCTTCGACCACTTCGAGGGCCGCGAGTTCGAGCCTGCGGGCCCGCACCAGGGCGGCGGCCCGGAGAAGGGTCCCGGCCCGCTCGCCGGCCGGGGTGTCTCGCCACCCGGGGAAGGCCGCCTGGGCTACGTCGAGGGCGCGGTCGGCTTCGGCGCTGCTCGCGCTGGCCACGGTTCCCACGATCTCCTGGGGCCGGGCCGGATTGGTCGAGGCGAAGGAGGTCCCGGTCGTGACGGCTAGGCCGCCGATCAGCAGCGCGTACTCCCTCCCCAAGCTGCCGCGGATGGTCGCCAAGGCCTTCTCCATGGCATCGCGGTTCTCAGGACGGGAGAAGTCGGCATGGGGTTCATTCTGGAACGGGGGCAACGCGTCGGCCTCGGGAGGCGTTGCTTCGGGCGCCTCGGACGATTCGGCGCCGGCCAGGGGAGTCTCGGACGGCTCGGCCTCCGGCGACCCTACTTCGACCGCCGGCGTCGCTGCGTCGGCCTCCGGCGACCCTACTTCGGCCGCTGGTGCGGCCAGCAACTGCTCGGGCTCTTGTTGCTGGGCGAAGGTGAGGCGCAGGAACGACTCGTTCGCGGTGTTCTCCAGCAGGCGGCGCACCAGGTAGGCCATTCCCGGGATCAGCTCGCCTACGGGCACGTACTCGCGTACCCGGTAGCCTTGAGCCACCGCGGCCCGCCGGATGGGTTCCGCCATGCCGTGCAGCATCTGCAGCTCGACTGTGCCAGCGGGAAGCCCGGCGGCCTCGGCCAGGGCCACGGCGACAGCCATGCTGCGGATGTTATGGGTGCCCACGGCAGGCCGGGTCCACTCCCAGTTCTCGATAAGGACCTTCGCCAGCCGCTCGAACTGAGCATCGGTCTGCGCCTTGCGGGTGAAGACCGGCGAGGGCCAATGCTCCTGTGCAGCGATGATGGTCTCGTAGTCCCAGTAAGCGCCCTTGACCAAACGTACGGTGAGAGGCGTCTCGCGCCGGTGGGCTAGTGCGACCAGATCTTGCACGTCGTCCCCGCTGTCTTTGAGGTAGGACTGGACCACCACACCTACGTGCGGGTAGTCGCGGAGGTCGTCGTCGAGCACGAGGTCGGCGAACACCGCGTAGGTGAGATCGCGGTAGGCGAAGCGCTCCAGATCGAGATTGACGAAGACGCCGCGATTGCGGGCGGCGACGCAGAGCGGCTTTAGCGCCGCCACCACAGCGGCTCGCGAGCCCTCGAAGTCGAGCGGGTCGATCTGGGAATAGAGCGACGTGATCTTCAGGGATAGGTTGACCCGCGGCACCTGGCCCCATGGGGCCTCGTCGACGGTCGGATCGGCGGACCAACGGGCGGCCCGCGAGGGCAGGATGTCGAGTACGTCCAGATATCGGCGGGCATACTCAGCGGCCTCGGTCTCGCTCAGGCAGGCCTCGCCCAGGATGTCAAGCGTGAAGCCGGCGTGCCGACGGCGGAGGTGCTTCAGGGTGGGGAGGGCTTCGGTGGCGTCGCGACCGGCGATGAGGCTCTTGGCCATTCGCTGCATGCCCCGCTCGGTCAGGCGGGCGACGGCCCAGGAAGGAAGGCGCTGGCCGGTGCCGCTGCTGAGCAAGCGGTCAAGGGGACGGGGGAGCTCACCGCCGTCGTCGAGGTAGGCACGCAGATGTCTGACCAGGTCGCCCGAATCGCGCAGGCTGGGATAGACGTCGACAAAACGGAAGAGCTGGGTCTTGAAGTGCTGATCATCGATGGCCTGGGCGAGGATACGGCGCTGTAACGCTCGGCCGCCGAGGAGCGACGAGGCCTTTCTCACCGGTCCCTGTTGCGCGACCTCCGCAAAAAGCCTCTCGCCGATCTCGCGGATGCGGGGCTCGAGGTCGGTGGGACCAGCGTCTACCGGATCGGCGCCCGGGAGGTCGACTGATCCGGCGCCGGGCACAAC
>JAZDLO010000176.1:0-17567 GCA_043801935.1 bacterium
GTAGCAGGGCGTGCCGCTGGCCACGTCCTTGGCCAGGAACTTCTCCCGCAACACGTCGCCGAACAGATTCTTGCCCTGCTCGACCGGGGTCATGCGCTGCCAGTTGTCCGCCGGCATGATGGCCCCGTTGACCGTGACGGCCACGGTGCTCACCGTCCCGTACGCTTTGAGGGGTCCGGAGGTGAAGGGGTTCGCGCGGCACTGGGCCGTGGCGTTTCGCGCCGCTTCGCGAAACGCCACCGGATCGGCCAGCGGCGGTGTGGGCCCGTCTTTCTTGATCACGAGGGCCTTCACGTTCTTCGAGCCCATGACGGCCCCGGGGCCGCCCCGCCCCAAAGCGCGGCGCTCGTTGATCAAGCAGGCATAGGGCACCAGCCGCTCGCCTCCCTGGCCGATGCAGGTCATGGCCAGATCTTCGCCCCGACGTTCTTTCTTGATGAGTTCCTGGGTCAACTGCGTGTCCAGCCCCCAGAGATGGGAGGCAGCACGGAGCTTGGCGCCACCCGGTCCCACTTCCACGTAGACAGGCTTGTCCGCCTTGCCGGTGAGGATGATGACGTCGTATCCGGACCGCTTCAGGGCCGGTCCCAGGTCGCCGCCGGTGATGGCGAACGTGTAGATGCCACTCTGGGGGGACTTGGTGACCACCGCGGCGCGCGCCGAGCCCGGGCACGACGTGCCGGACAGAGGTCCTCCGGCGAATATCAGAGGGTTGTCCGGGCCCAGGGGATCAGATCCCGGAGTCAGATGCTTGAACAGGTAGAAAGCGCCCAGACCCCGACCGCCGATGAAATCGCGGGCCGCGTCCCGATCCAAGGCCTCCTCTCGCGTCTCACCCGTCCCCACGTCCACGAAGAGGACTTTGCCCCACCAGGAACCCTGAGGTGTCGCCTCCATCGTCACTCCTTTCCGAGCGCCCTGAGATACAGAGTGGTAAGGTCGGCCGGCGAAGCGAACCGTACGTTCAACCGGTAGTTGACCACCTTGGTGCACTGCTCCACCAGAGCCGGTAGGTCTTCCTCCTTGACCACGTCGGGATCGAGAGAAGTGGGAAAACCGAGCGAGTCCATGAGTTCCCACAACCGTTCCAGCATCACTTCGGCCAAGTCGCGGTCGCTCCCGCTCTCGCCAAGCAGCCGAGCGATCGGTGCCATCTTGTCCGCCGCAACAGGCAGATTGAACTCCATCGTGTAAGGCAGCATGATCCCGGTCGCGAGCCCATGAGCCATGTGATAGCGACCCAGGGGCTGGGAAAGCACGTGAGCCAGACCGGGAAGCGCCGTTCCCAAAGCGATGTTCGCTATCGAACTAGCTTCAAGCATGGTCTGCTTGGCGGCCAGGTCGCCGGTGAAGGCGGCGCGAGGCAGAGTTTCGAAGATGGTAGCCGCCGACGCAGCCGCGAGACTATCCGAGAGCTGAGTGGAATTGACGGACCACAGGGCGTCGAGCGCGTGGGCCAAGGCATCCATCCCCGCCACTACCGCCGGCCCGGCCGGCAGCTTCTCCATCAACTCGCCGTCCAAGAGGGCGATCTTAGGAAAGGTGCGCTCGTCGAGGAACGACATTTTGAAGTTGCGGGCCTCGTCGGTGAGGATATTGACCTTCGATACCTCGGTCCCGGAGCCGGCGGTAGTCGGGATCGCTATCACCGGATAGGGTGGCTTGGCCGCTTTGTTGAAGCCCTCGTAGTCGGTCAACTTGCCGCCGTTCGCCGCCACCAGGGCGATGCCCTTGCCGGCGCACATGGGGCTCCCTCCCCCCAGACCTATCACGATGTCGCACCCCTTATCGAGGAACAGCTTCACACCGGCGTCGACCGTAGCCACGCCCGGGTCTTCGGGGACCTCGTCGAAGACCTCCACAGAGATGTCCGCCTCCTGTAGGATCCCGGCTACCCTTTCGGTCACCCCTGCTCCGGTGAGCCCTTTGTCGGTGCACAGGAAGGCTTTGGTCCCTCCCAAAGATTTGACGTGCCCGGCAAGACCCGCTACCGCTCCGAGCCCGTGCACCATCCTGGTTCCAAAGAAGAAAGACTTTGCGTTCGCGGCCATGAGATCAACCTCCGGTGAGCAAGCAGTTGACGGAATGCGCGGCACTAGGGGACGAGCACCACCTTAGTGGCTTCCCGGGCCTCAAACAGTTTGTAGGCCTGCGGAGCCTCATTCAGACTCATGTGATGAGAGATCGTGGGGGTAGGATCGACGCGGCCGAGGCGGATCAAGTCCAGCACGGTCTCCCGATCGTCAGTGGGTGCGCCGATGGAGAACCTGAGAGAGGTCTCCTTGCCGAACATGGCCCCCGCATCCAATGGGAAATCCGGCTCGAAATGGGCCCCGATCACGCTCACCGTGCCCCTTACCCGGACCATCTGCATGGCGGAAGTCAGTGCGGGCGCCCCGCCGGCGCATTCGATCACCGCTTCCGCTCCCCGGCCCTCGGTGAGATCCATGACCGCGGCGACAGCATCCTGAGTCGAGGCATCGATCGCCACCGCACCCATGGCCTTCGCCTGTTCCAACCGCGCCGGGATGGTATCCACTGCGATGACCCTGCCCGCGGTGAGCCGGGCGCTCAAGACGGCCATCAGGCCCACCGGCCCGCAGCCTACGATCACTACGGTGTCCCCCAGCTTGACGTCGGCCCGCTCCACTCCTCGGTAGGCGGTGGAAAGGATGTCGGCCACGAACACGCCTGCATCATCCGACACTTCCGGCGGGAGCAGCCAGAGGTCGCGGTCAGCGTTGGGAATGAGCACCTGCTCGGCTTGGCCACCATCCAATCGGGGGTAGGCCCCGGAAAAACCGAAGAGAGCCCTATTCTCGCACTGGGGTTGCATCCCCCGCCGGCAGGCCCAGCACACACCGCAGGAGGTCATCGAGGAGCAGACGACCCGGTCTCCAGGTTTCACCTGTGCGACTGCCGAACCGACGTCTTTCACGATGCCGGCGAACTCATGGCCCATGGTCGTGCCCCACTCAAAACCAGGCACGTACCCCCAGTAGGGCAGGAGATCGGCCCCACATATCGCCGTCTTCGTGACCTCGAGGATCGCGTTTTTCTGGTCGTGGATCTTGGGTTCAGGGACTTCGTCGATCTTCAGATCCCCCGCCCCCATTAGACGTAAGGCGCGCATCCGAACCCTCCTTGCTCGATATGTACCGGCCTAGGGACCGGTCGGATGGATAGGCTCGACCGGGGTCCAGCCGAGGTAGTCGCTCGTACGGCGCCGGCGCAGAAAACCGTGATGGTTATAGCGGTCGGACCGATAGTAGACGTGGGCATGGTTCACCACCTGGTTTTCGGCCGTATGGGCCGAGAGCGTCATCTTAAGAACAGGGGCCATGAGGTCGATGTCGAGCAGATGAGCCAGATCAGAGTCGGCAGACACCGCCTGAAAGACCTGCGAAGCCCAATCGATGGGGATGCCGGCATGGGTCTCGATCAGCTGCATCAGCGGTTCATCCTCGATCCGGGCGAGGGGTATGAGGATCCCCACGCTGTACGGCAGGTGGTTCTCGATCACCGAGAACGCCCTCCCTTCCACCATCCGCAGTCGCTTGACGTAGAACAGGTCAGTGCTTTCATCCACCGCGAACACGGAGGCGATGTCTGGGCTGGCTTTGACGAGCCCGAAGTGAAGGACCTTGACCTGGGTGGAAAGACCCACTCTCAGGAAGTCCTCGATGTACCCGGACAGGACCGGAGATTCGCCCGCGACCGCGTCCTTGGCGACGAACGTTCCTTTGCCCCTGATACGCACGATCAGGCCTTCGTCCTCGAGGATCTGCAGGGCCTGCCGCACCACCACACGGCTGACCTTGAAGATCTGCGTCAACTCAGCTTCGGACGGAAGCTGATCTTCGGCAGCGAAACGCCCGGAAAGGATGTCCTCTTTCAGGCTACGCATCAGCTGATAGTAGAGGGGGATCCCTTTTGTGCGGGCTCGTCTGATCACCTTGCTTCTCCCCTGGCTAGGCCGTCGCCCAACATCATCCGCCGCCGAGCGGGACTATCACCCTGATCTCGTCGGCTTCTGACACCAACGTGTCAAGGCCGACACGCTCCCCGTTCACCGTCACGTATGTCCGGCCTTCGGGAGGCACATGCAGTAGGTCAAGCACCTCGTTCACGCGCGTCTGCTCCCCCACCTGTAGGATTGCCCGTCCGTTCCTGCTCTCAGGAGGGAGCAACCGTGCGTACGGACCGAACAGGACCACGTCCACTCGCACCGCAAGGCCCTCATCGCTCGCAATCGAAGGTTCTTGTGACCAAGACTAGATGCCCAGCCTCTCCAAGAGGGCGCTGGTGGGCACTCCTTCGCTGTCGTATCCGCGTTCCTGGTAGTACTCGTCCATCACGCTGGTCACATCCAGCGTGTGATGCCCCGGATCGGACGGCGCCGCCTCTTTGGCAAAGCGCGGTGGCAGGTCGTCATCGGCGCGGGTGAAGCCCTCGTTGATATTGAACAAACGCTCCACCGTGTTTATGCGTTCGCCCACAGTGTAGACGTCCTCCTCGGTGAACTTCATGCCCGTGGGCAAAGCCGCGCACTTGGCGTAGAGATCGATGCCGATCCCGAGGTCGACGGTGAACATGCACATGATCAGCGAATCGATGACGCAGGTGCTGTCCTGCATGGTCTTGACCAGGTGCGGCTTGCCCTCGAGCGCGTAACGATCGTAGTCTCCCAGCACGCCCAGGAACTCGGCAGCCACCGTGAAGGCCTTGTTGTGATCGGCTCCCCGGCCGGTGGTGGCGAAGCTCAGGCCCATGCCGGTGAAGGCCCGCGGCGCATAGGCCGACATCTCCAAGCCCTTGACCTGCATCGCGTACTCCTCGCCCCTGCCCACCAGGCGAGCGGCTTCCCGGCTGCCCCGGGCCAATGCGTCACCAAAGCCTTCCCGGGCCGCCATCTTCCTTATGGCAGGCGCCAGGACATCGGCGTTGCCGAAGCTGAAGTCGAGGCCGTCGGTCTCCTGCTTGGTAAGGAGACCCCGCTGGGTCATCTCCATCGCCCAGGCGATCGCTCCTCCGGCACTCATGGTGTCCAGGCCCAGGTAGTCACAGAGCATGTTGGCTTCCATGAGCGCGGGCAGGTCTACGATGCCGCAGTTGGGGCCCAGGGCCCAGGTCGATTCGTGGTCCAGACGCTCCGTGCGGTAGCGGTTGCCGCCCCGTTCGAACTCCACCACGGCCCCGCAGAACACGTTGCAGCCTGCGCACGACTCGATCTTGTTGACGTACTTGTAGATCTCCTCGTTGTGGATGAAGCTGACGTCGGGGACCTTGTCGTCCTGGTGGTTCATGTAAGGGAGCCCGATGGCCTCGTTCACCACCGGCAGCATGCCGGTCGTCCCCGCGTAACGGAACGCGGGGCGCACCGGGTTGGCCATGATGATGTCGTGCATCTCCTGGCACCCTTTTGTGAACTCAGCCGCCGGCGTTCCCACCGTGATGCCACCGGTGCCCCGGACGGCCACGGCCTTCAGCTTCTTGGAGCCGAACACGGCGCCGGAGCCGCCCCTGCCTGCGGCTCTCTGCACGTGCATGAACGTGGCGATCGGCACCAGGTTCTCGCCGGCCGGCCCGATGGCCCCGAGCTCGAAGCCTTCGCCGAGCTCAGCGCGCAGGACGTCCTGAGATTCCTTCGTGTCCATGCCCCAGATGTGCGAAGCGTCGCGCAGAGCGACCTTGTCGTCGTCGATCACCAGTGTGACCGGCTTTGCCGACACACCGGTGATGATGATGCCGTCGTACCCGGCATACTTCACCTGGCCGGCCAAATGGCCACCCATGTAGCTGGCGGAGATGGTATGCGTGAGCGGGCTCTTCACCCCTACGGCTATCCGGCCGGTGGTCGGCACCAGAGTCCCGGTGGCCGGTCCGGTGGCAAAGATGATGACGTTCTCCGGACCCAAGGGGTCGATCTTCGGCGCCAGCCGATCGTAGAGCATCTTGGCTATGAAGCCGCGACCGCCGAGATACTTCTCGGCCATCTCGTCCGGCGTATCCCAAGCGCCCACGGAGCCGGTCGAGAGGTCGACCGTGAGGAACTTGCCCATGTAGCCGCCGTATTTCATGCCGGCCCCTCCCATGACAGGGCGCCTTCGGGACACCATTTGACGCACAACGGATCGCCGTCGCACAAGTCGCAGATCATGATGCGACCTGACTTGATATCGCGGTTCACATTGGAGCAGACATCCAGACAGGCCAGGCACTCGGTGCAGAGTTCAGCGTCGAACCGGACCACGTCCAAGCCGGCATCGTAGGTGAGCGCTTCCACGGGGCAGGCATCCACGCAGGCGCGGTCATGGGTCATGTCGCACACTCGGCACCCCATCTGGCCGTAGTACTCCGACCTGTCCCGGTCTATCTGGATGCAGGCCGCGGCGGGAGTGATCCGTCCAAGCTTGTTCATCGAGCAGATCTGCGTGCACATGCGGCAGTCCGTGCACTTCTCCTTGTCGAAAGACACGTGGCTCAATTCTGACCTCCTTGCGCCCCGGCCGTGCTGATGACCTCGAGGGCGGCCTCAACCCCCGCGCCCACGTCGACCTTGACCCCAAGATCGGCAAGGCCGCGGCCGAGCGCCGAAAGGCCCACGATCGGATAAAGCGAGCGAGCGGTGACACCCATATGGCCGATGCGAATCAAGTTACCTGCGTTCTGGCCGGCTGATATCTGCACTCCGTAGCGGCCGCGCACGTGGTCGCGCACCTGCACGTCGGTGAGCCCCTCGGGCACCGTTATAGCCGTGGTGCAGGTGGACATGATGGCCTCGCTCTTGGGCCACAAGGTGAGGCCCATGGCCCTGGCGCCCGCCCGGCAGGCCTGCGCGGCGATGGTGTGCTGGGCGATGCACGTGTCCAGACCCTGTTCCAGCACCCAGTCGAGACAGGCCTCCAGGCCGAACACATCGGAGACCGAAGGGGTGAAGGGGAAGCGGCCCCCTTTGAGGTAGATCTCACGCCAGTCGAGCAGGGCTACGAAGGAGTACCGAGGAGCGTCCGGATTCCTGTCGATGAGGGCCCAGGCCTGCTTGCTGACAGTCATCGGCGTTATCCCGGGAGGCCCGGACAGGCACTTTTGCGCGCCCGACACGCAGATGTCCAATTGCCACTCGTCTGGATGGAACGGCATGCCGGCTACAGAAGACACGCAGTCGACGATGCTCACGGCTCCATGGGCGCGGACCATCGGACCGATCTCTGCCACCGGGTTCAAAGTCCCCGACGGAGTTTCGGAGTGCACCACGGTGACCAGCTCCACCGCAGGGTTCTCCTTGAGCGCCTTCTCCACCGCCTCCGGCGTCACCGCGTCGTTGTATGGGACCTCGATGTCGATGACGTCCGCACCCCACATCTTGAGCCAGTCACTCATTCCTTTGCCGAACACGCCGGAGATGAGGTTGAGAACCTTCATGCCCGGTCGCACGCAGGCTCGACCCGCGGCTTCGAGACCCACGACGGCCTCGCCTTGCATCAATATGACGTCTTCTTTGGTCCCGAAGACCTTCGCTGCCTTCTCGCCCGTGCGTGCGAATGCCTCCAGGAACGAAGGATCGTAGTGGTAGATAATGGGCTGGCCCATGGCCGCCATCACCTCGGCCGAGACCGTGGTGGGGCCAGCGCTCAGCGTGAAATCAGCGGGGCGCATCTGCAGTCACTCCTTTCAAGACCCATGTAGGCAGCCTCAGGCTCACCCTTTCTTTCCTCGCTTGTAGGGCACGCACAACGCCGCCGGTAGGTACGCCTGACGGGCAGAGATGACCAAGACCACCATCACCACCAGGAACGGCAGCATGAAGATGACGTCGGTGGGAATATCGATCCCCGCCACCTGCAGCGAGGTCCCGATCTGAAGACAGATGCCGAACAAGAACGATCCGGCCAGCGCCCACAAAGCTCGGCCGCGCGCAAGCATGGCGATCACGATGGCGATGAAGCCGAGACCATTGGTCATGAAGGGCACGAAGATGCCCGAACCCACGATCGCCATGTACGCACCGCCGATGCCCGCGAAAGCGCCGGTCGTGAGGACCGCCGCCGTGCGCGTCCAGGTGACGTTGACCCCAGCGGCGTCCAAGGCCCCGGGTTTTTCGCCTGCTGCGCGGATGTTGAGGCCCCAGTTGGTAGATTTGAGCACCCACCTGACGACAAGCGCCAAGGCGATCCCCAACCAGAAGATCAGTGGCTGACTGAAGATGCTCGGCCCGATCACGGGGATCTTCGACAGGAGCGGGATCTCGATACGCATCATGCCCCCGAGGCGCGGGTACGAGCTGCCGAATTGGGCCCCGTGAAGCAGACTGGTCAGCCCTTCCCCGACGAGCAAGATGGCGATCCCCACCACGATCTGGTCGAGGCCCAGCCGCACGCAGAAGACGGCCATGATGCCCGACATGACCATCCCGCCCGCGATGCCCGCGATCACGCCCACCCAAGGAGAATGCGAGTAAAGAGCAGCCACGAATCCCGCGTATGCCCCCACGAGCATCATGCCCTCGAGACCGATGTTGAGAATGCCCGACTGCTCGGAAATGGTCTCGCCGAGACTGGCGAAGAGCAGCGGCATGCCGGCAAGGATCATCCCGCTGATGAGCGACGTCCAAAAAGAGACGGTCATGTCTCCCTCCCGAACCTGAGCGCTTGCACGATCCGCTGGCCGAGGAGACGGCGTCCAGCTTTGCCGACAGTGATGAGCTCCGCAAGGGTCATGAACAGCAAGATGAGACCGACGAGCAAGAGCATGAAGTCGTTGGGCAGATCGGCGTTCCGAGAGGCGGCGTGACCGCCGATTGTGAGGACGGCGAACATCCCTGTCAGGGGGATGACCGCCAGCGCGTTCAGACGGGCGAGGAACACCATCGCGAACAGGGTGAGCCCGTACTTGGGGTTCCAGTCGGCCCGCATATATCCCCAGACTCCCAGGATCTCCATGGCTGCCCCCAGCCCGATGAACGCCCCCGACGCGAAAAAGGCGCCCAAGATCAGCCGCTTGACTTTCAGACCGGCGTGCAGCGCCGCCCGGGTATTCGCGCCCATGACCGTCAGCCGCAGGCCTATCGAGGTCCGGGTCATCACGTAGTGCAGGCCTACAACGGCGGCAAGGGCCACGAAGATGCCGATGGGGATAGTCGTCCCCGGGATCTTCGGCAGCAGCTTCTCAAAGGGCATGACGTTGGTCTGAGGGACCGTTGTCTGCTCGCTTCGGAACGGTCCCTTGATGAAGATGTTCGCGATGTAGACCCCGATGAAAGACATCATCACCGTGGTAATGATCTCGTTCAGCCCGTAGGAGGCGCGGAGGTAGGCGGGCAGCACCGTCCAGGAGCCTCCGACGACGACGCCGATCAAGCTCAGGATGATGAGAGCGAAGCCCATCGGCAGGGCCGATAGGAGAGGGGGGCCGGCCCCGGCGATGATGGCTGCGGACAGCAGGAACTGGCCGTCACCACCGATGTTCCAGATGCCGCCGCGAAAGGCCACGACATAGCCCATGCCCATGAGCAGGAGCACTGACATCCGGGTGACCGAATCCTCCCAGCCCGCATGCAATACCCCGGCCCTGAAGATGTCGGCGTAGAAGGTCAGTGGGTTGCGCCCCAGAAGGAGAATGACGGCAGCTCCGACGAGAAACGCCACGATGATCGCCAGAATGGCACGGATGACCTGGGCCGAGCCGGTCTTCCACTTGTCCTGAGGGACCGCCCTAGCCGTGGCCTCCGCGGCCTCGACGACTTCCACTGGGCTACCGGCTACTCCGGGGGTGATCTCACGATCGATCGGGTCGCTCACATGGAATCACCCTTCCCGCCCAGCATGAGCTTGCCGACCTCGGTCTCCACCCCGGCGCCGTGGTTCTCGACCACCCCGGTCAGGCGCCCCCGGAACATGACACCGATGCGGTCGCAGAGATCCAGCAGTTCCTCCAAGTCGGTCGATATGAGCACGGCCGAAACGCCCTCTTTCTCGGAGAGCTCGCGGATCCTGTCCCGGATCGTCCGGGTGGTCCTGACGTCGAGTCCATAGGTGGGCTTGTTGTAGACCACCACCTTAGGTTCGAAGGAGAGCTCCCTGGCCAGCACCATCTTCTGGATGTTGCCGCCGGACAGGGCCCCACAGTGGGTCTCGACGGTGGGAGTGCGGATATCGAAAGCGCGCACCAAGCTTTCGGCGGAATCGCAGATCATCTGCTCTTGGATGCGGCCCCGTTTCCAAAAGGGACGCTCTCCGATCCTCTTCAGGAACAAGTTCAGCGATACCGGGAGAGTGGCCACCATACCCTCCCCCAGCCTGTCATCCGTGACGAAGCGCAGGCCGAGCTTCTGCCGCTCCGCCACCGAAGCTCTGCCGACAGAATGACCGGTGAGGACGATGTCACCACGGCTCAGTTTCCGCTGTCCGGCCAGCGCTTCGGCCAGTTCGCGCTGACCGTTGCCGTCGACTCCCGCGATGCCCATGATCTCCCCCCGGCGCACCTGCAGGCTCACCTCATGGACGTCCACCTCGCCCCGGCCGGCTTTGACACTCACGTCGTTAAGTTCCAGGACGAGAGTCGAGGGAAGATCGCGCTTTTCCTTCTGCAGTCGAGACAACTGCTTGATTTCCGCCACCTCGCTCAAGGAGGCGGCTTCTTCGCCGAACATCATGCCGACGATCGTCGCCTGCAATTCGTCTGCGGACTTCGAGTGCAGATCCTCCGGCTCCAAGCGCCCGACCACACGGCCTTGCTTGAGCACCGAGACCCTGTCACCGATCTCGAAGGCTTCGTGGAGCTTGTGAGTGATGAACACGATCGCGAGCCCGTGCTGCTTGAGTTGCACCAGCACCTCTTGCAGATCGGCGATGCCCTGCGGAGTCAGCATGGAGGTCGGTTCGTCAAGAATAAGCACGGTCGAACCGGACCACAGAGCCTTGACGATCTCCACCTGTTGTTGTTGGCCGAGGGCGAGCTTGCCCGTCACGGCGCCGGCTTCTATTTCCACGCCCAGCTTACCCGAGAGGTCGGCGAGGGCGGTTTCGGCCGCCTTTCTGTCAAGCCGGACCTTCTCGGTCGCTCCTAGCATGAGGTTCTCGAGGACGGTGAACACGGGGATCATGGTGGAATGCTGGTAGACCATGCCGATGCCCAGGTCGATAGCAGCCTTCGGCGTGTCGATCACGACCGTTTTCCCACCGACCTTGATAGTGCCTTCATCCGGCTGGTACATCCCCGACAGGATGTTCATCAGCGTCGACTTGCCGGCCCCGTTCTCCCCAAGCAGGCAGTGAACCTCACCCCTGTACAGAGCCAGAGAGATGTCCTTGTTGGCCACCACTCCGGGAAAAGTCTTGGTAATGCCGAGGACCTCGACGGCGGGGGCCGAAGCCCCCGCCGTCGCGTCCACGCTCTCGCCCACAGCGGCGGGAGAGTTGACTGTCGTATTGGCTGTCATGGTCACCTAGCGTGTGTCGTGGTGCGCTACTTGATCATGTTTTCCAGGTCGGCCTTCTTGTCGATGATCGGAACCTCGACAGACCCGTCGATGATCCCTGCCTTGGCGGTCTCGATCGCCGTCCACACGTCGTCCGGGATCCATTGGGTCTTCAGGATGCCTATGCCGTTGTTCTTGAGATCGATATATTTGATCTCCGTGCCGAACGTCCCGGCCTGTATGGCCTCGTACGCAGCCTCCCAGGCGGGCAGGTAGTCCCACACCACGGAAGTGAGGTAGATGCCTTTCGTATCGAGGGAGGTCTTGTCCCCGATCACGTCGATGAACCAGACTTTGTCGGCGCCGCTGGGCGGAGTAGCCGTCTCGCACGCCTGGATCATGCCGAAGCTGGAGCCGTCGCCCATGCCGAAGATGACGTCGGCCCCCTCAGCGATGACGGTCTCGGTGGTCCGCTTGGCGGCCGGCGCGTCGGCGTAGGCAGCTTCGCCCACCTGTGCGAGCTTGATCTTGATATCAGCCTTGGTAGCCTTAGCCGCGGTGATGAAGCCCCCGGCCATCTTGTTCCAGTTCTCGTCGTCGGCCGAGATGATGACGCCGACGGTTCCCGTCTTGGTCGTCATCGCCGCCAGCACGCCGGCGAGGTAGGCGCCTTCTTGCGCCATGGTCTCGAAGTCTTGGGCGATATCCGGAATGTTGCCCGCTTCGAAGGACCCGATGATGTTGATACGGACTTTGGTCTCCTGGGCGATCTGCGCAGCTACCGTGTTGTAACCGCTTGCCCCGGCAATGATCCAGTCGCAGCCCTCCTGGACCAGCTGTCGCATGACGGGGCCCGGGTCGCCGTATCCGGCCCCGTCGGAGAGGACATACCCTGCGCCGATCTTGTCCGCCATCCTCTTGGCGGCGTCGGCATGCTGTTGGTTCCATCCGTAGTCGTTGGCCTTCTCGGGGACGATGACCCCGATCTTCTTGACTGCCACCGCAGCGGCGCCCGTGGTGCTAGTGGCCGGCGCCACTGTTGTCGTCGTCTCCTCTGCGCCGCAAGCCGATACCACGAATGCGGCGGTCGCCAACAATGCGACGACCATCATAAGTACTAGTGTCCGCGTCCAACGTGAACCCATTACGATCCCTCCCCATTTCGAATGCCACTCGACGGATCCGTGATCTCCCAACCCGCTGCCTATTTCGTGCCGGCTCACCTCCCCCTAAAGGCTTCTCATGACAAAGGTGCCTGCGCTTGCTCGCCACCAAAGAAAAGAGCCCGCGCGTTGTTGTCGAAGACTCGCTCGATCAGGTCGGCCGACAGCCCGCTCAGCCGCACCTTGAGCATCTCCACCTGCGGATGATGAAAGGGTACGTCGGAGCCATACAGGACCTTGTGGGCGCCGGCCCGCTCCACTGCCTCGCGTATCTTCGTGTGCATGGGCATCCCCGAGGTCTCCAGATAGACGTTAGGAGTCCTGGCTGCCGCGTTGATCGCCGCGTTGATGTATATGCCATTACCGTGGCCCATGTGCCCCATGATCACGTTCACTCGGGGGAAGGCCACGGCCAGCTCCTCGACGCTCCAGGGAAGCGTGAAGATGGGATGGCCGGTGTGCACCAGCACCGGAAGGCCGCGATCCTCGAGTATCTCCATGAGCGGATGGACAGCAGGATCGTTCGGGTAGTAGCCGTCCAGCAGAGGGTGGAGCTTGACCCCGAGAAACCTGGGATGGTCAAGATAGCGGGCCGTCTCTTCCAGATGTCCGGGCTTGGTGGGATCGGCCCAGTAAAGGCCGTACGCACCGGGAATCGACTCGACCACGTCGACGACCGCCGCATTGTCCGGGCTGAACACGACCCCCACGGCGACATCGTTGGCATGCATCAACTCCGCAAGACCATCGCGGTCCAGAGATACTCCGAAGATCCCGAAGTCGCCCACGTGCATGTGCGCATCGAAGACCATCCATCCCCCACTGTGCCGAAGCGTGCGCCTGGTCGCAGAAAGACACTGCCGCCAGATTCACCGCAATATTCTGATAGACCCCACCAATCACTCGCCGGAGATGGGAAAATCTTACCCCGGTCCGGTCAAGCTAAACCCAGATACGGCCACGAAACTGGGGGCTGCTTGCCCTGTGCTTTCCCTGAGCGACGTATCCAGATGTATTATACCTATAACAAATAGTGAGGCCAGAGTCAAGCAACACACTCACTGTGAAAGGGGGCGTGATGACGGCTGAAAGCGTCTATCTGTTGGATGGCGGAACCTTGGAAATGGACGGCTTCCACGTGTTCTGGAACCGAGGTCCGGGCGGACCAGTGAGGATCCCGTGTTACAGCGTTCTCGTGATCCATCCGGAAGGGAACATCCTTTACGACACCGGTTACGACCTCGATCATGTGCTCAAAGTCCTCCCGTTCGAGAAGCCGCAACAGGACGAGACCCAGACGATACCGGCCCAGCTGTCCCTGCTCGGACTCAGCCCGGCCGACATCTCGACGGTGCTGATCTCGCACTTCCACTTCGACCACTGCGGTGGCATGAAGCACCTGCCGAACGCGAAGGTGGTCGCGCACCGCCTGGAGTTCGAAGCCGCCGAACGACCCGAGCCTTTTGAGGCGCTGGGCTACTCCGATCTGAGCTTCGCCCCGGAGATCGCGCGCCGCCGGGCCGAAGCCGGGCAAGCCGGTCCGGGCGGCGGAGACGATCACGGACGCGCAGAGTCCGACGATCGCTTCGTTTCCGTCGAAGGGGACGTCGAGATCGCCGAGGGCGTCAGCCTCATCGCCACTCCCGGCCACTCCAGGGGCCATTACAGCCTCATGGTCGAACTCGGTGACCAGGCCCCGTTGATCTTCGCGGGCGACGCCATCTACGCACGGAGGAGCCTGGACCTCGAATGTATCGCGGGCTTTCATCACGATCCGGTCGCGTCCATCGGATCGATGCGCCGGTTGAAGACGCTCGCGGAGGAGCGCCGGGCCAAGCTGTTCTTCTCACACGAAGCAGAGAGCTACTCGACCTATCTCAAGGCTCCCGCGCACTACTCTTGAGGCACTCCCCCAGCGGGACGGAGTCTGGGACCCAGGGATCACCCAACCCCCGGAGCGGACGCCACCAGACTGTAGTCGGTGCGCCGCTGCGCGGGGGTGAATCCGGCCGCCCGGATGGCGTGGACCAAGTCGTCGCGGTTGGCGTGTACGGTCAGACCGGTAGCGGCCACCACGTTCTCCTCGATCATCGTGCTGCCCAGATCGTCGGCGCCGAAACGCAGAGCCACTTGCCCCATTTTGAGGCCCTGGGTCACCCACGACGCCTGGATATGCGGGATGTTGTCCAGGTAGAGGCGAGAGACGGCCAGGGTCGTCAGATAGTCTACGCCGGTCGCCTGCGCGGTGCTATCCTCCAGGGGCGTGTGTCCAGGCTGGAAGCTCCAGGGGATGAAAGCCCTGAACCCGCCGGTCTCGTCCTGCAGCTCGCGGACCGCGCGCATGTGCTCCACCCGTTCGCGGAGGGTCTCGATGCTCCCGAACATCATGGTGGCGGTCCCCGGGATCCCCTGGCAGTGCGCCTCACGCATGACCTCCAGCCAAGCCTTGGTGCTGGCCTTCCCGGGGGCCACCTGCTCCCGTACCCGGTCCACCAAGATCTCCGCCCCACCGCCGGGCAACGAGTCGAGACCGGCGTCCTTCAGTCTCCGCAGCACCTCGGCCACCGGCAGGTTGCTCACCTTGGCGATATGGACGATCTCCGGGGCGGAGAGCGAGTGTATGGTTATGGCGAAGCGGTCCTTGATGGAGCGGAACAGCTCCTCGAAGTAGGTGACGTCGAGATCGGGGTGCAGGCCGCCCTGCATCATGACCGCCGTGCCACCCAGATCGAGGGTCTCCTGGATCTTCGCGTGGATGACCTCCCGGGAGAGGACGAAGGCTTCGGGCGCCCCTGGAGCGCAGTGAAAGGCGCAGAAGCGGCAGCCCGAGACGCACACGTTGGTGTGGTTGATGTTGCGGTCGATGATGAACGTAGCCCGAGTGCCGGGAACGAGGCGTTCACGCATGGCGTGAGCCCGGGCTCCAACCTCGAGCAGCTCCCGCGAGCTCAGCAATTCCAGGGCGTCACTGTCGGTGAGCCGGGTCATCGAGTGACCGGCTCGCCGGCGATCTCGTCGATGAAACGCAGCTCGGGGATCTCGTCCAGTTCCCCGGCCTCGTGAGCCAGTTCGAAGAAACGGCGCAGGCCCCTTCGGTGGTCCTCGGTGAAGTCGTACTGCAGGACGGAGAAATAGCGGGTGAGACCGGCACGGTCGAACCTGAATCGACCTTCGGCGGCGGCCACCACCTCGGGCAGGCGTTCCCGTCCATAGTCCATGCACTTCACCAGTTCTCGCTCCGCGGCCAGGAGCTCGGCCCCGTTGGTGCGGGCGAAGTCCTCCCGGGCCGCCCACACCGCATAGACCATGGAAAGGCCGGTCCATTCTTGCCAGAGGACACCCAGATCATGGCAGGTCGTATCCGCTTCGGGGAAATACAGGGCCTCGAGGCCTTGGTCGCCGATGACCAGCGCCGCATCGTACTCAGCCAGCGCCGCCAGAATGGAGCCGTCTAGCGATCCGTAGGCCACTTCTCGGCCGAAACGCAGCTTGAGGATGGTCTTGAGTAGACTGACGGAAGTGGCGCTCTGCCGGGTGAGGGCGACCGAGGCGATCCGGTCGATGGGTTTGCGTGTGACCAGCTGGATGCTGTCGACGGCCCCGAGGGACGAGATGCTGAGGTAGCGCGACAAGAGCAGTCGTTTGTGGCCGCGAGCATAGGCGATGGAGCTGACCGGACCAAGATCGATGTCTCCGTCGACAAGCATGCGGTTGAGATCGGTGGGTACCCCGGGCACCAGCTCGATGCCCGGTCGCCCGGGTTGGTCGACCCGCCGATCTTCGACCAGCACCCCCCTCCGCTCAAGTCCATGGTAGAGCGGATAGCAGTTCAGAAAGCCGATGTGACCCACCCGGACCGTCATTCGTCCCCTCCTGGGCCGGGCGACGAGGAGGCTGGAACCGCGGCCTCGTAGCGTCGCACCACCTGGTAGAGCCCGTCGCGCTCCACCGGGGTCCGTCCCGTGTCCCGGATGACCCGGACGAGCTCCGACTTGGCCACGGTCTGGCCGTGCCCGGCTCCGGACATGAGGGATATGACCTCCTCGACCACGGTGCCATCCATGTCATTGGCGCCGAAGAACAGGGCCGCCTGAGCCAGTTTTAGCCCGGTCATGACCCAGTAGGTCTTGATATGGGAGAGATTGTCCAGCAGGAGACGGGCCACCGCCAGCGTCTTGAGGTCGTCCGTGCCCGTGGTGGGAGGAAGGTGCGAGAGTTGGGTGTTCTTGGGCTGGAAAGCCAGTGGGATGAAGGCCTGGAAGCCACCGGTGGCGTCCTGGGCGGCACGGAGCCGCAGCAAGTGGTCCACCCGGTCTGCGTAGGTCTCCACGTGGCCGTAGAGCATGGTGGCGTTGGTCCGGAGTCCCAGGCCGTGCGCGAGCTGGTGCACCTCCAGCCATCTCTCTCCGGATATCTTGGCCGGACACACCTGCTCGCGCACCCGCGCCGCGAAGATCTCGGCGCCTCCGCCCGGTAGGCTGTCGAGGCCGACCGACTTGAGATCGCGGAGGATGTCCTCCACCGACAACCCCTCCGCTGCGGCGAAGTGGACGATCTCCGACGCGGTGAAGGCCTTGATGTGGCCCGCCGGCGCGAGAGCTCTGATGCCCGAGACCATCGCCCGGATCGCTCCATAGGGGAGCGCCGGATGCTCTCCACCTACGACGTGTATCTCGGTCGCGCCCTGTTCCAGTGCTTCATGGGCTTTGGCCAGGACCTCATCGACCGACAGCGTATATGCGCCCGGCTCGCCTTCGTCTCGGGAGAAGGCGCAGAAGCGGCAGCGATTGCGACACACGTTGGTGTAGTTGATGTGGCGGTTGACCACGAAGTAGACGTCGTGCCCCACCTTCCGGTGCCGCACCTGGTCGGCAAGCCGGCCGATGCGGAGCAGATCGGGAGACTCGAACAAGGCGATTCCATCCGCGGCAGAGAGACGGTTCCCATGAGCAACCTTCTCTTCGACGACGGCGAGCGGATCGAGG
>JAZDLO010000187.1:0-4113 GCA_043801935.1 bacterium
CTTTTGGAAGAGCCGATCCCTGAGCTCACTGGGCCGGCCGATCGTGCGGAGAGTCGTGTCGATGATCGCTACGCGGTCGCAGAGCCGTTCGGCCTCTTCCAGACGATGAGTGGTGAGGAAGATGGTCACCCCCCGCTTGCGAAGACCGTCGATCAGCTCATAGACCTCGCGCGCGGCGACCGGATCAAGACCGGAGGTGGGCTCGTCGAGAAAGAGCACCTGGGGATCGTTGAGCAAGGCTCGCGCAAGTCCGACCCGTTGGCGAAGGCCTTTGGACAGGGCGCCGCATAGATCGTTGGCCCGGTCGGCGAGGTTCACTGTGCGAAGCACCCGGTCGATGCGGTCCCCGACATCGTGCAACTCGTAGAGTCCGGCGAAGCACTCGAGGTTCTCCTTCACGGTCAGACGAAGGTAGAGCCCCGGCGACTCCGTCATGATAGATATCCGCCGCCGGATCTCGACCCCGTGCTCGGGAGTGAGCTGAAGCCCGGCAACCACAGCGGAGCCGGCAGAGGGGACGAGCAGCGTTCCCAACGTGCGAACAGTGGTGGTCTTACCGGCGCCGTTGGGTCCCAGGAATCCAAAGACCTCCCCGTGCTCCACGGTGAAAGAAACGTCTGAAACGGCGATTCGCTCTCCGAAGCGCTTGGTCAGGCCTTCAACTTCAAGCGCATGGGGGCTTGCCGGCCCGTAGGTGGCTGCAGACTTTAGCGCGTCTTTGAAGGAGGATGGAGCCATGACTCACATCAGTGTATTACAGGAAGCTAGGCGGGCACGAGGAGGTCATCTGCGAGGAGACCAGCAAAGTGTCATGCTTAGCTCCGTGGCCTTTCACGCCCTGGGCTTTCCAGGGCGCTACAGGATTTTAACAAGACCGGCGGCGGGGACTCGCCTGGCCCCTAGACCAGCCGCCGTCGAGATGATGTCTAGTATTTCCCCGTCCGTCTGTCACCCGTGAGTGCTGTCGAGTTTGCCCCCGACTTGCCCCCGAACTCCCCCGAAAGACGCCACAACCTGGCCTAGCCGACCGGGTTACGACAAGCCGTTCTTGGCTTTCCAAAGCGGAGAGGGGGGGATTCGAACCCCCGGTACCGACTATGTGGATGACGGCGGGTCTTACTGGACCGTCGCTGAACGGGCCGAACGAACAGATACCATCCTCGAACCATTTTCGTGGGCAGCTTGTGGGCAGAACCCCGTGATGGGACCTGCAATGCTTCATGCGTTCGGCAATACCCCCCGCGCGGCGCGGTCTCAGGTCGCGTGTTTCTCGGTCAACAATGAGTCTGTGGTCGGGTCAAAGACCCGATAGGCGAGCAGTTTTAGCCGGTCATTCACGAGGAACCACGCCAACGCATAGCCCCAAACGAACGTTGCCCAACCCCAGCCCAGAGGCGTCATAAACAGCCCATAGACCGCTATCAATGTCGCTACGATCTGCGTGCCGAGCACGGCCACCCATAGAATCCGGGCGGGCCGATGAGACCAGAACGGGCCACGCGTGCGCGTCAGGAAGATGGTCAGATGTCCGGCCACGGACAGCTTCAAATACATCAGCGTCTGGATGTGCGCCCGGTCGAAGTGAAAGACGCGCTCACCAAGATAGAACAAGCCGAAGGCGGAGACGACCCCGATGATGCCCAGCACCGTGGCGATGCCCAGCACCATGCGCATGTTCCAGGCCTCAGGCTCGTTCTTGTAACGAACGTTGTCATAAGCGATGGACAAGATGGCGCCGTCGTTGAGCAACGCCAGCATCACGATCATCACCGCGGTCACGGGGTAGAAGTTGAATACCAGGATCGATAAGGTCATGAACAACAGCACGCGTAGCGTCTCTGCGATGCGATATATGGCGTAGCTGTTCATCCGCTGGAATATCTTCCGGCTCTCCTTGATCGCGTCGATGATCACCGACAGCCCAGACGTGAGCAGCACCATGGATGCCGCCGCACGCGCCGCGTCCGTGGCGCCCGAAACTGCGATGCCGCAGTCGGCCTTCTTGAGCGCAGGGGCGTCGTTCACCCCGTCGCCCGTCATGCCGACGATGTGGCCACGTTGTTGTAGGACGTCAACGATGTGGAACTTGTGCTCGGGGAAGACCTGGGCGAAGCCGTCCGCTTCCTCGATAGACTCGGCCAACTGCGCGGTCTCGTCATGCTTGGTGTCGCCGAAGCCGCTGGCATCGAGGATATTTCTGCCCAGTCCCAGTTTCCCGGCGGTTTCTCGAGCGATGGCCATTTGATCGCCGGTGACCATCTTGACGCTCACCCCCATCTGGCGGGCGGTCGCGATGGTCGCTTTGGCTTCTTCCCGGGGCGGGTCGAAAAGCGGCAGCACACCGAGAAACTGCCATGGGCCTTGTTCCCTCGCCCGAGCCACACCCAGCGAGCGGAAGCCGCGTGCCGCAAATTCGTTGATCGCCTCCTCGACGGCGCCCTTCACCTGCCCGGCATCGGCCGACAACTCCAAGATCACCTGCGGCGCGCCCTTGGTCACCTTGAACTCGTTTCCGTCCGGGCCCTTGACGGTGGCTTCGGTGCGCTTATGCACCGGGTCGAACGGCTGGTAATGAACCACCTGGTAGGCGCTCAAGACCTGATCATCTTTCAAGCCGCCCAGCACGGCCATGTCGATCGTGTCTTTGTCTTCGGCTCGCGAAGCTAGGGCAGCGCAGAGGATGACTTGGCCCGCGGGGACATTGTTCACGCTGAAGGGGTCGCCCAAGGTGAGCTTGTTCTGGGTCAGAGTGCCGGTCTTGTCGGAGCAGAGCACATCCACACCCGCCAATTCCTCGATAGCTGCCAACCGGGTCACGATCGCCTCTTTTTTGGCCAGCAGGCGCGCGCCAACCGCCATGGTCACGGAGAGCACCGTGGGCATCGCCACGGGAATGGCGGCCACCGTGAGCACCAGGGCGAACTGCAGCGTAGTGAGGATGGGGTCATGGCGGAATAGCCCCACGGCAATGATCACCACCACGAGAGCCACCGCGAGAATGATCAGGTAGTTGCCGATCTTTAGCACGGCACGCTGGAAATGGCTGACGGTGCGCGCCTCCTGCACCAGTTGCGCCGTCTTGCCGAAGTAGGTATGCGCCCCGGTGGCGTACACCATCGCGTCGATCTCGCCCTGACGGATGATCGATCCCGAAAACACCACCTCCCCCGCTTTGCGGGTGGCAGGCAGCGACTCGCCCGTCAACGCCGACTGATCCACCTCCACCGAGTCGCCCTCGAGCAAGCGCGCATCCGCCGGCACAATTTCGCCTAAGCGCACGCGGATGACGTCGCCCGGCACCAACTCACGCGAAGCGGAGGTGATCCACTTTCCATCACGCTTCAGCTTGGCCGTCAGCGCCAGCTTGGCCTTCAGGGCAGCGATGGCGTTGCCCGCCTGGTGTTCTTCCCAGAATCCGACCACGGCGTTGGCCAGAAGCAGAACGAAGATGATGCCAAAGTCCGGCCAATGCCGGGCCACCGCCGAAAGAACCACAGCCACTTCGATCATCCACGGGATGGGACCCCAGAAATAGGTGAGGAATTTCAGGAACTGGTTGGTTTTCTTCTCTTCAATCTCGTTAGGCCCATATTGGCTCAGCCGTTTCTGCGCCTCGGCTTGAGAGAGGCCGTCCGGGGATGACCCCAACTTCGTCTGCAGGTCAGCCATGGGAAGCGACTGCAGATCATCCGCGGATCCAGGCTTGGAGCCCGATCCCGCCTTCGGAGCCTTGGGCTGGTCAGCATTGGGTGCCATGTTGGACACCCCCTCTCTCTATGGCACAGGTTGCTGGAGTCGGGGGATAATTGCCGTCATGCTCCTCCTGTTTCCATCGCTGCGCTGTATTCGCCCCGGCGCGCCGCCCGGTTGCACCTGGCCCGATGATAGAGAGCCTGCTGGGCTGCCAGAACGTTAGCCTCCTCGCCCTCCCAAATCTCCAAGGCTGGCCTGACCCCATTCATTGGTCCACTTCCTATGATAGGGCGAGAGCCGGTCCACGAGCGAACGTCGAGGTGAATGTCGAGGGCGGAGGGCGTCACCTGAAGATTCAAGCACTTACCTGAGCCGAGAGGCCACATCGAGCCACGCGCCATCGCGCTACCCTCGTCCATT